>PABD01000001.1 GCA_002702685.1 Planctomyces sp.
CGAATTCATCCGTGAATCGGCCGCGCAGCCGTTCTTTCTATATGCCGCGTTCACGCTGCCGCACTTCGCCTCGACCGAGGAAGATCCTGATGGACTGACGGTACCGACCACCGAATCGTATTCAAACAAAGATTGGGAAGAGAAATCGAAGAAGTACGCAGCGATGGTTCATCGGCTCGACGCGGATGTCGGTCGAATCGTCGCGTTGATCGATGAGATGGGACTGCGTGAGAACACGTTGATCATCTTCACGAGTGATAACGGTGGTAACAATACTGTCCCCGCAGAGCTGAATACCAATGGCCCGCTCCGCGGTTTCAAACGCGATCTGACCGAGGGGGGAATCCGCGTCCCCTTCATTGCCAGTTGGCCCGGCACTATCCCGACCGATAGTACGAGCGACGAAATCATCTCCTTCCAGGACATGCTGCCAACCTTCACTCAACTTGCCGGTGTTAAGCTCCCCAAAAGGAAACAAACCGACGGTATCAATATCCTGCCGGCCCTGAAGGGGGATGAACTCCCCGAACGGACCACGCCTCTGTATTGGGACTACGGCCACACCCGCGGCGACCAATATGCGCAAGCCGTTCGACTGGGAAAATGGAAAGGGATTCGCAACTATCATTCCGGTGACTTCCACCTTTACGATCTCAGCGAAGATATCCACGAAGAACATGACGTCGCGAAAGTGAATGCCGAGGTCGTTGCCAGAATGATTGAAATCATGGATCAGGAAATGGTCCCGAACGATCGGTATCAACTCGGAACCATTTACAAGGGGAAGGCGATCTGGCGCAAGGAGAAATAGATCCCGCCGACGGTTCAGCTCCTCCCCTTCGACAATTGTCCTTCGATCGATCTATTAACCAGGAGATGGAGCAATGACACGCTGGAAACTCACTTACGTCCCTGCCGCTTTATTAGCTGCGTTCTTTGTCTGCGTTCTCGCCGGATGCGTCGAGTTCAAAGGAGACCTCAGCCTGATTCCGAATGACGACGCGGCGGCGCGGTGGCTCACCGAACACCAGGGTGTCTGGGCGATGCGCCCCGTCGTTCCGGACGATGAAAAAGATGCACCGCAGGACAAGTACCTCGCCCGGGTGGTATCCGAGAAGGGAAACCGGGGAGCGATGCATTACTTCAAATTCGAATCCGACGGAGGTGGGAGCGGATTGGAAGGGGGGCAATTCAATCTGCATGTCATCTCGGCCACCGACGGCTACCTGATGTTCGCCAGCCCGGAAGAAAAAGACGACCCCGATCCGACCGTGATCATCTGGTATATCAAAACCGATGAAGAGCAGCTGAAAGCCTACCTCTTCGCCCCCGAAGCAAAAACAAAGGATGGAAATGCGAAGAGCATAGAAATCGTCACAGCCGAGGACATTCACAAATTACAGGAAGACCCCGGCTCCTACTTTGACCATTCCAAAGCATTTGAATGCCGAATGGTCGACACCGCCCGTTTATTCGACGACTCCAAGTAATAAAGGACTTATGGACACCTTTCTGGAAATTACGGCGGATAATGTCGTCGACTATCTGATTTCGCGACAACATCTGGGTGCAGGTGAGCGCGTGACCGCGGAAACGCTGGCTTGGGGGGTCTCGAACATCGTCATCCGCATTCATCATGAATCTGCGGCGGATTTCGTCGTCAAGCAGTCCCGGGCGCAGTTGCGAACCAAAGCAGTGTGGCTGAGCAACCTGAACCGTATCTGGCGCGAAGCCGAAGTGATGCGGGAGTTGGGAACCTTGCTGCCCGCGGGCGTCGTCCCTCAAGTCCTGTTCGAAGACCGCGAGAACTATCTGTTCGCGATGGAGGCTATCGATCCGGATCACCGTGTCTGGAAGGCAGACCTGCTCGACGGTCAGTTTGACCCATCGATTGCCGGCCGATTAGGAACCTTCCTGGCAACAATTCATGCACGAACATGGAAGAATCCGGAATACGAAAAACGCTGGGGCGACTGGGAAGTCTTTGATCAACTACGGATTGACCCCTTCTACCGCTATCTGGTTGGTTCATATCCAAATTTAAAGAACTGGATCGCCGACTTCATCGAGGAAATAGAGGCCCATCCGCTCTGTCTGGTGTTGGCCGACTTCAGTCCGAAAAATATTCTGATCTCGCGGAAAGGAATTCACCTCGTCGACTTCGAAACGGCACACTTCGGAGACCCCGCGTTTGACCTCGGCTTTTTTCTGAGCCATTTGCTACTCAAAACGATTCATCACGGCACCCGAGGGATGGTCTGTCTGCAACTCGCCGACCAGTTCTGGCGCGAATACCGGCGTCAACTCGCCGATCAGGGGGAATCCCTGGCCGGTGCCGAACTCGATCGCCGTTCCATTAAACATCTCGCCGCGTGTATGCTCGCCCGGGTCGATGGCAAAAGCCCGGTCGATTATATTACGGAACCGCACGTCAAAGATCAGGTTCGGTCATTCGCCCTCAGCTTGATTCAACAACCGCCGGAATCGATGACGGACGCCTTCGAACGATTGGCCGCCGTTCAGAAACTGAAGACGTAACAGAAACATACCCCACGCTGGAAAGCTCGCTTATGACCACGATCGAACACGTTCACGCCCGCGAAGTCTTCGACAGTCGCGGTAATCCGACGGTGGAAGTTCAGGTGCGTTGCCGCAACGCCCGTGTCGGTCGCGCAATCGTTCCGAGCGGGGCGAGCACCGGAAAATTCGAGGCCGTCGAATTGCGGGACAGGGATACCAACCGGTTTGGTGGAAAGGGTGTCACCAAGGCGGTCAACCACGTGCGTACCGAAATCGCACAAGCGATGATCGGTCAGGATGCGAGTGATCAACAGGGGATCGACGAGATCCTGTGTACGCTGGATGGCACGCCCAACAAGTCTCGACTCGGCGCGAACGCCATCCTCGGGACCTCGCTCGCCGTGGCCTATGCCGCCGCGGAGGCTTACCAGCAGTCACCCGTCGACCGATTCGCCGCCATCTGGGAGGAACATCGCCGGGACCTGCAACCCGGCAGCGAGCGGCCCCGGACCTCGCTGCTCGGAACCGGAATGTCGTTACCGCTGCCGATGGTCAACATGATTTCGGGAGGATTGCACGCCGGGCGGAATCTGGATATTCAGGATTTTCTCATCCTGCCCATCGGTGCTACCAGCTATCGCCAGGCGCTCGAATGGATCATCACCTGCTATCAGCGACTTGGCCAGTTACTCAATCGTGATGGCTACGAAGGAACCTTAACCGGCGACGAAGGAGGATATGGTCCCCGCCTGAAGAAGAACGAAGATACACTCAACTATATCGTCGCGGCAATCGAGTCGATCGGCCGGACTCCCGGCGCGGATATCGCCATCGGTCTCGATGTCGCCAGCACCCATTTCTACGATGCCGACGCGCACACGTACCGGTTGAACGCCACCGGCGATGCCGCACTTTCATCAACCGATGTTATCGATATGCTGGAGGGATGGGTTTCCCGGTATCCGATTATCAGCATTGAGGATGGATTGGCCGAAGAGGACTGGGACGGTTGGCGGCAACTGACCACCCGGCTGGGGAATCGGGTGCAATTGATCGGCGACGATCTTTTCGTTACGAACAGAGAACGCCTGCGGCAGGGTAGAGAAAAACAGGTCGCCAACAGCGTGCTGATCAAGTTGAATCAGATCGGAACGTTGACCGAAACACTTCAGACGATGAAACTCGCGCTCGACTGCGACTACTGGCCTGTCATCTCCGCCCGCAGCGGTGAGACCGAAGACACCACCATCGCCGACCTCGTCGTCGCGACGGGTGCCGGTCAGTTGAAGGTCGGCTCCGTCAGCCAGGGAGAACGACTCGCAAAATATAACCAGGTCTTACGTCTCGAAGAAACATTGGGGGATAAGGCTGTCTATCTTGGTGGGGGGATCTTTGGCGAGATAAATGGAATGTCATCGCCATAAGCGAGACACTGTTTCCAGCTATATTTTTCCTTTAATATGGCTATTTGTAAAAAGTGCGTGATCTTGACTCAGGCAACTTCCGTTTTCCCTCCATCGCGAATTCCGCCCCGCAACGACAACAGCGCATGGAGATCCTAATGACGGCAGCTCTCAACGAACGTATCCAACAGGCCAAAGAGAATCTCCGGCGTTTCCAGAAGATCGAAAGTCTGCTACTGGCCAAAATCGCCCGGCTGCAAAGCGAAGTCGACTACTGCAAACAACTGAAGGCCCGTTGGCAGGCGGAGCAGGCGGACGTTAAACGTCTGGAGGGACTCAGTATTACGGGATTGTTTTACACAGTATTGGGTAGTAGAGAGCAACAACTTGAGAAAGAACGACAGGAGATGCTGGCGGCCTGGCTCAAGTACGAGGAATCCGAAGAGACAATCGCCGAAATCAAAGCCGAGATTGAGTCACTCAAGGCGGACAAGAGTAAGTTCACCACGGCAGAATCAGATTATCAGCGTCTTGTTGCTGAAAAAGAAGAGTGGTTACGAAACGCCGGCACACCCGAGGGGGCCTGGTTGATCGAGGTGTCGGATGAACTGGCCGAACTCGATAGTGACTACAGGGAATTGTCGGAAGCGATCCAGGCGGGAGAAGCGGCGCTGAATCACCTGAAGTCGACTCAATCCAGCCTGAACTCCGCCGGTAATTGGGGAACCTGGGACATGCTCGGTGGGGGTTCGATCTCTACGTTCGTGAAACACTCTCGGCTGGACGACGCCCGGAGTCACGCACACCGCGCTCAACGTGAACTGGCTCATTTTCAGGAGGAACTGGCCGATGTCAGTCAACGAATTCATATCGATCTCAAGATAGACGGGCTGACCAGCTTCGCCGATTACTTTTTCGACGGCCTGATCGTCGACTGGCTCGTCCAATCGCGTATCAATAAAGCTCAGTCGTCCTGCGCAAATGCGATCGAAGCCGTCCGCGGGCTCCTCAGTCAATGCCGCCATCAACGAGCGGACCTGACGGATCGGATTGAATCACTCACAAGCGAGCGGAAACGTATACTTGATCAAAATGGTGTTGTCTGAACGACGTATTATTCGCGTCGTTCCTCGCGCACTGGCACGACATGGTCGGGAATCGCACCGACTTTGATCTCACGCCATTCGACATCAAAAGCTCCCCGATATCCGAACAGTTTTCCCCAACGGGAATTCGTCACATTGACTTCGATGCGGTACTTTTCCGTGTCGTCGTCATACCATTCGCAGACTTCGGCGACTCCGGAAAACGCCATGGGGAACGAAAACGCGAGCGGGCCTTCGTAGAAACGCTGGGATCCCGAACGGATGCACAGACCGCCCCGCTCATCGGCACGCATCTCAAGATCGACGGCGAGATGCTGATGCGTGCCCAGGTAGTCGACGATGCAGTTGCGATTCCCGCTGTAAATCATGTAGGCATCAAATCGACGTTGTCGGCGACTTTCAAACGTGCGAATCCACGTCACCGTTTCGCGATCGAACCGATCTCGATAGGCGTAATTTTCAATCTTGAACGGAATATCGCGACCGTATTCCGGAAACATGATCCGTCGCCACGCCCCGATGGACAGGAAGGGAATCGTATAAAACGGACCCCGCCAGATTTCTTCCATGATTCCTGTCCCAATGGAGGCGATACGGTCGTCACTGCTGAAGCCGAACCGCTCCTGAATCTTCGGATGCAGTCGTTGAAAGTCGGCTCCGAGGGCCTGCTGGTAGATCGAGGTCATTTCTCTTTCTCCGGTTGACGTCTCAAACATCGGGAAGCTGATGGCAGATCGCCCATCACAAGCAGCCCGATCAGGGACATAACCGTCAGCAGTCCGTTGAGCGTAACCGGATTAAATGCCGCAACGAGAAAACGCGGAGAATTGATCGCCACGCCGACGAGCGCCACTGTCATCACCGCCATCGTCGCGACGAATGGCCAGCGACTTCGAAAACAGAATAATGTCAGGAGTCCGAGCAAAATCTCCCCAATTCCCGCGGCGAACACGCCGAGTTCGGCAGTCGGTTGCGAGACCCCTGCATCTGTCAACATGACGTACTCGTCAGGATGACGGAACAGGATCTTGGGGACGAGGCCGTGATAGCACCAGACGAACGCGACACTCAATCTGCAGAGCAGGTGGACAAGGAACTGTCGCCGGGAGAGAGCGGGGTCGATCCCTTTTTCGATCCATAATCGCAACCGATCAAAACTCCAGGCCGTCGCCCAACCGAGGAACGGCCGAAAGAACCGGCGATCTACGAATCGACCGAACCAGCCAAAGCGGATTTCGTAATCGTATCGCGTGAGAAACCGGACGCCATCTTCCTCCGGGATGTATTTCCAGTAACCGGAACCGTTCCGAATCAGCGATTTCCGGTCCTGCGACCAGAATTTCAACGCCGAAGTCCGCTCCCCCTCCTTGGCGTGCCCACCTACCGTTTCTCCTTCCCCTTCGATTTCGATCCCCAGACCAATTCGCGTCGCGTATCGAAATCGTTGTGGGGCTGTTTCATCAGCTCGCGGCAGGTAAGTGATCGACGTAAAACGAGCGTCCCAGAGGTTGTGGAGTTCCGGATTCTGAGTCTTCTCCCAGATATCATCCAGCGAGCCTTTGATCCTGATTTCAATATAAATAGACATGGAATCTGTCCGACATTACAGAAGAAAAGCTTCTTAAAGCGATCATCCACGAAACACCAACCGCCAACCCGGCCCCGCAATTAACAAATCTCTGCAAGCACCGTTCCCGAAACCGGCATGCGTGATACTTGAGCCCGTCTCCGGGCACAGATATGCTTAATGTCACCTTTAAACAGCTGAAACTCCGGCCGATCCGTTCAGGAACATGTCATGATGAAGATCTGCACGCTGCTCGTTTCTTCCATTGTTACGCTCTGCCTGGCAACGGGAAACCTCGTGGGCGACGAAGCGCCGTTGAAGCCTTGGATGAAGAATCCCTGGTACTGGAGTTATCACGCCGAACCGGTGCTGCTGCTGGGAGGAAGTGATGATGACAACCTCTTCCAATGGCCGGAAGACCAACTGATCCCTCAGCTTGATCGCATCGCCGGAGCAGGGGGAAATGTAATCCGCAATACCATGAGTGACCGCAAGGACAAGGGCTTTGAGCTTTATCCTTTCGCGCAGCGGGACGATGGCAGGTACGACCTCACTCAATGGAACGATGAGTACTGGCAACGCTTCGAACGTCTGCTGAAGGAAACCGCCAGGCGGAAGATCTTCATTCAGATTGAAATATGGGATCGCTTTGACTATTCCGATTCGGGTGACTCCAATCGCTGGCAAATCCATCCCTACAATCCGAAGAATAATGTTAACTACAATTACCGCGACTCCGGTTTCGCGAAACGGTACCCTGACCACCCGGGCGCCAACCGGCAGCCGTTTTTCTTCACGACACCCGCGCAGCAGAACAACGAAATTGTTCTGCCGTTCCAACAGGCGTTCGTCCGAAAACTACTCGACACGAGCTTGCCCTATGACCATGTCCTGTATTGCATGGACAACGAGACAAATGGGGAAGAAGAATGGAGTCGTTACTGGGCAAGGTTCGTTAAGGAATACGCGGCGACTCAGCAGAAGGAGATTTATGTCACCGAGATGTGGGATGACTGGAATCTCGCTGCGGCTCGCCACAAACGCACGTTCGACCACCCGGAACTGTATGGTTTCGTCGACGTCTCGCAGAATAATCACAACGGAGGACAGAACCACTGGGATAACTTCCTGCACGTGCGACAATACCTCGCCTCCCAACCGCGGCCGATGAATACCACCAAAACTTACGGTGCGACCGACAACAAGTTCGGACACAGCGACCAGGATGGCGTAGAACGATTCTGGCGTCATCTGCTGGCCGGTGCCGCCTCCATCCGTTTTCATCGCCCCGACTCGGGACTTGGGATCAACGACAAGGCCGTCGCGTGTATCCGCGCCGCCCGGAAACTGGAAGAACGGATGCCGCTCTGGAAACTCAAACCCGCCAATGAACTTCTCTCCGCCCGTGAACCAAACGAAGCTTACCTGGCGACTGATGGCACTCATCATTGGGCCGTCTACTTCCCGGCCGGGGGCGAAGTCAGCATCGACCTGAGCAACGCGGCGGGTGAACTCGACGTAGAGTGGATTAACATTAACACCGGCGAATTCGGCTCCGCGCATAAGTTATCGCCAGGCAACGACTTAGTGCTCACGCCTCCGGGTAACGAGAACTGGGCGGCGATTGTGGCGAAGTAGTCACCCCTCCTCGGACGACGAGCGTTCGTACTGGTTCCTGCGCTGTCAGTGTGAACCGATATCTGTCTCAACGCTCCTTACTCAAGCCTGATCAGGCTGGTATGTCGTTTGCACTCCTTCAGGATTTCCGAATATCTCAATTTATGCGGGAGTAGAAAAATGAATGTCATTCCGAACACTGTCGATCGCGTTCCTAACCACTGTTCCAGCAAAGTGAATCAACGAATTCGCCATCAGACGGAAGAGAACCTGGCCCACTTTGGAAATGCGAGCGACGCCGCTATCGAGCAGCGTCTGAAAGAGCTTGACGAAGAATGGGATATCGAACGCAGTCTGGAAGCGAACGCGGCGACGATCTCCCTGATCGGCCTCGGACTCGGAGCATTCGTTAACCGACGTTTTTACGCGCTCCCGGCGGTCGTCAGCGGCTTTCTGTTACAGCATGCCTTGCAGGGCTGGTGTCCGCCGATGCCCGTGATGCGCCGACTCGGATTCCGCACCCAACCGGAAATCGAACAGGAGCGATACGCCCTCAAAGCGATGCGTGGCGATTTCGATCAACTCTCCCAAGCAGACTCAACAACGGGAAACGGCCGCGCCGCCACAAGCCTGGCCGCAACGCGACGGTGAGTTCACAGTTGTCTGACGAAATCTTCACCTGGTTTGGAAAAAGACTCGGCGTGGTTATTCGACGATTGACCTGTGACTTAGCTTGCACTTCCTTTTCGAGTTGCGGTTGCATAACGACGCCGAGCTAACTTGACGAATCGTCGCTTCTGTTTAAACTCGAATAAAGTTGATTCATTCCTCAACGCGTACTCCACGTGGGGTATCTCTCTTATTCGCAGTCCATTCATGAGCGACATTCCCTCTGATACCGATCGACGTAATGAGCTGGCGCGGGAACGGACCGAGGCGGCGGTGCATCGGACGTTTCTTTCCGAACAGCGGACGTACAGCGCGTGGATTCGAACGGGGCTCGCTTCGACGGCCACGGGGTTTGCCATCGCCAAACTGATGGCCGAGTCGAACCCGGACTGGCTGACGAAATCGCTGGCTACGGTCTTTATTCTCGCGGGCGCCTTGATGTTCTTGCTGGCTTTCTCGGCCTATCGAGACGCGATCCGCCGGCTGGAGGAAAAGCCGAAGGCAAGTGTGCCGATGTGGGTGATGGCGCTCCTCAGCGGTGTGCTCGCCATCGCGGCGGTCGCCGGCTTGTACCTCGTGAACTTCAATACCGGATCCAACTGAAGGACTGCTCCCACACGCCTCGTTTCACTGCAAGGTTGACATTCCTCCGTGATTGTGTCAGAGATAGAGGGATAACCTACTCTGATACCTGCGCCCAGCGCATTCGATACGGGGAGAAACCATGTCCGCACTGGCAACGCTGCATCGTCTGCTGATCGCCACCGCCGTTTTCTGCATCGCGGGGCTTTGCCCACATGCCACCTTCGCCGATTTATACGTCGGGGCCGCAACAACGAAGATCACACCGCCGCTTCCCGTCTCGCTGACCGGGCAGATGTATACGCGGATTGCCGAAACCGCCGACACGGATATTTTCGCCTCGGTGCTGGCGATGGAGTCGCGCGATGAAGGAGCGAAAGACTACGCCATCATGGTCTCGTGCGACCTCGTCGCGATTCGGGGTGGTCTGCTGGAAGCTGTCCGGGAAAAAGTCACCCCGCAATTGCCGGACATCGATGTTCAGAAAATCGTTCTGAGCGCGACGCATACGCACACAGCACCGACGATGATTGAAGGAAGGTATTCGCTGCCTGATGAAGGGATCACCCGTCCGGCGGAGTTCGTCGACTTCGCGTCGACGCGAATTGCGGATGCGATTGTCGAGGCCTGGAATTCTCGGGGTACGGGATCTGTTGCGTGGGGGCTCGGTTACGCGGTCGTTGGACAGAACCGGCGATCTGTCTTTAACGACGGACGCGCCGCCATGTACGGCCGCACGTCCGCCGAGGATTTCCAGGGCTTGGAAGGATATGTCGAGCATGGTATGGAGATTCTCTTTGTCTGGAATGACAGGGACGAACTCCTGGCTACCGCGATCAACATTTCCTGCCCGGCCCAGGCGGTGGAGGGCCAGAAAAACCTGCATGCCGACTTCTGGGATCCAGTAAGGCGACAATTACGCGAGAAATGCGGCGAGAACCTGCATATCCTCGGTTGGACGGGCGCCGCGGGTGATTTCACGCCGCGTCCGATGTACCGCAAAGCGGCGCAGAAACGCATGGAGAAGTTGACCGGTCAGACCGCCACCGAGACCTACGCCCGCCGCATCGTCACCGGTTGGGAGGAGGCATACGCCGGTGCTAAAGAAGACAAATGGACGTCGCCGCTCTTCAAACATGTAGTCAAAACAATCGAATTGCCGAAGCAACAGGTGAGTGAAGAGGAACGCATCCGCATTGAGGAAGAAGTGAAAGCGCTGGATAAACCTTCCGATCTCCGTCGTCGTCAGTGGAAGCAGTCGGTGCTGGACCGCTATGCCGCGCAGCAGGCGGGTACGGAAGAACCTTACGAGATGGAGCTTCATGTGATTCGTCTCGGGGATATCGTGATTGCGACCAACGACTTCGAACTCTTCAATGAATTCGGATTGCAGATGAAAGCCCGTAGTCCCGCCGTGCAGACGTTCGTGATCCAACTCTGCGGAGCGGGAAGTTATATTCCCACCGCCCGCGCTTACCAGGGCGGTGGCTACAGCGCTGTCATCGAAAGTAATGACGTCGGTCCGGAAGGGGGAAGGGTGCTGGTGGAGCGAACACTGGAAGAAATCCAGAGTCTATTCACTGAGTAAGAGTTTGTAAGCCCGCCGAGCAACAGGCTCGCACTTGCTGGCTCTTCGTCAGCGACTTATCATGCTCGCCAGGTAAACGAACGTGCCGGGACGACCCCACGTCCGTATCTGTTTTCTCCCGCGGGGACGACCTCGCAAACCTGAGCGAGACAATGCCATGTCCTGGTTCTATCTCTTCATCGCGGCCCTGTTCGAAATCGGCTGGGCGATCGGCCTCAAATATACCCATGGTTTCACGAAACCACTGCCGACGGTGCTCACGGTCGCCTCCATGGTGATCAGCATTGTCCTGCTCGCCCTCGCCGTCCGCACCCTCCCGATCGGCACCGGCTACGCCATCTGGACCGGCATCGGCGCAATCGGCACCGCAACCCTCGGAATCTACCTCTTCTCCGAACCGGTCACCCCCTCCCGTTTATTCTTCATGGGGATGATCATCTGCGGCATCGTGGGGATGAAGTTTACGGGGTGAGGGTGGCATCAAGTGTCGTTTGATAGAAGTTTTGCGTTATTGATTGCCACTTTGTTCCATGCTGCGACGAATCAGGTCAGTGTTCGAGAACACGGATTCAACAAATTCTGCAGAATCCTCACGTCCGAAGAGTGAGTGACCGACTCCGATCAATTGTGCGTGGAGAGATTGATTGTTTTCCTGAATGAATTCCTGATGGGCACATTCCATCATACCGGTTGCGTATTGTGGCCCGATCCCAAGCGCCGTCAATTCGTCAGCCGCCATTTTCTGAATGTCCGCGACCTCCATAAAGCAAAAGAGGCGACCGACACCGAAAGCGTATCCATACAAGGTAAAACCCAAAACCTGGCACATCAGTTCGTCTTCAATCACCCACCGTGGATCTGCCGTCACCGCAGTCACGATAGCCGCAACTTTGGACTTGGCCAATGGTTCCATGTTCTTCATCGGACCTCCTGACCGGTTTGGGGGACTTCTCATGCTTGGAAGATCGCAAGTCATAGACTTACGGCTCGTCTACCGTTGTACCTTGAAACTCCGCTATACAGCGTATCCTAACAGCCCGTTGATTTTCCCTCTACTCGTCCAGTTCTTCAATTGATATCCTCACGCCCAGTCACTTAATCTTCAA
>PABD01000002.1 GCA_002702685.1 Planctomyces sp.
ACTCCCAGCAGCGACTCACTCCGCGGCCTCATGCAATACTATCAACAGACTCCGAAGCAGGAGACCTGTTACGCCATCTCCGAGCTCAGCTATCTGGCGGGAAAACATCGCGAGCTTTCCGACAGCCAGGAAGCGATGCAGCATTATTTCAACTGCGTGCTGTACTCCTACGATTACCTGTTTCACCCACGTTACCAGGGGAAAACCAATCCGTATGACCCCCAGTTCCGCGGCGCCTGTGATCTGTATAACGTAGCGCTCGAAGCCGGGTTGCGGCAGGTGCAGAAAGCGGGGGAACTCAAACCGGGCGTCACCAAGGTCAATACGATCGGTGGGCGGCAGGTGGAGTTCACCATACGCGCCCACGGGTTCAACTGGAATAACCAGGAATTCGACAAGTTCCGGTTCGTTTCGGACTATCAACTGAACGGCCTGACCAATACGTATCGGACGCACGGATTGGGGGTTCCCCTGATTGCCGTACGCTCGAACGGTGGCAAGCAGACGTTGCAGGACAAATACTATGCTCCCAACCTGAGCTTCCCGATCACGGCATTCCTGCGGCTCAAGAAGGACAAGACAAATCCGAACGGGCCCCTCAAAGCGGAACTCGAACTGCACGATCCGACCGAACATACCAAAATCGATGTCGCCAAGTACGAGGTACCACTCGAGAGTGATATCAGTACTCCGTTGGCCTATTTCCTCGACAGCCCGAAGCTCAAGCATCTCGATACCTATGGGCTCGTCTGGGCGGACAAGGCGAAAGAGATCTCCGGGTTGTACATGGTGCAGCCGTATCAACCGGGAAAGATACCCGTGCTGATGGTGCATGGACTCTGGTCGAGCCCGATGACCTGGATGGAAATGTTGAACGATCTGCGCGGCGTTCCGGAAATCCGTGATCGGTATCAGTTCCTGTTCTACCTCTATCCGAGTGGACAACCCTTCTGGGAAACGACCGCCGATCTGCGCGACAGTCTGGGTGAATTCAATCAAACGTTCGCCGCGATGGACCGCGAAAACCAACTGGATGAAATGGTCGTCGTCGGGCACAGCATGGGGGGGCTCGTCTCGCGCATGCTGACCTCGCACGGTGGCGATGTCTACTGGAACAAAGTCAGCAACACGCCGATTCAACAGGTCAGTGGCTCCGAGGAGTCGAAAGCGCAGTTGGAGCGACTCTTCTATTTCGAACCGGAACGATCGATTAAACGTGTCGTGACGATCGGGAGTCCGCATAGAGGCTCCGGTCTGGCCAACAACTTCACGCAGTGGCTGGGACGCAAGCTGATCTCATTGCCGGGACATACATTCGATGCGGGTAAGAGCATTCTTAAACTCGATCCGACCTTCTTCATCAATGACATCACGACCGCGACCAGTATCGATTCACTTTCCCCCAAGTCTCCGATTCTGCAGGCGAACTTCGAATCGAAGAAGGCCGAATGGGTGTCGTATCATAACGTCGTGGGGGTGACCTCGGATAAACCCCTGGAAGAGAACTCGGACGGCGTGGTTCCCTATCTGAGCGCGCACCTGGAGAACGTCGAATCAGAAGTCGTGGTGCATGCCGAACACAGCGATATCCATCGTCATCCGAAGACCGTGCTGGAAGTCCAACGCATCCTGCTGGAACATCTGCAGCATGTCGATGCCACACCGCACGCCGATGTCATCCACGCCGATCAGAAAACAGGCGAGAAAGGGACACCTCGCCTCAATACGTTGCCCGAGCCAGTCCCCCAGCGGACGGCCGAAGCACATGGAGCGGAACGAGGCATTCCTCCCGCAGAACTTCGCTGGACTCCCCCCAACCTGGTACCGGCTCCACCGGCGCAAAATCCCGGTTACTGGAGCCCCGCCAACAAAACGATGGCGCCGTAGCAGAGCGGGTTATGCGGTCATCGCCGTTTTGCCCTGTCTTTTCTCTCGCAGGGTGCCCATAATAGCCCCAGTCAATTCTTTGATTCTTTTCTTACTGAGCGATGCTCCTTTCTGAGGAGCGATCGTGCCACAGTTCGTAAGTGAACTGCCAGATTCATGGCGAATGAAAAATTGCGGCGGCAGATCGTGTTTGAAGCTGCCCGACTGATGTATCACCGACAGGAAAAAGAGTACTACCGGGCCAAGATGAAAGCGGCCCGCAAAATCTGCCAGGGTTGGGTGAAACCCTCCGAGCTTCCGAGTAACGCCGAAATCCGCCAGGAGATCCAACGGTTCGCCGCCATCTACGAAGCCGATGCTCACGATGATAAACTGCGTGAGATGCGTATCGAAGCACTCCGGTTTCTTCGGCTGCTCAAAGGCTTCAAGCCGCGCGTCATTGGCAGCACGTTGACGGGACACATCCGCAAAGGCTCGGATATCGACATTCATGTCTTCGCTTCCTCGACCTCATCCGTCACGATGGCCCTCGATCAGGAAGGGCTGGAATTCACGGTCGAGCAGAAGCAGGTCCGCAAGCATGGTGAAGAGAATACCTACGTGCATATTCATGTGCAGGAACGGTATCCGGTAGAACTGACCGTCTATCCCTCAGACAAAGCCCACTACGTCTTCAAATCGTCGATCACCGGCAAGGCGATGGAACGGGCGTCGCTGGCCGAATTCGAACAGTTCCTGGAAAAAGAATATCCGAAACTGGAACTTGATGAAGCGGTGGAAGGGGCCGAAGACCGACTGGATCGATTTCAGGTTTATGCTTCACTCCTTTTTCCGCTCGGTCAGGTGAAGCATAGCCGCAAGTATCACCCCGAGGGAGATGCCCTGTACCACAGCCTGCAGGTCTACGACCTGATGTGCGACGAAGTCCCCTATGACGAGGAGATGCTGCTCGCGGCATTGTTACATGATGTCGGGAAAGCGATTGATCCGGGGGATCATGTCGGTGCCGCCCTCCACGCGCTGGACGGGTTCATCACACCGCGCACCGCCTGGTTGATTGAACATCATATGGAATCCCATAAACTGGTCGAGGGGACACTCGGGGCTCGCGCCCGACGCCGGTTGCAGGAATCGGAGTACTACGAAGACCTGATCCTCCTCGGCGAATGCGACCGGGGAGGGCGGGAAGAAGGTGTCGAAGTCCCCGAAGTCGAAGACGCCCTCGACTACATTCGCAGCCTCGTTTAGCGATCAGGGCGGGACATCAGAATGAACGCGGAACAACCTCGACTTTGGCTGGATGATGAACGGGATCCCCGGGATCCCTTCATCCAGGAAAACTACGGGTCCAAGCCGGACGACATCTGGGTCAAGACAGTTGAGGAAGCGATCGACTTGGTGAAATCCGGGCGGGTCCGTGTCCTCTCTCTCGATCATGATCTGGGTGAGGGACCCAGCGGATATGAATTCTGCAAATGGTTTGAGGAGGAATGTTTTCACGGACGTCTGGATTTTCAGGCTTTCCGATTCTTCATTCACACCAACAATCCGGTAGGGAGGATGAATATGGAGCAGTGCCTGGAAGCCATTCGAAGGCGGGGCGATGGACAGATTTCCTCATCCTGAATGGGGATTTATCGGCACGTGATCTTTCACCTCCCCCGGCTCTCCGTTACAACGGAGCGACCTGATTCCTCCCTCTGATCGAGGTCTTTTCAGCTGTTCAGGTTGCCCGGCGAGAATAACGAAAATTCGCCACCGGGCCTCCGAAGGCTTTCCCGACGCTCTGGGGGAAAGCACTGGTTTTCGCCACGCCTGAATCCGCGTGTACAGACCCTCCCGCCGCCACGCGTATGAACCCGGATGGCTTGCCTGCTGTCCAGCCAGATAGACCCCTTGCGCTCCATCACCGATCCTGTAACCAGATCAATTTCAGAATGACACACGACTGTTCGCAATCGCCTGCTTCCGATACCTCTGCTGTGGACACAACCTGTCCCGAACCGACGGAGGCGTCCGCCTCCACTGGGAGCGGCGGAGATTCGGTCACCGCTGTGTATGCCCCTGCGTTCGAGGGCGATTCGCAGAAGGCTCCGCTGCCGTCGTTCCGATTCTGGGGGGGAAGCATCCTCGCCCTGGCGGCGCTGGCCATGTTCATGTCGGGACCGGGGCAATCGTACTCGGTTGCCGTCTTCATCGATCCCATGCTCCAGAGTCTGAACCTGTCGAACAGCTTCTTTGCCGGTTGGTTCATGAGTGATGAGGCCCGCGCGGGGGGAACGCTCGATCGCACCATCTATTCGGCGGCGTATACGCTCGCCACGCTCGTCGGGGGATTCATTCTTCCCTTTATGGGTCGAGGTCTCGACAAGCACGGAGCGCGCGTGATGTTGCCGCTGGTCGCGCTTGCGCTCGGCGTCAGTTGTTACTTCATGTCCCTCGTCACTGGTTTTGTCACGCTCTGTATCTGCTTCACCCTCATCCGTTGCCTGGGGCAGGGGACGTTGACACTCATCTCCACCTGGATGGTCAGCGAATGGTTCGCTCGACGCCGGGGAATTGCCACCGGCCTGATCAGCGTCGGAGGAACATTATCGGTTCTCTTCTTTCCGCAGATTAATCATTACGTGATCGCGCATTTCAACTGGCAGACAGGCTGGGTAGTGTGCGGCGCTCTCGTCGTCATCTCGCTGGTGGTGCCGAGTCTCTTTCTCGTTCGCAATCGCCCCGAGGATATCGGCCTGTTTCCTGACGGAGCCCCGGGCCCTGTTTCCGCCCAGGTAGCGCGGGCGGAACAGGAACTCAAAAAGCCGGAACCGCAACTGCTGTTACCCGACGAAGAATCGTTTGAGTTACCCGAAGCGATCCGCTCGTCCGAGTTCTGGAAAGTCGCACTCGTCCTCGGGGTGAGCGCCATGCTGGGGACGGGGCTGATCTTTCACCAGGTTTCCCTGCTCAATGAACGTGACATCTCCGCGGAATGGGCGGTGAACCTGATCGGATTCCAGGCGATCATGGCGACGCTGGCCAGTCTTGTCGCCGGTTACATGTGCGATCGCAATCTCATCCGCGCGGCGCTCATCATGTCGATGTGTTCGCTGACAGTGAGCGTGTTAACCGTACTGCTGATGCCCGCCGCCTGGTTTGCGATTATCTATTCCGGTTGCCTCGGGTTTCAGGGGGGAACATTACGCAGCGCGGGGACCGTTGTCTGGCCGAATTACTTCGGTCGTCTGCACCAGGGGTCGGTTCGCGGGATGGCCCTCTCGATTCAGATCTATGCCGCCGCACTCGGGACTTTGCCACTGGCTTTCTCGAAAGACTTCTTTGGCAGTTATCGCTACGGGCTGATCTTCTTCCTGATCCTCCCCCTCGTCGCCGGCATCTGGGTCGCCACCCTCAAACGACCGGTTAGAAAAGCCGCTGAGTAACCGAAGGCCGGGTTGTTTAAACACCCAGGCGCCAGGATTCTTATTGACCACGAAACACACCAAATACACAAAAGAATATTTCGCTTGTTTAACACACATAGCGAAACTGTTTGTGACGCCTCTTTGTTCCAATGCGCCGGTTCAGACTGGGGTGGGGATCACATGGATAGCCCCTTACAATCTGAGTTTTTTCGGGTAGCCCCGTACAATCGCGACCGCGTTGTGCGGGGTGCGTGTTATTCGTTTGAACCACAGATGGACACGGATTTACACAGATAAACGTGATTCACTCGAAGATAAAATAGCGGATGATCGTTGTCAGGCATCCCTGGATTAATTCTCGAAAGCTTTACGATGATGCTGATCATCGGTTCGACTCCATCTGTGTTCATCTGTGGTTCCAAACCGGGGAAGTATTCGGCTGATTGCTCCGCAACCTGGACAACTCGAAAACGAGATTGTCCGGGCTACCCGGCCAGGTAACGAGGACGACAGACGTGTTTCATTGGTTCGAGAAGGATCAATCGTTGCTCACGTAACCGTGTACACTCTGCGCCGAGTGGATGATGGCCGTGGAACCGAGTTCGTTCTGGAGGAGTCGATCGAGAGCGGCTTCGTCTTCGATCGGGATCATGAAGAGGTCTTCCAGGAATTCCTCGGTGAGTGAACTGAGCAGGTAAACCCGTGCCCAATCCAGCGCCCGCGCGAGCTGCGACGCGGGAATGACATCATCCGGAAGTGTCTCCCGGAGGGATCGCATCACGTCGGTCGGGAACTCACTCCGTGCCAATTGGTGAATCCCCGTCCCCGGTGGTTCGTTCAATTGGGAAAGGACAATGATCCGGCCACCATGTTCGACGAGTTTGCGGCCCGTTTCGATCGCGGCACAGACTTCCTTCCAGCCATGTTCACCGGTACCGGATTTATCGACCGACACGACGATCGTTTCCAACCGCTCGGGGATACGCAACGTCCAGCATTCGTCAAGCAGTTCCTTACCGTGCCGCATCACGGAATCAGGCGCACCTGCGAGGACATGCGCCACGCCACCATCGGAGGAGGCCACCACCTGCAGCGTGAACTGTATGCCCAGCAGCCAACCGATCTCGTCGACCAGTTGATGCAATTGCCGTTCGTCGTCGGGTTCCAGTTCGACATTCGCCTGACCGTGTGATTTGCGAATCGCTTCTTCCGACGACATCCCCGGGTAGAGCGTGCTGAAGTTCCTCTTGTAACCGAGCAGGGGGGCGAACGCGATCTGACCGATCGGCAGGATGAGGTCCGCATCGATGATGGCAGGGTCGAGGTAGATGCGGTCCGAAGTACTGCTGGAGGCGAGGTACGATCCTCCGTTTGGCAGCGTGGCATCGTGCGCGATGACTTTGATTGGCGTGCCGCAACTCTTGATCAGATGTTCGCGCAAAGTCTCCATCAAGGTTTCCGGGCTGTGCGTTGGGAGAAGGACCGTGATCTGTTCCGCGTCGACCCCTTTCTTGAGGGCGATCTCGCAGACGGATTCGACCAGGAGGCCCGCCTCGGGGGTTTCCGGATCGAGCACGATCACCAATCGGTCGTCGGGAATCATGCAGGAAGCGAAGGGAGGAAAGTCGCGGGGTTCTTCGAGTGCTTTTTTGATTTCCCGTTTCAGATCCTGGCAGGCGGGCGGTGCGGAAAACGAGGAGACGACGTTCTCCGTCGGAATCACCACGCGGACGTTGCCGCTGGTTCCGTACTTGAGGTCGAACGTCTTTTTTCCGGTACCACTCACGATATCACTTTCCTGCCGAAGAACGGATTTTCAGATGCTGCTTCAAAATACGCACGCCGGGGAGTACAATCGGCGTCCAGGGAACTGACACCCTCCCCAAAAACGATACGGGCCCAAAACACGATACGGTCCCATAAAACAATACAGCACGCAAAACTATAGAAACGCCCTCTGGTGGATACCATGTTCAGCCTGCATCCGCGCAGGGGTTTTCATCAATCTATTTTAGGTAAACAAGCTCGCTGAAGACAGACCAGCCACCCCGTCCTTCTTTCCCCTTCCGGTTTCGCCCATGCACGAAGATGATGATCTGATGCTCCGCGTTCAGAGCGGCGAAATCGATGCGTACGAAGAACTGGTGGAGAAGTATCAACCTCAACTGATCGGGTTCTTCTACCGTAACATTCGCGATTCGCAGATGGCCGAGGATTTATCCCAGGATACGATGCTCCGCATCTATGATCAGGCGTGGGATTATCTTCCTCGCGGCAAGTTCCGGGGTTGGATGTACCGCATCGCCCGCAACCTGATGATCGACAGCATCCGCCGCCAGTCGCGGGACGCGCTCGTGCACGCGCACAAGGGAAAAAAAGAAGACGAGGACGATGGGCTCGCGCGCATCCGGGATGAGATTCTCTCCCCGGAGGAAAAGGTTCATGAAATTGAACTCGCCGCGCTCGTCGACGGCTTACTGCAGGAAATTCCGGACGAGCAGCGACTGACGTTCACCTTACACCATTACTCTCAGCTCAGCCTGCCGGAGGTGGCGGAGATCATGGAATCGACCGTCCCCACCACCAAAAGCCGGTTACGACTGGCGCGGGAAAAGCTGCAGGAAAAACTGAAGGAACGGGGGATCGTCGCGCCGCAGATCGACCTCGATTCTTGAACAATTCGCACGCGAAGGAAGATGAACGGGACCATCGGACTGGAGCGGGCGAACCGATCGATCTAACTTATATGGGGCTCAGGCGGGTTCCTGTCTTTTCAGGGATCCGACTGACAATTCGACTTCAATCAGAGACTCCTTCCAAAAAAACGAAAAAGACCATGATCCTCCGGCAATCGCCGGGCGTACTCCCCTTTGTGGGCCAACGGTGGTCGCACCACCTGTTTCTCCCTCGGGTGAAGTTTTCCAGCATCTCCGGGGGAACTTTGGGCCGGACAGGACCAGAGTAACGCCGCCGAAGTATTTCGGCGGGGGTTGCTTTTGAATTCATCAAGAGGGTCCGGCAACTTTCCGGAATTTTCCGTTTCAGGGAAGCGAGAGGGATCATTCCTACTGACGACCGTCACGACACGGTCCAACGGGTGTAACCATGACATATTTCAGTCGTTTAACAGACATTGTTTCCTGTAACCTCTCCGAAATCCTGGCATCCAAAGAGGACCCGGGCGAGGCCCTCGAAGTGATCATCGTGGAAATGCGCGAAGGGTTCGCGGGGGCGGAACGAGCCGTCAAAAACGCGAAACGGCAGGAAGAGCGAATCGTCGCGGAACTGGAGACCTACCGGGGCGAACTGGCTAACTGGCTGAGCGAAGCACGGGAAGCCTTGCAGGCCGGAAACGAGGAAGCAGCCCGCAAGGCCCTGCATCGCAAGCAGGAAATGGAAGATGTCGTCGCCGGTCTTGAGCAGCAACACAAAGCCGCGCAAGCGACCGTCAAGCATCTGATGACGACGTTCCGCGCGGTAGAAGCCCGCCTGAACGAAGCCATTCGCAAACAGGCCCAGTTCAAAGGGGAACCGACAGCCGATCCTGTCCCCAGCACCCTCGGCATTCCCCCCAACGACCTCGACGCCGAACGCAACCGCAACATCGAAGACGAACTGGCGAACCTGAAAAAAGAGTTGGGGATGTGAAGACGTTCCCGGGTGGGACAGACAATCGCGCAAGCGTTGTCTGGGTTGCGTAGCAACACATAAGTGGTGAATGCGATTCAGTGCGAGAGCTCGATCGACTCTGACACCTGAAAAGTTTGACGCCGTTGTGTGCCTTCGGCACCCAGACAACGCTTGCGCGATTGTCTGGGCCACCC
>PABD01000003.1 GCA_002702685.1 Planctomyces sp.
CAAGGTACTTCTGATCAGCGTTGATTTTGCGACCGGAGTTGTCCCAATCGACGTTGACGTATCGCTGGCCGAATTGGCCCTGATAGTGGCCCACGACCCACTGGTTCTGTCCGGTGAACATACCGGCGTACTTGAAGTCGGTCGGGCTCTTGTAGTCGAAGACGATAAAACCGTCATACCAGCGGTTGGGGCCGGTAACGGCCGTCATCTCGACGGAGATATCGAAGTCCTGCGGCAGCTGATTGAATCCGAATACCGAGACGGCGACATTCCCCGTTCCCACCGTGTTGGCCAGGTACGAGTAGTTGCCCCCCTGGAGATCAACAGTCCAGTCGTTCGGGTTGGTCGGAACAAAGAATTGTGCCGCGCCATCGTTAAAGTCCTCGGAGAAGGGGAAACCTCCTTCGGAGACTTCGTGATAGCCGATATCACGTAGGAAATCGCGGGCATTTCCAAAGAAATCAATTCGCGGGGCTTCGACACCTTCGTAACCGCCGAATTGAGAGTCGTCATCGGAACGGGTCCCCGCATTCTTCGCGATGGAGTCCGGCATGATCTTGAAACTGCCGTCATTCACGAAATGCGGATCGCCGCTGATATTCTTTTCCGGATCGGATGGCGTGCGGTTCACATTCAACTCGGTCATCGTGCCGAACTGAGCAGGATAATTCACCCAGTTATTGCCGCCGTTTTCCCAGACCAGATTCCGCATGATCGATTCGATCCGCGGAGTAAACGGGCCGGAAGCAACGATGCCACCACCGTTGTTGTGCGCGAAAATGTTATTGCGAACCGAGAAGCTGTCACCGACCGAGTTGGAATGGTACAGGCCGATGCCACCGTTCTCGACAACCGTGTTGTTGATGATATCGGCATTGATCAAACCAAGCGGAGTCGTCACCTTCAAGTCGATACCGTTGCCGGTATTGTTCGCGATCAGATTGTTATGTGCGATTGGTGCAACTATGGTGTAGTTCTGGTCGTTGAGAACACGGACAGAAACCCCTTCGATACCCGTCTTATTGTTCTGGATATCATTCGCGAAAATACGGGGAGCGACGATGCTTTCCGCTTTCTCCGGTGTAATCTCGACGATGCTGGTGTTGGCCATCAGGAAGACACCCGCCCCCTGTCGATGTCCGTGGATCGTGTTCCCCTCAATCGTGGGAGCGGATCGGGAAATATTGAACTCGGTATTGAACGAGCTGACAAGCACGCCGTGCTCACCGTTACCGTAAATGAGGTTGTTGAGGATTTTCACCTCATCTTCGCCAATATTGTCCCCATTTCGAGCGGTAACCACGAAACCATTTTCCACGTGTCCACTCACGGTCGAATTCGTGACCAGAAAATCTGGAGTATCGGTGCCGTAGACAGTGAAACCGTTGATCGCATCGGTCACGGAGACATTATCGAACGCGGTGGGTTGCTGCCCTTCCGCAGAATAGAAAATACCCGCCCAGGGAGGAACCTCGTTGTCGCGTTCGGTCTGGTCACGGAAAGTGATCGTGCGAGTTTCAGACGCATCCGCCAGCACGGCCCCTTCAATGTACAGGCCGGTTCCGGGCGCGAACTTGAGAGCGGTGCTGACACTGTTGGAACCGCGAATTTCGAGCACCCGATCTTCGTCGACGTGGATGTCGAGCAGGACGAGATAGTCGCCGTACGGGGTAATCGGCTCGTAGAGATGTCCCCCCAACGTACGGTAGTTGCTCCGATCGTCGTCCACCACGGTAATCGAGTCCGGTGTCGAGAAGTATCCCTGAGACACCGCTGTCAACGTAATGCCCGCCTGCGTCCCATCGATAGCCCCGTCGTTGACGGTTTCAATGTCGACCTCGATGGTGTCGACGCCGACAGGGAAGGTGAGCGTTTTGGGAACATATAATTCCGAATCATCGGAGTTGAGCAGTTGCACGGTAAGCGGGTCACGCAGGTCGCCGTTGCGGGAAACGGTCGCTTTGGCCGCGCGGGGGCCAGCATCTTCGCGTACTGAAGTCTTGTCGATGTCGAGATACAAACTGAGCGGGTCGTCGTTGTCGAGAATCGTCCCTGTTCCGATATCGTCGAAGCGATCGACATCACCCGCCAGAACCTGTTGAACAACCAGAGTGAAGGTTTCCGTCGGTTCGGCAATCAGGTCATTGATCAGGGAAACATCGAATGTTGTCTCGGCCCGAGTCTGTCCTGCTGGAATGCGGATCGTCTGGGTTTTGGCTTCGTAGTCGCGTCCGGCGAGCGCGGTTCCATCGACCGTAGAAATCTGCAGGAGTACATCGTCCTGCTGGGCGAAGTTGATTCCGACGTTAAATGATATCGTGCCTTCGTGCTCGCTGGCGACCGCATCACCGATCTGGACGATGGTATCATCCAGTGGCTGAACGCGAGCGCGGATTCGGTAGTTACCAAGGCTGCCGTAGTCCGTGTACCCAGTAGGGGGATCTGCCTGCGGTACGCCGAAACCGACACCCGTCACCTGCAGATAATAAAGCCCCGAGGCAGGCAGATCGTAAATGAACGAGGTGCCTACCGCTCCCGAATTATTGAAGAGTTCCAGCAAGATGCCGTTCTGGTCGTACAGTCCGACGAGCACGTCGAGGTTCGACATGCTGGGCTCACCACCTCCCAGTGACGGAACATCGACTGAGAAGTCGATTTCGCCCTGACCGGCCCAGAAACGGAAGAAGTCCGTATCTTCAGTGCGGCCGATGATGCCATGGAGATCTTCCGCGGGTTCCGTGTCCCCCAGGGCGATCAGTTCGAAACTGCTGCCGAAGGTGTCACCATAGTCATCCGGGTAGTAACCGAAACCATTGTTGGTCGTGATGAGAGTCAGGTCGTCCTGCTGGTTGCTCGCATCGAAGTATTCTCCCTTGCTCCACTGGGTCACTTGTGTCGTGAAGGGAGCACCCATGATGGGACCCCAGGAGGTCGCCCCGTTGCCATGTCCTCGATAGTATTCGAGATCGGACGTACCATCGTGAGTCAGCCCCAGAGCGTGGCCGACTTCGTGCGAGACGGTCATCGCGGCCACGTTGCTGCCGAACTGGTTCTGGCCATTAAAGGCAAAGACGGGAATATCCAGTTCCGAATTGAACGAGTTGAGGAACGCGATACCGCCAGCACCGGTATTCATTCCATCGTCCCCAATGACGACGCGGACACCCCAGCGCTGATCGATTTCTCCCTCTACCGTATTCACTTTACGCAGGTCTTCAATGTCCTGCGGAAGTTCCGTGGTCACGTTCACGTTGAAGGGCGCAAAGTCCTCGGCGACGCGTGCCCAGATTTTGATGATCTCAATCAGTTCCTCTTCCGAGAAAGCCTGGGGATTGTCGTCGAAGTCGTATGCGGGAGAAACGATGGTGTCCATCCCCGCAAACGTATTCCAGTCCGTTCCCGATGTCGTATGGCCATCGAAGTCGAGGTAGATGGTGTGATTGGATCCTGGATTACTGTGGAGCTTGAAGACCTCTTCGAGGTTGTAAGCCTCGACATCGTTCCAGAAGCTGCCATCACCCGGGATCATGGAGACGTCGTCGAAGGTCTGGACTTCGACGAGAGGATCAAAGAAAACCGTTCCTGAATCCGTCACCAGTTCGTCAACTTCCGGGTAGCTGACGGTGTAGGGGAGTTGTCCGTTTCCAGTCGATTCGAGATCAAAAAACGCGGCCATGTCGGCGGAGAGCATGATCTTGTCTTCGAGTTGTTCGACCTGCCCGGCCTGGGAAGTGACCGCCCGATGACGCCGTTGGGAATAAGACTTGAGGAAACGGTTGGTGAGTTGAAACCAGGGGGAGATTCGCATGATCCAAGCCTGTAAAGCTCAATGAAAAGACGGGGTATTAAGACGATAGGTATAAGTAAGACCGCTGCCCTGTGTTCGCGAGAATCCGACGCACCGCTCCTGAGGGAACGTGGAGAACATCGGCGCGGAAAGAACTGGATGAGCAGGTAAGATCTGTCATGGAAAAAAGAAGGAAATGGCGGGATTAAAGGAGTCCATCCAGATACCGGTCCCGAGTGGAAGCCTGTATGCATGACCCGCGTCGCTTCCATCCAGTGAAGCAACGACAAGGATTAATCGGTACCCGGAGTCTCACTTTATGCCCGACGGCGGGTAAGGGAGGCCGTGGGGATTACGCCATTCAACCTCAATCTGGCCGACAAGGCGAAGTGAGCCGTGAAGGGTTCCTGCCAGCTATGCACAGGGATCGTCGACGGGAGAGAACCCCCGTCGAAAATCGATGCGTGCATAACCGGAATAATCCTCACTACCTTATCAGTCCCCGCTATTCAAATGACACTCTTTTCCCGTCGGAAAGTCCAAAATGTGCTAAATTAACGAAATTAACAATTGTAGGGTATTTCCCCGATTGACGGCTTACCGCTTTTTCATTTCGATTGCATCAATGGACCGGTGGAGACGGTTTCGTGAACCTCCCGTTCGCCCTTGGGTCCAATCAATTGAGGGAGTTGACTCTCCGGAAAGAAGCACCTAGACTCCCCCTTGCGAGAAAATCTCGCCATCACGGGATGTAGCTCAGTTTGGTAGAGCGCCGGCTTTGGGAGCCGGAAGTCGCAGGTTCAAATCCTGTCGTCCCGACTATTTTCAGAAATGAGCCCTTTGGCGAGTACGTCGAAGGGCTTTCTTATTGTGGGGCAAAGACTTACGTCATCGAGCGTGCAGTTCAAAAACACGATTTCGAGTATTCGGCGTTTTTCAAAGCAATCGGCGGTAAGCCATTTCTGGCTAAGGGTTTGCGAAAGTTCAAAAACTCTGCTGGCCAGGTCGGCTGTCTCGTCGTGAGAGCGATCCACGGCATCTCGCTGAAGCTTGATTGAAGCAAGGCGATCTCGCAATTCTGTTCGCTTCTTGGCGAACGATGCCTCGTCAAGCTCCTCACGAAGTCGCATGTCCAACAAGCGATCTTGCTGGGCGACCAAGAGCGACTCCTGCCGCGTGAGTTCGGCACGCTCGGCACGGGACTCGGCCTGGGAGTCTTTCGTCTGTGAGGCAAGGACCATACGAAACCAGTCTCGAACGGCCTCATCTTCGATTCGCATCTTGTCGAAGATGGCCAAAACTTGCCGGTCAAGCTCAGCCTCCGGCACTCGAATTCGTGGGTGGTCGCCCTTGGTGTAATACACACAGCGGTAGTAGATGTACTGCCTTGGTCCAGCCTTGGTGCTCTTGGTCTTGATTTCACCGGTGATGGGGTGACCGCAGTGGCCACAGACCAACCGCTGACCCGCATAGGTTAGTTCGTGAGACTGATAAATGTGCCCGCCAAGCAGGCCTTGAACGCGGTTCCATGTTGCTCTGTCGACCAGCGGTTTGTGCTTTCCAGGATACCACTGTCCGCGATACTCCAGCTCGCCAATGTAAGCTCGGTCCTTAAGAATGTTGTGAACGGAGCTTCTCGGAAACTTCGGCGTTGAAGGCCGAAACTGGCGGCCCTCTTCGCACAGCTTTTCTACGAGCGTGTCGAGGGTGTGATTTGCATAGGCAAACAGATGAAAGATGCGTCGAACATTGTCGGCAGTGTCAGGATCGATGTCGACAAGGCCTCGTCCTTCACGACGAACATTGATGTAGCCGTAGGGAGCCTTACCGACAAACCAACCTTCCCGAACACGGCGGGCTAAGCCTTCTTTGACGTCAAGGGACTGTTGCTCGGTGTAGAAGCTGGCCATGTTGGCCAGCGTGCGACGCATCATTCGGCCAGCGGGATTGCTTTCCGTTGGCTGCGAGACGCAAATGAACGGAACATCGTATTCCGATTCGAGCCGTTCAATCTCAACAAAGTCGAAAAGGTTCCGGGCAGCGCGGTCAACTTTGTAGACCAGCAATCCGTCCAGCTCGATGCAGTGCTTCTTGGTGTAGGCGATAAGCTCCCGAAATGTTTTCCGCTCGTCGGACTTACTCGCGGTTTCCGCAATCTTGAACATCCGGAGGATGACGCCCCCTTGCTGCTCAGCATGGCGTTTCAAGGCATCTTCCTGGATGTCCAGCGAAAAGCCTTCCCGTTCTTGTTCACGGCTGCTGACGCGAGCCAGGGCGACGAATTGTTTCATCGGAATGCCCTTCGGCGAGGAATTCGAGGATACGACCCACTCCCATAATGATCGCCAGTGCGTCCTCCGGGATCAACTCCTCTTCGTAGTACGGCTGCCAAACTTTCAGGGTTTTCTCGATCATGTCAGGCGTCACCCATGCTGGAGCATCACTCGGCACGACCAGTGGCGTCGTGTGGCTGCGTGCAATCGATTTTCGGGTGGAGCGGGTGGCCATATTGAACTTCGTGATTCAGAACAGTCGGCGTTCGACTTGATCTCCAAAGATGGTCCACTGAGAGTTGGGAATTTCTTGCCGCCCGAACAATTCGAGGTACGGGCCAGGACTGACCTTCTCGATGATTTCGCGAATCGCGAAGGGCTTCTGGCTATGTCTTGACCGGCGATTCAGAAGCCAACTGCGTTGCATGTTGTCGTTAAACGGCATCCGGCCTCGGATACCGAGCAAGAGAAACTCGTGAGAAACTCGCCAGTAATTGCCCATGCCAAGTTGTGGCTTGACCCAAACAAAGCACGATTTGTATTTGAAACCCCATGCCTCAATCAGAATCGCCGCGTCCCACAGAAACGCATTGGTCGTCCAAAGGTGGAGATGAGCGTTATCGGCGCTAACTTTCGCGACAGGCATTCTTTTCAGCGTCTCGATGTCGAGCGTTTGATAGTGGTTTGCGGCCGCACCACGCGAGGCGGTGTTTTCATACTCCCAGGGAGGATCGGCGTAGATGGTCGCGTACTTTGCGTTGACTTCAATCAGCTCAGTAAGATTGCGCACGATCGGCGGCAGCGTTTGGCGCTGTTGTTCTGTTGCCGTCGAATCGTTGGCCTTAAACACCGATGAACGCTCCCTTAGTTGCTACTTGGTTGTGTAGAGGCGTTGTCGGTCCGGTCCACCTGCGATTGCAGATAGATCCATGAATGAGCCAGGTCACTGGCCTTACAGACCAAAGGCAGGTCATCTCGTCCGAACCGAGTCGACTCAACCCATGTATCTCCGTTTTTGTAGAGTCGCACGATGGTCACGCTATGGCGATCGCCGCTACGGGTTTGATTCTGCCAAATACTTGCCTTAATCAGGCCAAATCGAATCGTATGAACAGGATGCTTCGCCATTGTTCACTCGCTGCGTAGATTGGTGGAAAGGAGGAAAAGACCATGAAAGCGTCGTGCTTTCATGGTCAAAACCAAAAACTCAAACCTTTGCATCAGGTCTAGTAATCTTCAGGAAGAAGGATGGTCGTTGCCGATCGATCCGCTTCTGTGATAATCCAGAACCTAATGCCGTGACGGTCGGCGTAGGAGGAGAGAATGCGACTGCCGAAATCGATGGCCTCATCATTGGCTTTTCGATCTTCTTCAGAAACATCTCCCCAATCTCCCGAAATATGTCGGACAAACGAGTCGAATATGTCATCCTCGTGTACGCAGTTGAGCGCTCCGGGGGTGGCAAAGACTCTTCCAACATCGACCTTGACGACGAATCGTTTCATTACGGTAGCCATGGTTTACTCCATAGGGTTAAGCGGACCGGCTTGCAGCCGGTCCATTGGTCTGTCAACCTTTTGCGTTAATCCTCTTCTGGCTCTGTAAGCGCTGATTGCCGCTTCCAGATCCAGTCGTAAGCCATGTCTACCGCCTTTGCGACAACCGGAAGATCATCGCGCCGGAACGAATCGGCATCTCGCCAACCTCCATCGTCCTTGAACAGTCTGCTGACGGTCACGTTGAACCACACGTCCGCATCTTGCGTCTGGTTTAACCAGATGGTCGCTCGAATGCGGCCTAGCTTCACTTCATGGGCAGGTTTCTTTTTTTCTGCCATACGCTCCTTTTGGATGTGCAATGTGCGGCCGTCATTGGCCTCACATCGCGAGTTGTCAAAACCAGTGCGCACCATTGCGACTGGCGTAAAAGCAGGGAGCCGCCGTACTGGCGATTCCCTGAAAAACCACAGACCTCACGCGCGAGAAACAAGCCGCAAAGGCTTCTGCTCGCGAATGAAACTTCGAGCCATCAAAGCGACTTCTGCGAGATCTTCCAGATGCTCTTGGGAGAGCAGCTGGGAAACGATCATGTTCCGTCCGTCTGTCGCACAACGACCAAACTGAACGTAGAAGTGTGCTTTGCCGAATCGATGCTCGACAAAGATCAGCGCCACTGCGGAACCAATCACAAAGTCTTTGATTGGTTTGGCCGCAGGTTTGGCAAGGTATGGTTTTGAGCACTCGTCACAGAGTTGCTCTATGCCAAGTTTTCTTCTCAGAAACCTTGCAACAAATGGCGCTCGCCTATCTGGGTAAAACCTCCGTTTGTTTGTACGAAGCATGAGCTGGATCTCCAGCAATTCAGTTGTTCGCTTCCCCACTGGAAGTCGAACAACTTACGGTCTGCAAAAAATAAGGGGAGTTTTTCCGTGCTCCGGATGGAGCGATTGAAATCTTCTGGGGAGGGGAGAAGGGGGGAACAAAAACTAATGAGGCGACGGACGAATCACGTCGCCGAGTTCGGTGATCGCTTCGCAGTACGCTGGTACAGGAAGCTCTGATTGCTTTGCCTGAAGGGCCTCGTGGATTCGCCTCGCTTTCTCATGGGTGGAAGTCACAACGGCGACTTCAAAGGACTGTTTGGCAAGCAGCTGTTGCACTATTGGAAACTGGAGATGTCGGTGCATGTCGCCACGTGCTTTGGCAACGATCCGATCCCAACGACCGCGCCCACCAAGGTCGACCCGGAGAAACCCGACGCGTGGTTGTGAATCGTCAAAGTTGATGTAGTAATGATGGGCGTGTGCGGCCCGATACATATCGGGGAGCCGCGATTGAAATTCTTCTGGAGTCAGCTTCCTTCGCGGCGGAGCGCGTTGAAGACAGAATTTGAGCATCGCATAACGACGCAACATCGATTGCGTCGAAAGCAATCGGGCTCTCCCAGTGGGTTCGCTGGTGGCTCCTTCAGCTGAAGTAAGTTCACCCGGTGTGAGGATATAGCATGGGCTGGCAGTGTTTAGCGCTGCTCTCTGGACAATACCAAGCTTCTCCATCGCGGCTAATCGGTGCGCAGCGACTTCTTCCGTGTTCATTCCCTTGATGCCAGCCAGAACAGCATCGCAAGCAGTGATTAGTTCAAAGCGTTGGAGATGCTCAAGAATGGCAAGCTCGATTGGATGCCAAGCTCTTTGGAGTTTAAGTTGTTCGTTCATATCGTCCTCACCACATTTCGTAGGGGCGTGATTGCTCAAGGCACTGCTCATGCAACGCCAGCAAGGATTTCTGGCTGCTGTGGGCAAGCAGACAAATCAGGGTCTCGGAGGTGGCATTGAAGCCATACGAGATATGCTGTGGCAGACTGCCGGACTTGGCATCAAAGTTGAAAATGCCCTCCGCATTCCAACGCTTTCCGGCATCGGAATGCATCTTGCATTTACGTACGTAGACCTGTCCCCATGCGAGCAGTTCAGTGAACTGCTCGGCCTGAATCCGACCCCGATGAGAAACGCCGTATGCGTTCGCGGTGAAAGCACTCGCCACGTAGACATCCGAAGTGATGACCATGCCACTTGTCTCTGCCTTACGAGCCCAATTGCGCAGTTTTCGGATAATCGGTGCCTCATCTCCGGGGTTCCAGGCGAACACCGGTTGGTATCGAAGTAGGGGCCACTTCAGATCAAGCCGATAGTGGTCCAGCCATCCCAATTGACGAAGGCGAGCAAGCCGGGTGGCTGCTGGCTTTGCCGATTCGTGATTCCTCCACCAGACGAGGCGCGCCTGAGAAACCTCAAGCAGTGGAACTCGCTGTGTCAGCGTGATTAGGATTTCGCGGTCCAAAGCATTGAGCTGGTCTGTTGAAGTACTCATTGCTCCTCCTCAGTGGGTTTGTCTGTTTTGCGGCCGCGTTTTTTCTTCGGATTGGGAGTGTCTGGATTCAATCCGCGAAAAAGTTCGTCAAGGTCTAACTCCACAGCGTCTTCATCACCGACGGCATCATCTCGGATAATTGTTGGTCCGCTGGCCGGAATTACTGGGGTGGTCAGTTGGTTCTGGAGTTCATCCACAACGAACATCCCAGGCTCATCGCTTGGCCAAGGCATGTTCTGGCGACGCAGATATTCTTCGAATGAAATATGGAAATCGTGGTAGAGGGTGAACGGAAGGCCTCCGAATTGGGCGTACCCGGCATCCATCGTCAAATGGACTAAACTGGTGTTTTGCCGAGCGCTCGTTCTTGAGATCTCATTTCCATTGATCCGAGGCACGACAGTTTCTGAAAATGCATTACCCCAAGTGGACTTTCCATCACTGGCAATGGCGTCCGTCTCCGTCTTAAAGAGCTCGATAGTCTCGCCAGCAAGCTCTTTGATACGTTTTCGATCTTCAACGCTGGTGACTCCAAACCATTGCCGATAACGGCAATTGCTTTCGATGCTGGAGACAAGACGCGACCCAGGCAGGTTTAGGTCTTCCATGCTTTGGTTCGAAAGAATCACTCCAATCCCGAGGCTGCGGGAAAGTTGCAGTAGATATTCAAGGCTCTGGGCTGCCATTCTTTGGAATTCATCAATGACGAGATAGACTTGTGTGCGTCGCTCGACTCGC
>PABD01000004.1 GCA_002702685.1 Planctomyces sp.
ACCGCATCTTCCCCCGCGCAACCTGTTTTCCCCCGCTCGAAAACCAGTCATTGGTCGCGGCGTAAAGTTAGGATCTTCAACGGGCTGTTAAAGAGTGTATTCGACGTCAGAGTGGAATTCTCGTGACGATGAGCTGAGTGATCCCGGCAGGCTCGTTTTTTAAAAATGACATGACCACGAATTGCATCCTCTACGAAATCCTCCCCGACGAAGCGACGTTACTCGCAGCCGATGATCCGGAGCAGTTTTATCGGCTGCGGCGGGAATTGCAGGGGGATGTGCCAACGGAGGAGGAGACCTACGTCGGGCTGCTTTCGCTGATGCGGGTCCTCTTTATGAATTTCGACCTGAATTCCCTGTTCGATCCGGCCGAAGGCGACACGCACGAGTCGACCGCCGTACAAGCTCCTCTGCGCGAGAGCTATGAACTAGGCGACGCGTGGCACGGTTTGCACTACATCCTCACCGGGGAAGAATGGTCGGCCGACCCGCCAATGTTACTGGATTTTCTGTACAATGGGGGGGATCACTGGGACTGGGGAGCGTACGGTTACCGCTACTATACCCCCGCAGAAACTGAGGCCATCGCCGATCACCTCAATGCTGTCCCCGAAGTCCTGTTCAAGGAACGCTATCAACCACGCCGCATGCGACACATCCACCCCCAGGGCTGGGATGACAGAGAAGATCTCGAGTGGTTGATCGTCTCATTCGTGGAACTCCGTGCCTTCATCAACCAGTGTGTCGACAGGGAAGCCGGCATGGTGATCACGATGCGGTGAGGAGTATATCTGGATCGTCTACGAGTTAGAAAGAAATGAGCGACTTCCCCGCGAAAAAGAGGTCGACAGTATGTCGGAGCAGCCGTCGTTGACCCAGTAATCGCACTGCTGGGCAAGCCAGCGGCGGCACCCGAGAGCGTCAGAACGATGCATGTTCCACGAAGCATTCAATGCTTCATGCTGATCTTCAGATCGTGATCTCGACAGTTGTTGGTACATCGTGATGAGAAACGACGATCTTCTTCTGAGTGGGAGCAACTTTGTGGTGAAGATGAAGTCGTGTAAATTTTTTGGTTTTCAACAGCTCTTCGTGACAGAGGCCATTCAAGGGGTGCCACTGCTGGCTCGTCCAGCAGTGCGAGGGAGAGTATACTTTGCTCTATGATGGACGATCATCGGAAAACGGTTAAACACTATGACGAATGCTCTGACGTGCACGAACTCACCTTCTCGTGTCACCGACGGATACCACTGCTGACGAATGATCTTTGGAAGCAATTGCTCGCGGAAGCGATCACCAGTGCCACCGATCTGCATCAATATCGTTTGATAGCCTTCGTCTTCATGCCGGAGCACGTTGATTTGCTGGTTTACCCTGAGTCGCGGGATAGCGGATCGATTCCCGATTTGCTGAAAGCCATCAAGCGACCGTTCTCTTTCCGAATTAAAGAAATACTCGTTCAGAATAGAAGCACTCTTCTGGATAAATTGACGGTGCAACAGCGTCCAGGAAAAACGAGTTTCCGTTTCTGGTTAGAGGGGCCGGGGTATGATCGCAATATCACAGACCCTGCTACGCTGGAGGCCGCGATTGACTATATTCATAACAATCCGGTGAAAAGAAACCTGTGTTCTCGGGTTAGTGACTGGAAGTGGTCGAGTGTTCGTCATTTTCTACTCCCAGATGCAGCTTTTGATCCGGACCTCCCAGCATTAAAGAAGTTGCCCATAGGTTGGAGCAGTCGTCGTTGATCCTGTAATCCCACGGCTGGACGAGCCAGCAGTGGCACCCGAAGAGGTTCAGAACTTTGTCGATTCGGCGAAGCAATCACTGCTTAAACCAATGAATTGACATTCCCGAAGTCCGCTTATCTCGTCTCGAAATCGGAAACTGTCCTCATGACCAAACCTCTTGTTGTGCTTAATATCGTCGGTCTGACTTATGACATGCTGGGAGAGCGGACGCCGCATCTTCAGCGGTTGGCAGAGGAGGGGTTTGCGCGGCCGATGGGGACGGTCTTGCCCGCCGTCACCTGTTCGGCCCAGTCGACGTTGTTGACGGGACTCTTGCCTCGGGAACATGGCATCGTCGGCAACGGCTGGTACTTTCGGGACACGGCCGAGATTCGGTTCTGGCTGCAGTCGAATCATCTCGTTGAGGGAGAGCGGGTTTACCAGACAGCAAAACAGCGCGATCCCAACTACACCACGGCCAAGATGTTCTGGTGGTACAACATGTATGCGCCGGTCGACTTCTCAGTCACGCCACGTCCCAGTTACCCGGCCGATGGTCGCAAAGTCTTTGATTCCTACAGTCAACCGGTGGAACTCAAGGATCAGTTGCAGGAGAAGCTCGGTGTCTTTCCCTTGTTCAAGTTCTGGGGGCCGACCGCGAACATCGAAAGCTCCCGCTGGATTGCGGACGCCTCCATTCAGGTGATGCGTGAGCACAACCCGAGTTTAACGCTCGTCTATCTGCCTCATCTCGATTACAACCTGCAGCGCCTGGGCGTCTCCAATAAGGAGATCGACCAGGATATCCGCGATATCGACACCGAAGCGGGGCGACTCATCGAAGCGGCGAAAGCGCGCGGTGCCGACGTCATCGTGGTTTCGGAATATGCGATCACCGATGTCTGTCAACCGGTGCATATCAATCGTGTGCTGCGTGAAGCGGGATACCTGCATTGCCGGAAGGAGATCCTCGGTTGGGAGACACTCGATGCGGGAGCCTCCCGTGCGTTTGCGGTTGCGGATCATCAACTCGCCCATGTGTATGTTCCACGAAGCGAAGAGCTTTCCGTCGTGAAAAAGTTGCTGGAGCAAACCGACGGCATCGAACGGGTCCTCGATCGCGCGGAGCAGGCGGAGTTCGGCATCGACCATCCACGGACGGGGGATCTGGTGGCGATTGCCGGGGCGGGGGCGTGGTTCACCTACTACTTCTGGCTTGATGACGCCCTCGCGCCGGATTATGCGCGGACAGTGGATATTCATCGCAAACCAGGATACGACCCGGTGGAACTGTTCGTCGATCCTGAAATCAAACTGCCGATGCTTAAAGTTGCGAGGCGTCTTGCCCGGAAGAAGCTTGGCTTCCGCTATTACATGGACATGATCGGGCTCGACGCGAAACTCGTCAAAGGGAGCCACGGTCGCCTGCCGACTCCCGGGCGAGAAGAGGCGGAGGGCCCCGTGTTCATTTCCTCGTCCAGAAAGATTGAACGCGACGACGTGCCGATGACGGCCGTGAAAGAGATGATGCTGCAGCTTCAGTTCGACTAGATTAGATCGTCACCAACCGATTACAGCATCGGTCCATCAAGCGGCGAGAGGTTCTCGTGCCGAAGTTCGGAAGGAGTGATGGTGTTCCCCTCCAGCCAGCCGCTGAGTGCTTCGTGAGCGGCGGCGCCGATATCTTCGGGTTCGATCCACAATAATTCATAGCTGCAGGAATTGAGCAGCATCAATTCTTCCGGCGCGAGTTTCGACGAACTCAGCTTCAGGAAGCAGTTGCGACTGAGGCACTGAAAGAACTGAACCCGCCGTTCCTCGTCCAGGTGGGTCCTCAACCAGGTTAACAGCGACATTGCCGCGCCCCAGTCTCCCATGTAATCGGGAATCGGGATCCAGAGATCTTCGTCGAAGAATTCCTGTCCTCCGCGAGTGTGCTTCTGCAGCACTATTTCGCAGATCCAGATATTCTTTATCTCATTACTCCAGGAAGTCCAGCATGACATGGCATCGCCGTTCTACGCTCAGCGCGGATTTTGGGGCGGGGATGATGAACAGGTCGAAAGGCGGATTCAGGGTGCCATCTTCGTGGAGAGGGAAAACCGGAGAATAAGCGCGTTACCTTATACTCTTGATCGACGATCCCCTCAAACCGACTTAAAAATATCGCTGAGGACATCGTGGTCGGCGGGATAATTTGTGTTCAAGAGTTTAGTCAGGGGGAGCGGAATTTCATCCATTCGGTACGCCGTACCCCGGTAATGCACGCCGTAGATTCCCGTTGTAAATCGAACGGTGGACGTAAATTGGGGCACCTGGCCCGGATAATCCAAGGCCACAGTCGGTATTTCGGTCAAAACCCTGACGGCACTTTTGGACATTCGGGTCAAGGATTCCGTCCCCACCATTAAGCAGGCGTCTACCTCCTTATTTTCGAGCAAAACCTGCGCGGAGTACTCCTGCGGCTCGAACCGGGGATACCCCCGGGTCAGATCGACGGCAAAGGGGAATCCGGTCTGCCAGCAGAGCAGGGAATCGGCCCCGGTGACGTCCCCCGGGAGCCGCATCCGACGGGCGTAAAATCGCGTAAACTCGTTCAGATCCCGGACCAGCTCCAGCAGGGCCTCCACCACCAGGTGCCCCAATTTCGCCTGCGAGACGCCGAGTCCGAAGAAAACGATGCCCGATTGGCAGCTCTTCAGTTGCTCCGCCAGCCGGGCCAGAGTTTCGAGCGGAACCTGTTCCTCCTCCGTCCAGTGGACAGGCTGATCTCGCACGAGCTGCCGGAGGGCCCAGATGACGCGAAAATTATCGGCTCCCGGAACCTGGATAAATTCATCAGCGACCTTCGCCGTTTCTCCCGCCCGTTCATCAATGACAATGATCTTTCTATCGGCGCGGCCATTGGGAATGAATTCCCCCACGGGGTCCATCGAATACCGCTCGCCATGGCGGGGATGGGAGACCACGGGGTCGACCCCCCAGAAGATCACCAGGTCGGACCTGTTTTTGACTTCCCCGAGCGAACAGGTCTGCTCGCCCACTTCCTGAATTGCCATGATTGACGGTGCGTGACAGAGGGAGGCCGTCGTGTCGACATACGCCCCCAACCGGTCGGCCAGCTCAATCGCGGCGCGCTGACCGGGGGTGCTGCTGCGGGACAGACCGTATATCAGCGGCGCCTGCGAGGCCGTCATGATCTCCGTAGCGCGGGCGATCCCATCCTCATACGATGCTGGTTTACCCTCGATCTCGACCGCGACGGGATCGGCCTGCAGATGCTCCTCATACCAGGCGTCGGCGAGGAAGCAGGCCTTTTCCATCTCCACGATCTGATTGTTGTCCGTGCGCACCCGCAGATCGTCGCAGAGACATCCGCAGACCATACAGGTGACATTCTGGTGGAGCATAGCAGAGAGACAATCGATGAAAATGAAAGGCGAACCGGCACGGTCACCCGAAATTTGCTGACTCCCAGCATAGTCCGGGAGCCGGGGGGAAACCAGCCCCGTTGCGGCGGGGTGGGTGACTGGCTTTCGTCCCTTGCTACCGGCGGGATCCTGTCCAGGATAAGTGTGGCGGCGATCGGACCCGAAAAGCCCTTGAAAGCGGTAGTTAACGCCGCCAGAACACGCTACGATTGTCTGGAAATCGCTATAGACTTGCGAAACCCTCCCGGGAAACGCCTCGCCTTCTTCATGCCGGTGATGTTCGATCCGTCCTCGCCTCGCCGGCAACCGCCAACTGGAGCTCTTCTCGTCATGCTGAGTAAACGCATCATTCCCTGTCTCGACGTCCACGCCGGAAGGGTCGTCAAAGGGGTCAATTTCGTCAACCTGCGGGATGCGGGCGATCCCGTCGACATCGCTCAGCGGTACGAGCAGGAAGGGGCCGACGAACTCGTTTTTCTCGACATCACCGCCAGCCACGAGGAGCGGGATATCATCCTCGATATCGTGAGCCGGACAGCGGACGTGATCTTCATGCCTCTCACCGTCGGTGGTGGAATTCGCACCCTCGAAGATATTCGCCGGTTGCTGAATGCCGGTTGTGACAAGGTCTCGATCAACTCCGCGGCGGTCAACGATCCCGATTTTGTTCGCGAAGCCGCCCTGAGGTTCGGCAGCCAGTGCATCGTCGTCAACATCGATCCCAAACGGGTCGACAAGGATGGCGAGGAGTTCTGGGATGTACATATCAACGGTGGCCGTGTTCCCACGGGTCTGCAGGCCGTCGAATGGGCGAAAGAAGTCGAACGACTCGGCGCGGGAGAAATTGTACTCACCTCCATGGATGCGGACGGCACTCAGGATGGGTACGACATCGAAATCACGCGGGCGGTGTCGGAAGCGGTGACGATTCCCGTCGTCGCCAGCGGGGGAGCCGGGACTAAGGAACATTTGTACGAAGCACTCACCGAAGGAAAAGCCGACGCGGTACTGGCCGCCAGTATTTTCCATTACGGCAAATACACGATCGACGAAACCAAACATTACCTGCAGGAGCGGAATGTCCCTGTCCGATTCAATAAATTAGTTACCACCGACTGAGCCAATCGAGTACAATCAAAGCACCGAATTCAGAGCGATCCTTGGAAATTATGCGAATTTCCGGCTGAGAGACTTCGCTCCCCCGAATCGAGCAGACATCACCAGAGGAAGTTGAAATATGGCAACAGCCGAAGTTCCCGCCAAGCCAAAAATGGTTGGTCCCCGTAACCTTGAAGTCGACAAGATTTTCCGGTTGCTGATTAAATTCGGCGGCTCCGACCTGCACATGCAGGTGGGCAAAGCGCCGATTCTGCGTATCAAGGGGACATTGCGGGAACTCGACATGCCCCCCATCGACACCGCGGAGAAGATGGAACAACTCTTCTTCCCGATGATGGACGAACGAAACAAGAGGATCTACCACGAGAACGGCGGTACCGACTTCGCACATATCGTGGAATACGAAGGGGAACCGTGGCGTTTCCGTGTGAACCTCTTCGTGCAGCTCGGCCTGCCCGGGATGGTCTCTCGTAAGGTCGAACGCTTCATTCCGAACTTCGAAGGCTTGAACCTGCCGCCGGTGATGGAGTCGCTCTGTAAGTTCGACCAGGGGATGGTGTTGCTCGCCGGGGTAACCGGTTCTGGTAAGAGTACCACAATCGCGTCGATGCTCAACTGGGTGAATCACAACTATCGCAAGCATATTCTGACGATTGAAGACCCGATCGAATTCGTCTACACGGCCGAAAAATGTCTGATCAACCAGCGCGAGATCGGAATGGATGTCAGAGACTTTGAGATCGCGATGAAACATGCCGTGCGTCAGGACCCGGACATCATGCTGGTGGGTGAGATGCGTGACCGCGAAACATTCGAAACGGCCATGCACGCCGCCGAGACGGGTCACCTGGTCTTCGGAACCATTCACGCCTCGTCCGCGCCGAGTACCATCGGTCGTATTCTCGACCTCTTCCCGCAGGACATGCACAGGGCGCTGCGCAGCAGTATGGCCTTCAACATGAAGGGGATTGTCGCGCAGAAACTGCTGCCGACGATCCGCGAAGATGTCAAACGTGTCCCGGTCGTGGAAATCATGACCTTCAACCCGACGGTCCGCAAACTGATCGTCGAAGGGGACGACGGTAAACTCCCCGCGGCGATCCGCATCGGTAAAGACGAAGGGATGCAGCAGTTTAACGACAGCCTGTATCACTTCATCGAGAACGAGTTCATCAGCCGTCAGGCCGCCTTCGAAGTCTCTCCGAACGTCGAAGAGCTGAAGATGATGCTCAAAGGGATTCAGGTTAAAGGACCGGCGATCCTGTAGGACGCAGGCCGCTGCCGACGAACTCTTTGTAGGGACTACTTGCCGCCCGATCCCGGTTCCTCAAACAGCTCGGCAATTCGAATCCGCAAGCCCGGCCATTCCGCTTCCGGTATGAATTCCTGCTCGTGTCGCTCGAACTTCACGGTTTCCCGATCCTCGTAGACTTCGAGTGCCAGAGAACGACTGTCGATCAGCCAGACCGACGCGATGCCGCTCCGGAGGTATTCCCGCGCAATTTCGCTGTTGGCCTGCGGACTGCGGGCATGATCGATTGCCAGTCGCGGCAATTGATCCGTCGTCATTTCGTCGAGATGCTCGAACCGGTTACCATCCTTGAATACGGAAATCGGGGGAAAACGGACCGAATCAGGATCGCGCCGCAGGACGAGCCCCAGTTCAAAGCAGGCGTACGCCGTCTGCACCGTCGCCGTCCGCATGAAGTAACTTCCCAGGATCCGGGTCAGGTTCAGAATGGCGATTCCCTGGATATCCGAGGGCTGTTCCCGGGCGACCAGCTTCCCTGAGACAAGATCATGCCAGCGGCCATCATCGGTCAGATCAAAGCGTTGTTCGAGATAATCGTCAACCGTCAATAATTTATCCATCCGTCAGGAACCTTTCCGAAGCAGGTGCAATTTACACCTCGTCATTTTATCATGCGGCTTCATGCCAATCCATCAAAGTTCGAGTCGGTCGACTCCTCAGGACCGCCGAAAAAGGGTGCACTGCAGGACGAGCCAGCAGTGGCACCCTCGGATTCGATGATTGATGTAAAGATTGGCGCGGAACAGGCGAAAGTTTCATAGATCAAAGAAACGAACGAGGAGCCGCGAGCAATGCGTATACTCATCCTGGGAGCCAACGGCCAACTGGGAACGGCGTGCAGTCAGGTACTGAACGAGCACGAACTCATCCAATGGACGCGGCAGGATCTCGACCTGGTGCAGCAGCCTGATATCGAAACCACGCTGAGCACCGCGAAGCCGGATCTGATCATCAGCTGCGCGGCGTACAACATGGTCGACAAGGCCGAGCAGGAGCCCGGCCGGGCGTATGTCGTGAATGCGCTGGGACCGCGACGGGTCGCCTTTTATTGTCAAACACACAATATTCCGTTCGTCCATGTCAGCAGCGACTATGTCTTCGGTCGTGATGGCGACCGCGCTCAACCGTTTGTTGAAAGCGATCCCCCCGGGCCACTCTCCGCGTACGGCATGAGCAAGCTCGCGGGGGAATACTTCGTCCAGAATGAATGCGACCGGCATTTTGTCCTGCGTACGTGCGGTCTGTTCGGGCCGACCCGTCTCGA
>PABD01000005.1 GCA_002702685.1 Planctomyces sp.
CTTCGAGGACCTGCGCCGCCTTGGCCCGCTCTTCATAAGCAAGCGTTTCCGCTTGGGCCTGCTTCTGGGTCGCAAGCGCGTTCTGCTCTTCGACCAGTCGACGCGCAATCGTGGCGGACTCCGCCTCCTGCCGGGCGCGCTCCGCTTTTGATTTGGCTTCGATCTGTTCGACCTCCGCCCGCGTACGCGCCTCCACCAGTTGCGCCTGGCTGTTGCGCTCCGTCGCCAGTACCCGGTTCATGATCTCCTGCAGATTCCCCGGGAAGATCAGGTCCTTCACATCCGCGCGGCGAATGGAGACACCGTAACTGGTGGCCGACTCTTTCACGTCCGTCAGAATCTCTTCGCTGAGTTCGTTTCGGTTCGTCAGAATCTGCTCAAGCGTCATCGAAGCCAGCGACCTTCGCGCCGCCAGTTGGACATCAGAATAAATCCGGTCGACGAAGTTCTCGACCGTATGCATCGCCGCTTTAGGGTCCGTCACTTTGAACTGCACAAGGATACTTACCCGGATCGCGACCTTGTCCGACGTCAGAATTTCCTGACCTTTGATCGTCAGTTCGCGTTCGCGGATATCCACCAGCAGGCACTCCACCGTGGGTTGATTACCTCCCCACAGTTTCTTCTCGGGAATTCGGTACGATCCCGCTTCCAGTACCTGGGTCAGTTTCCCATCTTCGTAGTACAGACCACGGTGGGTATCTTTAATGATGAATTTTTCACCCGGAATGCTGATCAGCATTTCAGTCAACTTCGCACTTAATGTTTTACTGACGATCCATCGCGGCATGCAAACGACTGCTGGTCACGATTGGCAACGAAAAAATACGATGCACGTTCTGCTGAACTGCACACTATAAGCAAAACCCGGTTTTGCCTGTTCGCGGACAACACTTGATCCCTCGCCCGCATCAGAGGGTTCTGCTTTCATAAATGTAGGATGCCTCGGAGCGGACGCGATGTGGAGAACGAGCTTTACAGATCTGGTAAGTCTGATCGATCTTGTCTACCGATGATCGCAGTAACCCAATGGCCACTCGCTCCTGCATCCGCCGAGGCGAACATCCCGATCTGGAATCGAACCAGAAAAACGGTCGCCATTCGACGGCGGGATGGATGACTGATGGTAAGTTACGACCTGAAAACGTGCCAGCGCACCATCTCTCACCTCCGCTGCTTGTGAAGCCGCTTTCGAAAAGATATAGTAAATACTGGACGCATGCACCCAGCCCTCCGGTTCCATGTTACTCAATTTTAAGTTCGAATCTTCGTGGTCAGGACCGAGAAAATACCATGCCCGACAACCTGCCCGCCCCTCTGCCAGACAGCTCTGGCGAATTCCTGCTGTTTCAGTCGGAAGACGGAGATACTCGGATCGAAGTCCGTCTGGCGAATGAATCGGTCTGGCTCACTCAGCGTGTGATGGCAGAATTGTTTCAGACTTCAATCCCTAACATAAACCAGCATCTGAAAGCGATTTACGAAGAAAGGGAGCTACTGCCGGAGGCAACTATTAAGAAATACTTAATAGTTCAAACCGAAGGGAATCGCGAAGTGACCCGGCAGGTCGATCACTACAATCTCGACGCGATTCTCTCGGTCGGTTATCGGGTTCGGTCGCACCGGGGAACGCAATTCCGCATCTGGGCGACCGCGCGACTTCGTGAATACCTCGTCAAAGGGTTCACGATGGACGACGAGCGACTGAAACAGGCGGGTGGGGGAAACTATTTCGAAGAACTGCTGTCCCGCATCCGCGATATACGGTCGTCGGAACGTGTCTTCTGGCGCAAGATCCTCGACATTTACGCGACCAGTATTGATTACGATCGAGACGCGGAAACGACGAAACAGTTCTTTCAGACCGTTCAGAACAAGATGCACTGGGCCGCGCACGGTCACACGGCTGCCGAACTTGTAAACAAACGCGCGGACGCCAGTCAGCCGAACATGGGGATGACGAACTGGGATGGAGACCGCATCCGCAAACAGGACGTAAGTATCGCGAAGAACTACCTGACCGAAGAGGAATTGAACATTCTCAACCGGACGGTCACGGCTTATCTCGAGTTCGCCGAACTTCAGGCACTCAACCGCAACCCGATGTACATGACCGACTGGATTAAAAAGCTGGACGATTTTCTCACACTCACCGGCCAAAGCGTCCTGAACCACGCCGGGCAAATGACACATGACGCCGCGAAAAAGAAAGCCGAACTGGAATTCGAAAGCTATCGAAAGCAGCGCGACGCGCTGCCGCAACCCGTTGACGAGGACTTCACCCGGACGCTGGACGAACTGAAGACGATTGAAAAGCAGGTCGAGAAGAAGAAAGCGTCCGGCCAGCAATCGAAGCCCAAAGCCGACAAACAGAAACCTACGACGGAAAAAAAGAAAAAATGATAACGCCCGTCGGGGGTTCTGCATCCTTTTTGAATTACCCAGAGAGGGAGTCGAACCCCCAAAATCACCACATTCTGAGTGTGGTCGCTTTGCCGGTTTGCGTATCTGGGCGGGTTTTCTGTTTGAAATTTAAAGTTGCGGGGCCGGGTGTCGCGCCCGACGGGTCGGACTTATGAGGCCCGATTGAGCACTGGCTCCCCCGCGTTCTGTTTTTCTAATGAAGCAGCCCGTATGGGAATCGAACCCACGTCGCGAGATTGAGGGTCTCGTATCCTGCCACTGGACGAACGGGCCTTGTGGATGGTGGTGACTTTGAAAGAAAGCGTCCCCGATCGGATTCGAACCGACGACCTCCACCGTGACAGGGTGGCGAGCACTCCGGGCTGCTCTACGAGGACAAGTTGTGATGTGACGTATTCGCAGAAAAAGTTGCGGCGGCAGGAATCGAACCTGCGACGAGGTGGGTCAAAGCCACCTGACGGTACCAACACCGAATCCACCGCAATTTGCCGTGAGGATGAGCCGAGCGCGATTTAGTTTCTATCCTGAAACCCGGTTGTGGCTGTTCACGAATCGACAATGCGAAATTCGATGCCACGCATCAAAGGGTTTCAGGATCACTTAAGATTTCAGTTCTATGCTTTTAGCGCTCGCTCGATATTCACGGAGTGGGACCACAGGGACTCGAACCCTGACCTGACCGGTTAAGAGCCGGTAATGCTGCCGCTAACACCTTAATCCCGAAATCAAAAACGTCTGCCAACGTGATTGTGATTACTTGTTATTCGAAATGACTCGTATGGGAATCGAACCCATGTCACCACCGTGAAAGGGTGGGATCCTGACCGCTAGACGAACGAGCCAATGAGCAGTGAATAGGTAACATGATCTCCCGCCAGAATCCGGTTGTGCCTCTGTCGGACGTCGAACGGTTTCGCCGACGATGTTCATAGAGGATTTTGACCAATGAAGAGTGGGCCAGGAGGCGCTCGAATCCTCGTCTGCGGTTCTTCAGACCGCCGCTAAACCGTCTCAGCTACCAGCCCGGTAGATATTCGGCCAATAAAAAAAGGCCTGATGCCGTTCACGAACGACACCGGGCCTTTGATCAGGCAGCCAAAAGATGTCGCTACGTGCGCGTATCCTCCTCGTCGAACGCATTCCGGCCAAGTTCCGCACCGGTTGCGAGTTGCAGACTCTGTTGTTCGAGTTGGAGTAAATGAGATTTCATGGCGTGTATCGTTAAGTGAAGAGGAGACTCTTCTTTTGTCTGATGTTGTTGATGTCACCCTGCTCACGACGTCGCGAACATTCTGCTCCGTTAGACGCACGAGTTCGAAAACGGTTCACGACTTTTTCGAAAGTTTTCAAAAAGAGAGAAAGCCGCCAGTGCGAACACGCGATCCAGGCTGATCACCGTTGGTACAACTCTAAAGCCCGCTGGTGATCTTCGGGTAAATTGACATTGAGAAGATTCACGCCGTCAGGATCGAGTTGACGCAGATCGTCTCCGGAAATCTCTCGCCCGGAGAGTTGATCAAGCATTTTTTGCAATGAACGCGTTCCATGGGATAGCAATTCATGAGCGACGGAAATGACGGTCGGTCGATAGAGAGCTGCCAACGGATGCCGGATGTCACGGTCACGAGGAACGACAAAGTCGTCGTTGCTTCTCATGTGCTCGGCGAGTCCGGTAATGAACTCCGCGCTTAACAGCGGCACGTCGCAACTGCAGAGGAAGACGGCGTCGACATGCTCGGGGAGCGCACTCAGTCCTGTCACGAGCGCGGCCAATGGCCCCTGCCCCGGAACGGGGTCGCGGAGAATCTGGACATCGTCCGGCAACTCCGGCAGCGACTGCTCCGGGGCCGCGACCACGACAACGGGCTCACACACTTTGCGGACGGTCGCAACGACTTCCGTCAGCATCGTCCCGCCGGGCCGGCCGAAGGGGAGCCAGGCTTTGGGCTCTCCCATCCGTCGGCTTTCGCCACCTGCGAGGACAATTCCGGCCAGTTGCATCTGAAACTTTCACTCTGGGTAATCCAGGGAGCCTGGTTTGCGAGGGAAAACAAAGTCGTCTTGACTCAATCCGCTGGAAATTTTACAAGCCGCGACTTAACAGCACCGTGGGGACGTGTGACCCGACGGGCTGACCACAACGACTGGAAGGGATTCACTGTCGTTCGGCCGGACTTCAATCGCTTTTCGATAACAACGATTTCACGGCGTCCGGTTGAAAACATTGTAAATGGAGTAGGACAATGCGGGGAAGTACTCGGGGAATTTTGGCGCTGAGTGGAATTCTGTTTCTGGGCGTCGGCCTGACGGGGTGCAGTTCGGAAACGGCCGCCTCTCCCGAAGCCAACCAGGGAGCCACCACCTCCGCCAATCAGGTCGCCGCGCCGGAAGGCGAACGGACCGAACCGAAACTGCTGTCGCTCGGCGGTAACGATGCCACCGCAGTGAGTGCGTCGAATCAGCATGTCGACGAAGCACTCGCCCTCATCAAAAACGGTCGCCTGAGCGACGGTTTACAGCGCATCAACCTCGCCATCGCAACGGCTCCGACCAACGCCAACGCCTTCTTCGAACGGGGCAAGCTGTTCGATACTTTGGGCCAGACCACCGGCGCCATCGCCGACTACTCCGTCGCTGTTCAACTCGATCCGACCAACGCCCGATATGTGAATCAGCTCGGCTATCACTACCTGAAACGGAACGTGCTCCAGCACGCCAAAGCGCAGTTCAGCCGCGCCATCGATCTCGACAGCAGCTATGCCGTGCCGTACAACAACCGGGCCCTCGTATTTATCGCTGAAAAACGATTCGATGAAGCGATCGCTGATTTTGAAACGGCCCTGAAACTCCATCCCGAATACTACGATGCCCTCAGCAACAAGGGCTTCGCCTATTACCAGAGCGAGCAGTACGACAAAGCGCTCGCTACCTATGAAGTCGTCCTCAAAAAGGCGGCGGAGAAGGACAAGGCGAATGTGTATAACAATCGAGGCCTCGTTTACTATCACAAACGGGAATTCGACAAAGCGATTGATGACTTCAGCCAGGCAATTGCGCTCGATCCGAACAATCCGCAGTACTTCAAGCACCGCATGACGACGTACTCCAAGATGAAGAACAAGGAAGCGGAAGCGGAGCAGGATCGCGAGCGGACGATGTGGCTGACTCGTCTCGGTGAGCTGAACCGGGAGATCGCACAATCACCGCGCGAGTCGAAGAAATATCTCGAACGCGCAGCGATGTTCGAATCTCAAACAGGTGATCAATACGCCCAACTCGCGCTGACTAACTACGAACAGGCGGCGAAAGCCGATCCGCACAACACGAGTGTGTTCGTCATGAAGGCCGAGTACTGTTCCCGTCAGGGTGACCACGAGCAGGCAATCATCGACTGCCTGAATGCGCTCCAGATCGAACCGGAAAACCGGTCCGCACTCTCGCTGCTGGGCGACGCGCATTATGCGTTGGAACAATTCGATCAGGCCTGCAAAGCCTACAGCCGCACTGGACGCATCGACAATCAGGTCGTCACCGCGTACCAGAAATACGCGGCGCAACTGAAAGCCAACGGTCAGACTGCGGAAGCAAAAACGTGGCAGGAGAAAGCGGCCGAAACGGCGAAGATCGAATCGCTCCCCTCCAAGCCGGAACCGCAGCAAGCCCCCAGCTTCGATCCGGCGCTGCTCGACGCCCAGTAGGTCCAGGATACCCCGAATGGGTGCCACCGGTGTCTGGCTCAGGGGTCAGGTCTCGACGTGCTTCTCTGGATCGGCATCTTACTTGGACAATGCCATCGCGCCGGAGCACTTTGACGAACCACTTTATATCGCTCCTGCGATCACACTGCTGGCGAGCCGAATGGTTCCATCGCCGTTGCTCGCGACAGCAGCGCTTTTGCCGGTGTAAGTCTATCCGTAAAAATCCGTGTCCATCTGTGATTCCAATCACCGATGGAAAACACGCATAACACGCGCTACTGCACCGGCTCTTCCGAGTAGTGCACGCGGCCGAAGTCTTTCGGCGAATGGAACTGCGGTTCTTCGGTCGTACTCGGGGACCACTGGCTGTACTGCTGGTTCGTTTCCCCACCGAGGCGATTGAGGTTCAGCCGCCAGACATCGCCCGGTTTCGGAGGTGTATTTTTCGCGACGTGCGCGAATGCGGAGAACGGAATTGCCGCTTCCAGGATCCAGTACGAATCCGTATCGCTGTCGTCATTCAGGGTTCCCTCGACTGTCGTGGCGATCTTGATCCCCTCGCAGCGCCACTTTTCTTTCGGCTTGGTGTTGATCCCTTCCGGGTGAGACCCCTCCAGGAAGGCCTTGTTCACGTTCATTTCGATATTGAAATAGTTGTCGCTGTCGTCAGGGTTCGGAGCCGTGAAGACTTCGACACAATCGTCGAACCAGACCGAACTGTTCCGCTCCGTCCGGGTGGCGTGGATATGCGCGTCCTCGCAGCGATACGAGACGTACAGGTATTCGTCGTCCCAGAGCATCTTCGCGACCGTCTGTTCCTTCTTCCCCGATTCGTACCAGGCGAACTGAAAATCGCCGACCGATTTCGCCGCTTCCCAGTCGGACTCCTCCAGTTTGCCATCAATGGTGATCGCCCCCGTCGTCCACTTGATTGTGTAATCAGGCAGGGACTTCGGATCACGTTCTGCGGCAACCAGTACCACAGGAGCCAGCAGCAACAGCGACAGCAGGCTCGTCCGGCAGAAAACGGCGACGGAGAAAGGGAACAGTGGCAGTTTCATGGTGGTGCTTTCCAAAAGGGATGGTCGACAGGTCGCGCGGAACTTACCCAGTCTACCCGGCCAGAGGCGGAGAATTCCACGTCAAAGTGGATGCCTCCAGGACTTCCATGCGTCCATAAAAGCGTTTCCGCACAGTTCAATTCCGCTTTTTTCACCGGTTTTGAAGACTTTTCCGCCTGCAATTACTTGCAGGCGAGGGGCTCTCTCCGTATGCTCTTTTTCGCGACTGAGTCTCAATACCAATAAATTCTCTCGGGTTTGATCCTCGCCGCCGACCTCACTACCCCAGCAAAGAGAAAGAGAGTCCCCATCATGCGCACCTTTTTGCGCCCCGCCTCTGCCACGCGAACTGCGTCCGATTCCGGCTTTACCCTTGTCGAACTCCTCGTGGTCATGGCCATCATCTCCATTCTGATCGGCCTGCTGCTCCCCGCAGTGCAGCAAGCGCGGGAAGCCGCCCGCCGCACACAATGCCGTAATAAACTGCACCAGCTCGGCATCGCCCTGGCCTCCTACGCCGACGTGCACCAGGTCCTGCCTCCCAGCTATATCGTGGGTGCGGGTGAAGGGGGACAGTGGTCAGCTCAGGTCCGGTTGCTCCCGTATCTCGAAGAAAACAACGTTTATAAAGAGGCCGACCTCGACACCGCGTACAGCTCCGCCTCGGAGATCTCGACTCACAAAGTCGGCATGTTCGTCTGCCCCTCGGAAGAACGTCAGATGCTGCGTACCGATGGTGAACACTACCCGCTCAACTACGTGTGGAACGGGGGAACCTGGAAAGTCTTCGAACATGCCGCCACGTTCGATGAAGGGGGCGAAGGGGGAGACGGCCTGTTTCACCCGAACTCGGCGGTCGGCTATACCAAGGTCAAAGATGGAACGAGCCACACCATCGCATTCAGCGAAGTGAAAGCCTTCACCCCGTATGTTCGCGACGGGCAATTGAATGGCGACGTCGTCCCCGATACGCCCCCCACCAGTCTCACCGCATTGACCAACGGCCAGTTCAAACTGGAAAGTGGTCACACCGAATGGGTCGATGGTCGTGTGCATCAGACGGGCTTCACCACCGCCTTCACACCGAACAGCATCACCCCGGTGGAAGGCGCGACAGGCGACGCCGGCGATCCGCTCGATGGCGATTACACTTCGTGCCGGGAAGCTCGAAGCGGCTGTGAAGGCCAGACGACCTACGCCGCCATCACCGCCCGCAGCTACCACGAAGGGGTCGTGTTCTGCATGTACCTCGACGGTTCCGTCCACGCCATCAGCGAGAACATTTCTCTCGAAATCTGGCGCGCCCTCGGCAGCTACAACGGTGGCGAGCCGATCACGGCTAACTTCGAGTAACACGGAACTGATCGCACCCCATCTCCAGAGGTGCGCATAAAAAAACGGGGACCGCGAGCGGTCCCCGTCCAGCTCGGATGCCTGGTTTTCCGGTAGAGTGAAGCTGAGGAAACACCCTTCCGGAAATTTTCAGGCGGCAACCGGGCACTCCATCTCTGATAACGCCTGAGCGTAACGCGCGGATCACAACATTCTGACAACTTTGTCCGCCAGACCAGTTTCGCCCACCAGAACCTGCAGGCTGGTCAAATCCAAACTATGCTGAAAGACCAGCGGTCGCTCCGGAAGGTTCACCGGGAAATGAGGGAAAAGATCGTGGCGAAAGCGAAAAGGTGATTGGGCAGCGGTCCGTCAGATCTGCTACGCTGGAAGCGTCCTGTCCGCGTTCCTGACCATGATTGCCTTTTGGAAGATCTTTGCTGATGTCCCGCCTGTATGCCTCCCTCCTGCTCTTCACCGCACTCGCTTACTCCGTCCACAGCACTGCCGCCGAACCCGACAAACCGTTGATGGCTTACGTCGGCACGTTCAGTTCTCCGCTTCAGGACGTCCTGAAGACACAGGTCGACCTGCCACCGGGGAATGGGCGCGGTATTCATCTTTTTGAAGTCAACCGCGAAACGGGCGCGCTGACGCCCGCCGGCGAAGTCCGCATGGGAACCAGTCCCAGTTGCGTGGTCCTCAATGCAGACGGGACGCGGCTCTATTCCTCGAATGAAACCGACCGCTACGAGGGGACCAGGGAAGGAACGGTCAGCGCGTTTGAAGTCGACCAGACATCAGGCCAGCTGACCTTGTTGAATACCGTTCCCTCCGGCGGCGCAGGTCCGACTTATGTCGCCATGCATCCGACGGGGAACTATGTCCTCGTCGCGAATTACTTTGGCGGCTCCATCGCGGTCCTTCCCGTCCGAGAAGATGGTTCGCTCGGCCAGGCGACAGACGTAAAAGTCGACGAAGGTCATATCGGTCCCACGAAAGCCGAACACGCTCCTCCCGGCAGTTTCGCCATCAGTGGACACGACCGCACGCACGCGCATCAGATCCTGCCCGACGCCACCGGCGAGTTCGTGCTGCATGTTGATCTCGCGCAGGATCGTATCTATGTCTGGAAGTTCGACGCCAATCGCGGCAAACTTTCCCCCGCCGCCGAACCCTTCGTCAGTCTGCCGCCCGGAGATGGCCCGCGGCATATTCACTTCCACCCGAACGGCGAATGGATGTATTCGATTCAGGAAGAGGGTTCGACGGTCGTCTTTTTTGAATGGAACGCCGCTACCGGCAAACTGACTCCGAAGCAGACCCTCTCCACGCTGCCGGAAGGTTTCGCCGGGAGTAACTTCTGTTCGGAGATCCTGCCCTCCCACGACGGGAAGTTCGTCTATTGCGGCAACCGGTTGTACGACAGCATTGGCATCTTCAAAATCGGCGACGACGGCATGCTCAGTTATGTCGGCGAAGAATGGACCCGCGGCGACTACCCCCGCAGCTTCAATTTCGACCCCACCGGCCATTATCTCTATTCGCTCAACCAGCGCGCGGATAACGTCGCCATCTTCGAAGTCGATAAAGTGACCGGCAAGCTCAACTTCACCGGGCAGTTCGCCCCGGTGGGTAATCCATCGAGCATTGTGTTCCTCGATCTGGCGAAATAAAAACTGTCCCGTGACCAGGAAAGCTCGGAACCTGTAGACGTCTCAAGGCCTCTGGATGCACGTACCCTTACACCATCCTGAGGAGGCCTTGATGTTCTATCGCATTGTGAACGAGCAAATTCAACTGCACCTGACGCACCCACATCAGACGGAGGAACTGTTCGCGCTGACGGATCGCAACCGGGAGTTCCTGAAGGCATGGCTTCCCTGGCTCGACAAGGTGCAGGCACCGGACGACACCCGCAGTTTTCTGGTAGAACAACAAGCCGGGCTGGCCGAGGGAAGACTGCTGACGATGGTTGTCCGCTACGAGGATGCGATTGCCGGAACGATGGGCTTTCACAAAATCGGCACGACAAATCGGACCGCCGAAATCGGGTACTGGTTGGGAGAAGAATACAACGGTCGCGGCATCATGACTGCCTGCGTCCAGGAGTTAATCGACGTCGGTCGCGACTATCTGAACCTGCAGAAGATCGTGATCCGCTGTGCGACAGGTAACGAACGAAGTCGCGCCATCCCCCGGCGTCTTGGTTTCGAACTGGAAGGAACCTTCCGCCGCGCCGAACTGCTCTACGACCGCTGGCTCGATATGGAAGTCTACGGCTTGCTGCTCGAGACCGATTGAGACTTGCAGCACCACGAATCGCGTGTACACTATATCTTGATATCGCGCTCTTAGCGATCGTCAAAAAAAGGGTCCCCCGGACAATCTCGCTTTCGAGTTGTCCGGGTTGCGGAGCAATCAGCCGAATGATTATTCGGCGTTATCCCGCGATGACACGCGCCCCGCACAACGCCTCGCGATTGTACGGGGCTACCCGTTATTTCTTCATCCGCTATTTTCGTGGTTTCTCTCCCCCCGGAGCGGCCTGTTAAATGCAAACGATTCCAGAATCCGAGACCGTTCCGATGACCGACCCTGCCCTCCCCGCGATCCAGCTCAGCCTGATTCCCGGGGTAGGTCCGAGGACGGTTCAGAATCTCGTCAATCACTTCGGTAATCTGGAATCGGTCTTCAGCACCAGCCACGAGGAACTGGTCGCGCTCCCTGGAGTGGGGCCGAAGCTCGCCCGGAAGATTCTCGATAATCGCGACGGCGCTGCCGCCCGTGAAGAGATCGAGCGCTTGCGGGAGGCACGGGTGAACTTTCTCCTGCGCGGCACGGACGAGTACCCCATGCTGCTCGACGACATTCCCGACGCACCGCAGATTCTGTACCACAAGGGAGATATTCAACCGGCCGATCAACTTGCCGTCGCCATCGTCGGTTCACGTCGCTGCACGCCCTACGGTCTCGATCAAGCCAATAAGATCGGCTCAGCGCTCGCCCGTGCGGGAGTGACGGTCGTCTCCGGTTTGGCGCGCGGGATTGACGCCGCCGCGCATCGAGGCGCGCTCGACGCCGGTGGCCGCACACTCGCCGTCTTCGCCACCGGGCTCGGCACCGTCTACCCACCTGAGCACCGGGACCTCGCGGCGCGCGTCGAACAGCAGGGAGCTCTCATCACCGAATCATGCTACGACCAACTTCCGATCGCCGGTCTCTTCCCCCAACGCAACCGGATCATTTCCGGCCTGAGCCTCGGGGTGATTCTGATCGAAGCGTCCCGCAAAAGTGGTTCGCTGCACACGGCCCGTCACGCGATGGAGCAGGGACGCGAAGTCTTTGCCGTTCCCGGTCGCATCGACAGTCTCGAAAGCCAGGGCTGCCTCGACCTGATTCGCGACGGCGCGACGCTCATCCGCAGCGTGGAAGATGTCCTCGATGAACTCGGCCCGCTCGCGCAGCCGGTGCAAACGAAGAACAAAGGCGAAGTCCGCAAACCGATCGAGCTGAACCTCAATGAGCAGGAGACAGAGATCCTGAACGTCCTCACCTCGGACCCACAGCACATCGACGAAGTGCTCCGCGCCGTGTCACTCGACCCCTCCCGGGTGCTCTCGACCCTCACCGTACTCGAAATGAAACAACTGGTAAGACGCCACCCGGGGAATTATCTGTCGAGACCGTAGAGGTTCGGCGAGACGGCGCGCATCCAAGTCATGGGTGGCCCAGACAATCACGAAGTGTTGTCTGGGTGCCGCAGGCACACAAAGCGTTATAGTTCATCAGCTGGAGAGTCCATTCAACACTCGGGGAATTACATGAACAATCCACAATCCTCCGTGAAGCGACGTATTTACGACAACGAACTCTATGCTCATTTCATCACCACCAGCTGTTACAACCGGAGACAAGTATTCACTCGCACGCAGGCAATAGAAATCTTTGAATGGGCGTTGGCTTCTGAGCTGAAAAAATATGATGCCCATCTCCCCAGTTACATCATCATGCCGGAACATGTTCACTTCATCGTCTGGTTTCCGAAACCAAGGCGGCTTGCAACTTTTATGAAGGGGTTGAAACAACGTTCTTCCAAATGGATTCGCAAAAACCTTTTTGACGCGATCATTGAAGAATGGGGTCCGACTGCCGCTGACGACCCGATCTGGCAATCGAAGTACTATGCCTTCGAAATCTGGTCTGACGAAAAGCTCGAAGAAAAACTGTTATACATTCACGAAAACCCGGTTCGTAAAGAATATTGTCGTCGCGCAAGTGATTGGAAATGGAGCTCCGCCCGTTTTTACGAAACGAAAGAAGTTGGGAACGTTTTGATATCTCGACCGTAAAACGATTCAAAGCTTATGTATTGCTTCGCAACCCAGACAACGCTGGCGCGATTGTCTGGGCCACCCTTCTTTCTCTCTGTTTACTTTTTTTACTTCGAGATCTTCTTCCTCGGCATTACGCTGCTCATGCCGCCGTCGACGCTGAGGATCTGACCGGTGAGCCAACTGTTGGTCGGGTCGAGCAGCCAGCAGATCGCCGAGGCGATGTCGGCGGGTTCCCCCAGACGACCGAGCGGGTGCATCTCGCGTGAGAAATTCGCCATCGATTCGTTTTCCCAGATCGAGCGTGTCATGTTCGATCTGACGAGCCCCGGCGCCACGGCGTTAAACCGGATTCCCTGCGCGGCGTACGTCGAGGCGGCTGATCGGGTGAGACCTTCAATTCCCGCTTTCGCGGCGGCGATGGCTTCGTGGTTGGACATGCCGATCCGCGCCGCGGCGGACGAGACCAGCACCACGGAGCCTCCCCCCTTCTTCATCCGTTTCCCCGCCTGCTGCACCAGCAGAAACGACGAGGTCAGGTTCACCGCGATCGTCTCGTGCCACTCCTCGAACGAGGTCAGATGCGCCGGCTTCAGAAGGACCGAACCCATACAATTGACAACACCATCCAGCTGATCGAACGTCCCTTGCGCCGCCTCGAAGGCGGTCTCGATCTGATCGGGCGAATGTGCTTCAGCCACGGCATGACTTTGTTCCAGCCGCTCACTCAATTCGCGAAGTTTCGTCTCGTCACGACC
>PABD01000006.1 GCA_002702685.1 Planctomyces sp.
CGAATATCGATGCCCTGACTGTCGTCGATCTGAAAGCCGAGCGGCCACACACCACCGATGTCGTTCCCATCGGAGCGATTCCGGAATCGATCGAAGTCAGCCCGGATGGATCCCTGGTCGCGGCTGTCGTCATGGGAAGTTCCAACTACGATGAGTCCAACCCGCTTTACAAAGACGATGCCGAAGTCGTGCTGCTGGAAAGGATGGACGACAGCTACGAAGTCGTCCAGCGCGAGCGGATCAAACGCATTCCCGAGGGGGTGGCTTTTACCGCTGATGGAAAATACCTTGTCGTCCAGTGCCACAAAGCGAAAGAACTCTTCGTTTTTGAAGTCATTGATCAGCGTCTCGTTGATACCGGAGAACGGATCAAGGTTCCGGGCTACGCCTCTTCGCTCCGCGCCGCGCCCTGATCACGCTCGGTTTTCCCAAAGTTACGCCACGGATGGATCGCACTATCTTCGATTTCGCATGAAAGAACTTCTGATGACGTCCATCCTGAAATCAATCGTCAGCCTTCTAGCTATTTTTTCTGTGGTCGTACTGCCCTCCCTGTCGGCGGCGGAACCGCTCGACTATGAGATCGAACTGCAACCGCTGCTCGAACATGACGATGGTCATTTTCTCTGGTTTCACCCGAGACTTTCTCCGTTGCCCGGATACGGCCGCGATGGCCAACCGGCGGCGATTCTCACGATTCAGAAACACCTGCATCGCTCGGACTTTTATTCCGGGCTCAGTTACATGACGACCTACGACGGCGGTCATGTCTGGTCGGGCACAATAAGGCCTGAAGAACTCGGCTGGGTTCCCGATGGCGACGTGATTGTTTCCGCCTGCGACATGACCCCCGGTTGGCATGCTCCCTCCGGGAAAGTTCTCGCCGTCGGCGCGGAAGTCCGTTACAGCAAAGAGGGCGAACAACTCGACGACGTTCCGCGCGCCCATCAAACAGCCTACAGCGTTTATGATCCAGAAACCCGCACCTGGACGAAACTCCGGCGCGTCGAAATGCCGGTAGACAAAAAGTTTGATTACGCCCGCAGCGCCTGCGCTCAATGGGTGACCGACAGCGATGGCACGGTCCTGCTTCCCTTCTACTTCGGGGAGACGAGCGAGCAGCCTTTTAAAGTAACCGTCGCTCGATTCCGGTTTGATGGTGATCAACTCGAGTTCGTCGAGCACGGAAATGAAATGAAACTCGATGTCGTCCGCGGACTCGTCGAGCCTTCGATTGCTCGCTGGGGCAAGCGGTTTTATCTCACTTTACGCAACGATGAAAAGGGATATGTGACCCGTAGCGACGATGGTCTGCACTACGAACCGATGAAAGCGTGGACCTTTGACGATGGAACTGATCTCGGCAGTTACAACACCCAGCAACATTGGGCGACGCACCAGGATGGCCTGTTTCTCTGCTACACGCGTCGGGGGGCGGACAACGACCATATCTTCCGCCATCGCGCACCGCTGTTTATCGCCGCAGTCGATCCTGAGTCACTCCAGGTTCGTCGCGCGACGGAACGCATTCTCGTTCCGGAACTGGGAGCGACGCTTGGAAACTTCGGGGTTACCGAAGTCAGTCCGGAAGAAACTTGGGTGACGGTCTCCGAGGGACTTTTCGGCGAAGAAGCTCGCAGCAAAGCGGCCGCGCATGGGACGACCTGGCTCGCCCGCATCAAGTGGCAGACCCTCAACCAGCTCGCCCCGAAACCATGACCAGAAGTTCAGGGCGTGCTGTTCATCTGAAGATCAGATCGAATTCATCACGGCTTAATAATCGCATGTAATAACGTGATGGCTCTCGAGTTTCTCCCAGCGATCAGCAAAGGGTGGTCAGGGGCAGGGTCGACCGTTTACATTAAACGTGACGCCCTCCTGAACTGACTTATCCGCCTGAACTCTCACCCTCCAGCTGGTCTCCCTCCGTTTTCCCGCCTCAACCGGATGACCGGCTCGATCTATAGCTTATACTGTTTGTAAACAGCTATCGTGGAAACCCTTACATAGTTTCCGACCGGCGCTGCAACCAGGCTGCCCGAGTCCACCTGACACCAATTTTGAATACTCTTCAAGGATTATCCATGAAGTCGCTTTTCGTCCATCAATTGATATCTCTCCGTCTTATCACCGCCGCCATTATTGCAGCTGCATCCCTGCCGGCTCTGGCAGATGAAGCAGAGGACCACAGCCACGAGCCCGTTCTTGCCAAAGCGGCGGAGGTCTACCGTCCGACGGCTGTCCCGGATCGTATCGTTCTGACCTGGAAGGAAAATCCCGCGACGACGCAAGCTGTCACCTGGCGTACTGATGTCGGCACTGTTCGTACTTACGCTGAAATCGTGAAAGCAACCGCCGGTAAAATTCCGGAAGAGGAAGCCAAACGGCACCGCGCGGAAACTTCCATGCTCATGACCGACCTGCATCCGGCGCACTATCACACGGTCAACTTCCGCGAACTGGAACCGAGCACCAAATACGCGTACCGCGTGGGTGATGGAGTGAACTGGTCGGAGTGGTCACACTTTACTACTGCCAGTAAAGAACCTGCCCCCTTCACTTTCGTTTACTTCGGCGATGCCCAGAACGACCTCAAATCGCACTGGTCCCGCGTCGTCCGTGAAGCTTTCAAAGATGCCCCCCGGGCCGCATTCTTCCTGCATGCGGGTGACCTGATCAACACCGCCCATTCCGATGCCGAATGGGGTGAGTGGTTCTACAGCGGCGGATTCATCAATCGCACCACCCCCGTGATTGCGACTCCGGGTAACCACGAGTACTTCAAGGAAAAAGGCGATAACGACGAGTACACCACCTACTACCTGACCAAACACTGGCGTCCCACGTTCGCGTTCCCCGAGCATGGTCCCGCGGAACTCGAAGAGTCTGTTTATTTTATCGACTACCAGGGCGTTCGCATCGTCTGTCTGAACGCCAACGAACGTCTCGATGAGCAGGCCGAATGGCTCGACAAGGTGCTGACCGAGAACAAAAACAACTGGACGATCCTCACGTTCCATCAGCCCATTTACTCTCCGAAAGCGGGACGCGATAACCCGACGTTGCGAGCCGCATGGCAACCGATCATCGACAAACACAATGTCGATATCGTGCTGCAGGGGCACGACCACACTTATTCCCGAACGAAGCTGATGAAAGCGGGGGATGGTGAAGAACCGACCGCTTCAGCCGAGAACGAACCTACTGGTGAAACGCGCCAGGATGAAAACACGGGGACCATGTATGTCGTTTCTGTAAGCGGTCCGAAAATGTATGATGTTGGCCGCAAGCCCTACATGCGACGCGTCGCGGAAGATACTCAGCTTTATCAGGTCATCACCGTCGATGGCAATAAGTTGAAATACGAAGCCCGCACCGCTATCGGCGAGAAGTACGACGGATTCACCCTTGAGAAAGAAGCCGGTAAACCGAACAAGCTGATCGATCAGATTCCCCACACTCCGGAACGCCTTCGTGAGAAGCCGGAAGAAGAAGAAAAGTAGTTCCGCATCGCGATTCTCTGCCATCATTCGAAGCCCGCCTCGTGCGGGCTTTTTTTGTCGAAGGAGGGTCCGCAGACTTATCGTCCCTTACCGCTCCTGTTAATTTATTCTCCCTCGCTCAAGTCGCCCGCGTTTCTATTCTTCGTTCTGATGCTTTACCGATGACCATGGAAGATCTCCCTCCTCGTAGACGCCGCCGTCCTTCTGGTGAAGGTCCTCGACGCAGATCGTCAGAAGGCTAGGGGCCGAGGCGAAAACGCCCACGACCCCCGGAGGACCGTCCGCGACGAAAACGTCGTTCTGCCCCCAATTTCGAAATGACCTACAACCGCGGGTGGGGCATCTTCGGCATCTGCTTCGGGGCCATGGTCCTGATGTACGGCGTCTGCGGCGGGGCGGCGGGCGGCGGGGCGTACGGAGCGGGCATGTGCTGCGGAGGCCTATTCGGGCTCTTGATCTTCGTCTCCGGAATCTACTATACGATCCGCGGTTGATGACGAATCTTATTCGCTGACGGGCACCTTCATGAACTCCCGCAGCAGCACGGTCGCATACACGCCGGAGGGGAGATCGAACTCAAACCGGAGCCTGTTCTCTTCCGCACTCAACTTGATTTCCTCTGGAACGATGGTGTAAGCCCGGCGCGTTCCCGCGCACAGTTTGCGGTGCCGGGAAAAATCATCCAGCGAAAGTCCCGCATCGTGCAGCACGCGGTTTTCACGTTCGAGCGCCGCCTCGCACGGCATTTTCATTTTAGGACCAAAGATTGGCCCCGAGACGCCGATTTCTCCCGCTTCGAGCCGAGCCTGTTCGCGTTCCACATCGTCGACCACGAAGGGACCGCCCGAAGCACGGACCTGCATCACGTCCCCCATCAGCGCGGTCGTTAACAGGTCGTCTTCAATCCGTTCCGCCAGCGCCCGGTTGAATAACCACGACTGCACGGCGGAGAGTTCAAACCGCGCTCGTTTGCCCCGCACGCGGCGCGGCGGTAGCGATAACGTCTTGAGTCCGTATTGCACCGTCTGCCCATCGAGGCCAAATCGTTGCGGACCAAAGTAATTCGGAAAGCCGACTGACAGGATCTGTTCGCGGATCGGCGCCGCCAATTCCAAAGCGTTTGCATGAATATCGCGAATCAGGATCGAAAAACGGTTGCCGCGAAGATGCCCGGTTTTGAGTTTGTTCTGGTGCGGCGACTGACGCAGTACTTGAATCTGCTCCGTATCGACTTCCCTCAATCGCGCTTCGCACCTGATCGGCACGGAGACATACTGCCGAGTGATTCCGCGACGGTCTTTGATGCCCGCCATCCCGATGTCGTTCGCATCGACCTCGAGAACGCGCGCGACGTGCTGCGTCAGCGCTGGACCGGTAACATCCCGTTTTTCAATCCAGAGGAAGAGGTGCTCGCCGCTGCCCGAAGGTTCGTAAACAGGAATTTCGTCAACGACAAAATCGCTGACTTCTTCCTTCAAGGCGCCCCCCATGCCGGGCAAATCTCGCGTGAGATACGGGAAGTCAAACGTCTGTAATTGACGCTGGTGCTCCGCGGAAAGCGAAGGAGAAGAAGAATCGGCCATAATCGAAGCCGTGGGGAGCAGAGCGGAAAAAGCAGTGCCGGATCAGAAATCAGATCGGCAGGGAAAAATATCCCCGGCAGGAGTCGAACCTGCAACCTTCGGCTTCGGAGGCCGACGTCATATCCATTAGACTACGGGGACGCATTACGCACTTGAGAATGTACGGAGCCTCCCCGCGACTGTCAACGCTCGGCGCGGGATTTCTGAATCCGGGAGACCGTCTACGCCTGCCGCGCCGGATAATCAGCTCTCGTCGACCAGTTTGCGACGACGGCGACGGCGGAAGCGGCGGTGAATGAACGTATCATCGTCTTGCGCTTCGGTGAAGAACGACCCCGCCATCAGTCGGTAGAAGAAGAGGAGCAGAAATGCTCCGAGCGTGGCCGCAACGAAACCAAATCCGCTGATCGGTGAAATGCGGGGCAAGTCGGTCAGGAACATCAACGTTCCACAACCAACCACGCTTCCACCGATTCCCATGAGGGTCGTCGTCACTGCTCCTCCCGGATCGCGGCCGGGCATGATCGCCTTGGCGGAGAGCCCCACAAGTGTACCGAAGCCAACCCACACCAGCACTTCGTGCAGGGCATCGTGGACTGCTTTCATAAACTGGGGATCATCAAACATCTCGCACCTCAATGGCGAATTTGTAGAAGCAGTTGCGTCGTGTTTTCGCGTGACCGATTTCCTGGCGGGGAAAACTTTGCGCGCGATGAATCGTCGGCCATCCTGTGACGACTCTTAAGTGCTATCGACCGGGAGCATTTTCCCAGTTGAGCCGAAATGAGGGAGAATGGCAGTCAACCGGATGAAGCGGATCGTCAGGGCGGATTTTCAGGACTTCAGCGTGACGATCTGGCTGCCGACCGATTTCTGCTTCTGCTCGTTCAACCGGAGCTGACCACAGGCGGCGTCGATATCCGCCCCTTTCCGCTTCCGTACCGTGACATTGATTCCCGCATCGGAGAGCATCTCGGCGAACTCCTGGGTTCTGGGGGCCGACGGCGAATGGAACGGTAATTCGGCGACATCGTTCATTGGAATCAGATTTACATGAGCATTGCGATGGCGCAGCAGCGTCGTCAATTGCTCAGCATGCACGGGCCGGTCATTAATGGAACCGAGCAGAATGTACTCGTAAGAGACACGTCGCCCCGTTCGTTCGAAGTAGGTATCCGCCGCCGCCAGCAGTTTGTCGATGCCGATGTTTTTATTGACCGGCACGATTTCCGTCCGCAGCGCATCGTTGGGGGCGTGAAGTGAAATCGCCAGATTGTAGGACAGTCCCGTTTCCGCGAGTTCTTCGATCTTGCCCGGTAAACCGACCGTCGAGATAGTCACCCGGCGCACGCCGAGATTCATCCCTTCCTCCGCATGTACCGTCGCGAGTGCGGGAAGCAGCTCTTTCAAGTTGGCGAGCGGTTCACCGATGCCCATCACCACGATGTTCGTTAACCGCTCATCGGTTTTCAGCAAGCGATCGAGCCGGTAAATCTGTTCGAGAATTTCGGCTTTGGTCAGGTTGCGATTGAGCCCGAGCAAACCACTCGCGCAGAACGTGCAACCCATTGCGCAGCCGACCTGCGTACTGATGCAGATGGTGCGGCGGCTTGTCTCACGCATCAGCACGCATTCGATCTCTTCACCATCGCGCAACCGGAGCAACAGTTTTTCGGTATTGTCGCGCGCTTTCTGATGTTTCAGAACTTCCGTCTGAAAGAGCGTGAAGCTGGCTTTCAATTTGTCGCGGAGCTGTTTGGGCAGGTTCGACATGTCATCGAAACTGGCCGCACGCTGCTGATGGATCCAGCTCCAGATCTGCCTCGCCCGATACGCGGGCTCTCCCTGCTCTTTCAGCCAGGAAATGAGCTCCTCCCGGCTGAGGGCCAGGAAGGGGGGTAATACGGATTCAGTAGTGGTCATTCAGCAGAACCAGTGAGCGCGACGCCCGAAAAAAAGCGAGTTACAGTAAACTCCGCGCGGATCGCGGGGTGGCTTACTATAACTCGCCGGGAAACCTGTTCGCAATGGGAGGATGCTGCCGCAGCGTTTTCGAGCGTTCCGACCAGCAGACCGCCGCGGCGTCTAAAACTCTTCGCCTGAAGCGTCTGCCGAGATGAAACCCTTCAGGAACGCGGGAGTCCGGGGGACGAATTTCCGGGTCCGTTTTTCCGTCGACGGCTGTTTCTCCGCAGAGACTTCCGAGCTGAACGGATCATGCAGTTCCTTCTGACTGGTCGGGTAAGTCGGCAGTTCTTTAACAGGCTCTTCGTCGATCGGTTCCTGTTCCGTCGCCGCTTCTTCCTCCTCGCTCGGACCGAACGGATTCAGCTTCACGGGAAGCAGTTCGAAGGCCGGTTTCTTTTCCATTTCCGGTTCGGGAATGATCGTCTCGGGTTCCGGCTTCACCGTCTGTTCCTGCTGGGTCAGCACCGGTTTCGCCGTGGTCTGTTCGATCGGCTCGAGCCCGTTCGCCGACTGGTTTCCGTTGCCACCTCCCTGCCAGCTCAACAACGGGTTGTTGAGTGGCAACGTCATCTGGTTCATTTCAATCGAAGTCAGCATCAACGAGTTATCGGGACGACCATCCGTACGAAGTCCGAACCGGGCGTTATTCGGGTTGGCCGCCTGATTGGGGGTCATCGTCAGTTGAACGGTCGGCATCCCCGCATAACGGAGCGCGATGGAGACCGGTGCCGAGGTCGATTGCCCCTGCAGCGGTGTTCCCCATTCAACCACCCCCGGGAACCGAAGTTCGACATGACGTTCATGACGCACGACATACGGATCGCTCCAGCGATGCTGACCAACCTGCAATACGACTTCGGAGTTTTCGAAGTTCCACTCGGGAGTCGCCATCACGACGAGGTCGTCCGCACCGAACCCGAGTTGGGGTTCGACTTTGATCGAACTCGCCAGTTGCTGACGCAGTTGGGGCGGGAACTGACGGGCGTCGAACATGGCGGAACACTGCATCAGGACGGGCGGGGGCACCGACGCCAGGACTTTCGGATCCTGCAACTGCGCGAGCATTTTCTGCGAGTTGCCGGATTTATAATACATCGTGAGCAGACCGACCCGACTCTGTTGTTCTTCGAGTCCGACGTCGAGGTTGCGCAGCAACGACTCTTCAGCGACATCGTACTGCTGGTTCTCGGAGAGGATGCGAGCGCAGACCAGGTTCACCTGCCAGACGTTCGTGGCTTTCTCCATCGCGAGCCGAGCCGTTTCCACCGCCGACGGCTGTTTGAGATAAGCCTGAATCAGCGCCATGTTCGCGAGGCCAGTCGCCAGCATTTCATCACGGCGGAAGTGGCCGGAGCAGAGCCGGTTCAGTTTGTCATAGGTCTGGTTCGCAGCAAACAGCTGTCCCAGTTGCTGTTCGGTTCGTGCCACGTAATAGACGTAGGGCGGATAATACTCCATGAACTTTTCCATCCGCTTCAGCACACGCAGACGAATCTGCGGATCCTGTTCCTTCATCGCGTCTTCGAGCGCATCAAGGTCACTGCTGCGGACGAGCCAGTTGTCAGGAATGCTGCGTTTACGGGTCAGTTTCCAGAACGTGTCGAGAAAGCTCGACGACTTGTCGTAGATACCCGTCATTCGGTCTTTATCGAGTTTCCACAGGTCGAGATCGCGCTGCCAATCGAAAGCGCGATAGTCCCACCATCCGGCGGCACCCGTCTGCACCATGCCGACCATGTTCGCTGTGGCAAAGTTTGCCGCCAGTTCCAGAGACCGGCCCCACATTTTCTGGCTGAGTGCCTGAACATGTTTGTCTTTGAGAATCACCCGCTCCCGGTCAGCGAGTTCCATTCCGTTGATTTCCTGCAGCACCCCGGTATACATCCGGATGATTTCCTCATCGTCGATCTCGTTGAGGTTCAGGTTGCTGAGGATATTATCGCGTTCTTCCATCAACACCTGCGGTGTCGGGTATTTCTGAATGCGATGAAACGACGCGCGACAGTAGTTCATCGCAACGGCGGTGGAACGACGCAGACGTTCTTCCTCAGCTTGTTTGGCCGCATCGGTTTCCTCCGCGGAAACGGAAGTGACGGCGAGCAGCAGGAACAAAGCGGGCAACAACAGTCCGCGCGACCGGCTGCAGAATGTACGCGCGATGCGGGCGGAAACTGGGCGTGACGATGGTGGCAGGATTTGTGTAGACATGGTTTCCCGGTCTATGTGGTCTATCGGAATATAGATATTGAGAGCGATGCCAATGCCAGTGGTGACGACATCGTCCCTTCCGATGGGCGGAGTATGGTTCCGCCGACAACAATAACGATAGGCTCGGGCCACACAAATCCATTTGAGCCGGTTCTCCATCCTGGAACCTCTGGCGGGTTCCTCTAGAGACCTGAGCCTGACCGCTGCAATTCTACGTGAATCATCACCGCAAAGGGTGACCAAGTCGGCAAACCTTCCCCAAAAGCAACGAGGTCCGTCCGCTTACATAAAGGGGATAAACTTTTCCGTCCGGAGTGAAAAAAAGATTCCGCCCGTGAAACCCGCGTGAAACAATTAACCCGCCCGGTCCTTCGCGCGCCACGCATTTCCCGTAACCCGCAGAGTCAAATCAACGGCCGGTTTCTGTAGCTTTTACAATCAGAGATGACAGTTAGTTGTTGCCGGAAAATCACCCCGAAAAGGCGAGCCCGGACAATCGCGTATGCGTTGTCCGGGTTGCGTAGCAATGGGCCGAATGCTTCATTTGTTTGGAACCACAGATGAACACAGATCGGCACAGATGGGCTGAAGGGTGTCACCACTGGGTTGTGAAGCACTTACGATTGCAGCCGTGGTTCACCCTTAATGAATGGGTGCCACGACCGTCGACCACTAACCCTCACACCTCCAACCGGAACAACTCGCGGGCGTTCCGAGTCGTGATTTCGGCCATCTCTTCCGTTGTCATGTTGTGGATCTCCGCCAGCACCGCACAGGTGTGCCGGACGAAGGCGGGCTCGTTCCGTTTGCCTCGATTCGGAACGGGGGCGAGATACGGGGCGTCCGTCTCGATGAGCAACCGGTCGAGTGGCACCTGCTTCGCCACGAATCGGAGGTCGTCGTTTTTCTTGTAAGTCAGCATCCCCGAGAACGACATGTGCATCCCCAGATCCAGGCACGCCTGCAGCGTCTCCTCATTTCCACAGAAGGAATGCATCACCCCGCGCAGCTGATCTGCACCGGCAAAGGCTCGCAACTGTTCGACAATCTCCTGTTCCGCTTCGCGGCAATGCACGACGAACGGCAGATCGAGTTCGCGCGACAGCACCAGATGCCGGTCGAAATACTCCCGCTGCAGATCGAGCGGGGCGTAGTCCCAATATTTGTCGAGCCCCGTCTCGCCGATGCCCACGACCTCTGGATGCTGCATCAGGGCCACGATTTTTTCCCAGTCCCCATCCTGCAATTGCGATACGTAATTCGGTTGCACCCCGACGATCGCTTTGACGAATTCGTACTCGGCCGCAATCTCCACCGCGCGCTCGCAACTCGCGGCCGTGATCCCGATCGTAAAGAGCGTACCGACATCCCCCGCAACAGCCCGCTCAATCACGTCCGGCATATCGGTGGTGAAGGCTTCTTCATCAAGATGGCAATGGGTGTCGATCAGGTGCATGGAGGAGACTCACTACGCTTAAAAAATATTCAGACTCGGACGTTCGGATCATAAGGTATCGAGTGCTCGAGTTGAAACCTGAGTCGCCAACAATAAAAAACTCCCCACCCCGATGCGGTGCATCGAAGCAGGGAGCTTTCGTTTGCTTGTTTGCTGAAATGGGGAATCGGGATCAGCCGATTTTGGCTTTCAGCTCATTGATCGTGGCAACCGCCTGGCCGATGTCTTTTTTCTGCTGGGCGGGTTCTTCGGGGATTTCGCGTTCGATGGTCAGCGGACCTTCGTAACCGATCTCCTTGAGTGTCTGCAGATAAAGTTCCGCGTTCACGTCGCCGGTGCCGAACGGGACTTCGCGGCCCCATTCCTTGCCCCGCTGGCCGTCACCGGCCCAGGTCGCGTCTTTGCAGTGGACGCTGCGGACGTATTTGGCGACTTTCTTAAGCGCTTCGATCGGATCGCCAGTGCCGTACAGGATCATGTTGGCCGGGTCGAAGTTGATGAACAGATTGTCGCGCTGGACGTCGCTGATAAATTCGAGCAGGTGATCGGCTGATTCCTGACCCGTTTCCAGGTTCACCTGCTGTCCATTCGCTTTGACGTGGTCGAGCAGTTCCCGCGTGACGTCGAGGAGTTTTTTGTATTCGGCCGAGTCGCGGTCTTCGGGGACGAAACCAATGTGCAGTCCGACAGTCTTGCAGCCGAGCAGTTTGGCGAAGTCGGAGATCTCTTTCATC
>PABD01000007.1 GCA_002702685.1 Planctomyces sp.
GGAACGAACGCAGACAGAAGTAACAGAGATAGTAGATCATCAGGATGGATGGCAGCGCGAAGCGGTCGAGTGCGGCCTTGCCGGCGCGATCAACCGACAAACCATCCATCACTGGCCCCGCGAGATGCCAGGTCCCCTCCGGAACCCGAACGACCTGTTGCAGACGGTCTTCGATGATCGAGACAAGTTCACCACGCTTTTTCAGTCCCGCGCTGTTGAACGTGATCAGAATACTCGTCTGCCGGCCATCATCGCCGATGAAGCTCCCCTTGAATCGTTGAACGACTTCCATCTCCGGGAGGGAGGTCGGGGGAGATGTCAATTTCAGGAACAGTTCGCGTCCCGAGACGACCTGCTCGAAATACCATTCGCCCTCCTCATCGAAGAATGAACGGTCATCCCGCAAACTGGCGACGAACGGGTCGAGCAGAGGTTCGTCAATTGTGCAACCTGGCCAACTGACGATCAGCACATCGCCGTTGCCGAATTCTTCGACGAAGGAATCATAAGCCTGCCGCGCGGGGAAGGTTTCCGGAACCCAGTCGAGAGGAGAATTCGCATTTGTGGCCGTCGCGCGATACGCACCATACCCGATGAAAGGCGATAAAAGCGCCAGGTAAAGCAGTGCCAGATAAAACCGTTTCCGCTGCATATCCATGCGGCAGCTACCTTTGTTCTCTTATGCCGCGCGCTTCGGTTGGTTGGGTTTGAGTGATTCCGGAAAGACCAAAGGCTCCGCTCTGCGGGTATGCGAATGTCGCCGCCCCAATGGGCCAAAGAAGATAAACGGGTAGCCAGCGACGCGGGTCTGATATTCACGGTAAGGGGCACCGATGAAGTACGCCAGCCGTTCGTCCTTGAGATAACTCCCGACAAAAATGTACCCGGTCCAGATCAGCGCGAGGAGCAACCGGTCCACCGTCATCGTCGGTGTGAACCAGAGCAGACCCATGAAGCTGAGATAAACCGGATGTCGCAGGAACCGGTATAGTGACCGCGGCTGGAACTCCCGGCGTGGCTGTTTGGCTTTAGTCAGCCAGTACCACCACTGCGTCAACCCGGTCTGATAACCCAGGCCGGTCAGACTCAAGCTGTAGAGCAAGCTTCCCCAGGCGGCATAGAACATCCATTGCGCCGCGACACGGGGTACGCCTTCCAGTCGCCAGACGTCGTGTGGATTGCTTCGCCAGAAAAAAAATGTCACGAGCAGGCCAAGGCAGGTCGCGACACAATAAAAGGAGCCATAAAACTCCGTCGGGATGAATTTCGTTAATCGCTTCTTGACGGAAGGCAATAACAACAGGCTATGCGGCACGGCATACTGCATTGTCAGCAATACATCGATCCACAGCGACCCCGGCTCGCCATTGGAATGTCTGCCGTTCAGAAAATGAAACAGATGCCAGACCGTGAACAGAAACAGAAGTTGTGTTCCGATACCGACCAGAATCCCCGGAATTCGTTGCATCCCTGCAATCCGATCCATATTAATTTTCATGCGGATCGCAACCACAGGCGCGATCCGCTCTTCGTTTGGTCACTCCGGCTTATGAGCGACAAAGCATCCATACTTCATCGCGCCGGTACGATACGCTTTCAAAATAGTCTCGAAACGGTCGAGGAACATCACCGTATCCTGATCAATCATGCGGGCCAGCCACGGCATCCCCGTCTTCTGCATCCGCGACTTGCAGATCTCCCAAGTCCGGTCGACCCGTTCGGTCCAGTCAAGCTCATGTTCCATCTCGAGGCCAGCGTCAGTGAGCCATTCCACGTAGTCGGCACTGCTTCCGAGCGACGGACAGAAGAACCCTTCGCAGACGTCGTAAACCTGCTGGATGTCCTCCGCCGATTCGACATGATCACCCGCCAGCCAGGCACAGATGGAAACACGTCCCCCCGGTTTGAGCCAACTCACCGCCTTTTTGAAGAAGGCCGGCTTGTCGAACAGATGTTCGGTGCATTCGATACTCCAGATACGATCAAAGGAGTCCGGTTCGAATTCCACCTGTTCCGCATCCTGACAGATAAACTGTGTTCGACCTCCAACTCCAGCCATCATGGCGGAGGTCGCCGCCCATCGTCGTTGTACGGGGCTGATGGTGACACCCGTCACATCAGCCTTGAACTTTCGCGCCAGATGAATCGAGGAGCCTCCCATTCCACAACCGACATCGAGCAGGCGACAGTCGGGAGTCACTTGGGCGAGGCTTGCGAGCGTTTCCGTCAAATTCAATTGAGCGGCCGCACACGATTCGTTCCCTTCCCACAAACCATGATGAATGTGTTTTCCCCACAGAAGCCAGTAGAAGAAAGTCGTCAGGTTGTAGTGGTAACGAATCACCTTTTTTTCGACGGTCGGACAACTGATCATGATGAGAATTCCCGGGAAAACGCGAGGCGGAACATCGGAAGGACATACTTCATCGTGGACCGCAGAAAACTATTTTGCAACAACAATATACCCGGTCACGATAAGTCGGTCCGTAACGCCCACGGCACCGAGTGCTTTTGTGAAGGGGGTAATACCGAACTGCGACTGCAGCATGGCAAACCGTCCCCGCACGAGATAGCTTCCCTGTTGATCCACGACTTCGACGGGGATCGCGAGCGGTCGCTTGGTACCGTGCAATTCCCAGGTCCCTTTCAGTTCATAAAGGGGATTGCCCGCCTGGCTCTGTTTGCCGGTCGGTAACGCGGAATCAATCGTAAAGGTCGAGGTGGGGTATTTACGCACATTAAGGACGTATCCGCCAAGCATGTTCTGGGTTACTTCCCGGGCTGTGGAGGCGTCTGTCGTTCCCCCCAGTCCGATCGCGCGGCGGGCTTCTGCGGAATCGGCGGTGAAAGCCGTCATGTCAAAGACAATACTTCCCGCCTGTTGTGCGTTGCCGAGATGGATATCGCCGGACTTCACGAAGCCGGAAACGGCGTGCTCGTGTCCAAATCCGGTCTTACCTACGAAGACGTAGACCCGACTGGTTTTGCTGTCGATGGCGTCTTTGGCCTGAGCCTGCGGGTTCGCTCCGGCCTGCTGGGCGAACAGTCCGGCACTGGACGAGAGGGCGACAGTTGCGGCAACAAGCGTGACGCGTAAGAGCGAGTAAAGAGCGTCTGTCTTAAGCATGATGGTTCCTTCCAATTTGCTCGAGAATTCATTTCTGGAGGGGCTGCTCGGGGCTGCAAGAAAATGCAGGTTGTCCCGATCCCGGCGGGATTCTTTTTGGAACCCGAATTATCTGCGAATGCCATGCCTGAGATCGCATTCGTGGTGAACCACCGTGTGCAGCCAAAGTGGACCGCCAACGCATCAGAGGGAGGCGGCGATTCGGCAACCTTGAATTCAGGATCAGGCTAGGGATCCCGCCATAATCGCGGAACAGGGACCATTTTTTGTCCCCCCCGCACGCTTGCCGTCAACAACTCGGCACAGTCACCGTCAACGGAAAGTTTCTTTCCTGTTGATGGATAGAAGTTGTACAGTCGCGGGGTGCAAGAAATTGCCGGAAGAAATCATTCCACGAACTGAAACGCATACAGGTGGCAGTCCTGGAGGTGGAACCGGAGTTGGATCGGACGTCCCGCGATGTCGCTGACATCCGTGTGGCCACGCCAGGTAACCGGCATCGCGACTGAATTACCGACGACGGGGACCGCATCCTCATGCGAATAGCCGGGCAGGGGCTGGCCCTTCTCGTCCAGCACTTCTACCAGCACCGAACCTCCGCCACCCGTGTCGACATTCAATTCCAGCTTGCTTCCGTCGAATCGAATCGGTGGTGTCGTCAGCTGACCGCCCTGGTAGCCCGCATGAGCCGAAACGAAACCATCCAGACGGAGGACGGCCCGGCTGATACCCGAAAGAGGCTCACCTCCGCCGGTCGGATCGACGATGCCATCATGGTCCCGATTCGTGCCGACGTAATAAATCCAGAGTTCGTCTCCCATCCGGACCGGATCGGGCATCGCCCAGACGGCGCGCGAATCGAAGCTTCCTTCCGAACCCAGGGATAGAAACGGGTTCCATTCACCGACGCGCTCGAAAGTCTTTCCATCCCGGCTGACAGCCAGACGCACATCGAATGTGGAAGGACCGAGTCTGTCCCTATCGGGACGCAGGTTCCAGTGCCAGAAGGCCTGGGCCAGCATGAGGTAAACGTCTTCATAGCGGAAGACATCCGCGCCGTAATAATCGACTGGGGGCTGCGGCGTGCGTGGTTCATAGGTCGCCAGATCGTTCTCATCCGGACGCAGGACGATCGTTTGGCTATCCCAGTTGATCAGATCGTCGGATTCCAGTCGACGGACAGTCCGGTAACGCCCCGCCCGGTTATCATTATCGGCCCAGTAACGCGTGAAGAGCGCGTACCGTTCCATGGCAGGGTCCCAGAAAACGATGCTCTGCGTATCCCAACCTCCCGGTCCCGGTTCGAGCCGTCCGAACTTCGTCCAGTTCAGGCCATCGGGGGAACTGTGCATGTGGAACTGTCCGCTCGGATAGACTTTCGTCTGCGTCTTGTATCGATGAGCGGGATCAGCCTGAGGGTCGATCCACACCGCGCAGCCACCAATCACGCCGGGCAGGACAACGTTATTTGCTTTCGAGCCATTTACTTCATGAAGACCGAGTCGCGGCTTTTCGAAATGCAGACCATCGTCAGACTCGGCATAGCAGACGCGACGGTTATGGTCATACGGGCCTGCGCCCGTCGGGGTCAACAGGTCGTACCAGATTCGCGTCTTACCGTTCTCCCGTAGAACACTCGAGTAGACCGCAATTCGTCCACCCGCTTCCCACGCTTGATCAGCTTCGATCAGCACGCGACCATCCCTCCGGGGGCGATGCATCACCAGTTCAATGTCTCGATCCGAGGCGATGAGCTTTCGATCAACAAAGAGCTGTTTCGTCGTCCCGATGTCGATCACCTTCATCTGCGTCACGTCGCTGGGCTGCTTGGCTTCGTCCTGTCCATCGGCGAGTGAGGAGAGGCAGAAACAGAAACAAGCGGTTAGAAGCATCCGCCGAAAGAACTTCGGCAGAATTTCTACTGAAAGTAATGGAGACATCGTGAGTATCACCTGGTGATTGAAAATCGTTCAAGCGGTTGCGACGGGATCCGATTTCGGAAAGTCGTTTCTTCGAGTGTAACAGTCCCGGCATCCCAAAGACACATCATTGCCGCGATTCGAGATGTTTCCGATTCGTCGTCGCGAGCGTCAGACTCTGTGCATGTCCGAGGAAGAGTGGGGGCGATTTCGCGCCTTCCGTCGACGACTCATTTTGCAGTAAAAGTACAGTGCGGTTCCCATCCGGTGCCATTACTTGCCATTCCATTCATCGACCCGAACAAACAATACCTCTTCCCGGCCCGGAAGGGGCACATCGCCCAGCTTGTATGGTGACGAGGCTCCTCATCTTTTCTTTGTCCGGTAGTCAAGAAAACGCGTGAAGAAGCAGTGGGGGCGGAGGAGCCCTTACCTCCATTCAAAGATCCGAATGTAGGTCTCCCGCGCCTTCTCATCGCGCAGGCGGCAGGTGAGATAATGGCCGTCGCGGCTGAGGGAGATTTTTTCGGGGACGACCCTGCCGGTATCGATCTCGAGGAGGGAGTCGATGGCTCCACTTTCGATATTCCAGACATTAATACGGCGATCTTCACCGCAGGAGATCAATCGCCGGCCATCATGACTGAAGACCATTGACCGGACTCGTCCTCGATGACCGTTGATGATGGCGAGCGGTTCTTCACTGCCGGGAGTCCAGAGTTTAATCTGGCGGTCACTTCCCCCGGTAGCAAATAATTCCTGATCTGCTGAGCAGGCAATGGAATTGATGGTGTTGGAATGCGCTGGAAAGTCCTTAAACCGGGCGTGAGACGATGTGTTCCAGATTTGGAGTGAATTAAATTCACCATTGCAATAAAAACGATCCCCGTTCGGTGAGAACGCGATCGCATCGCAGAACGAAGAACGGTATTGTGGCAGTCGCTCGCCTGTATCCACGTTGAACATGTAAAGTTTGTTTTCCTGCTTTCCCATATTCAGGAGGGCCAACAGTTTGCCATCCGGCGATAGTTCGAGCTGTTTAGTTTCGACGTCTTCATCAACAATCCAGTTCCCAACAACCTGTCGCTTCTGTAGATCATAGATGTAAATATGCCCCCAGTAGTCGGCAACGGCGAACAGTCTACAGTCTTCCGACGTGGCGAGTCGATAGGCGGTATCATCCAGCGTGAGGAGTGTCGAAATAAGTTTTCCGGTCTGTGGATCGCGTAGTTGCACTTCCTTCTCTTCACAGACCAGCAATTGATCTCCGGTTGCCGTTTGCAGGTGGACAAAATCGCCAAACGACTTCCCGTCCTTGTTGTCCTGGATGAGTCTTGTACGTTCCCGCAGCTTGTAATTCCATTCGATCAGATTGCCGTCGTGACCAACGGAGTAGAAGCTCTCATCATTGTGACTGAAGGCGATCTTGTAGATGCGGTCGGAATGACCGCTCCAGGAAACAGGCTTGTCGACTTGCTGCCCTGAGCGGTCGAACGTATTCAGACGCCAGAAGTGAATCATCCCCGTACGGTCACCGGCGACGATGGCGTTTCCATCGGGAGTGAAAGTCGCCGAACGCAGTTCATCAAGGAGCTTGAGTTCCCTGAGGATGTGACCATCCTCGGCATCCCGGATGTGTATGGCCCCATCGAGTGAAGTTGTTACAAGACGTGTTCCATCTCTTGAAAAAGAAATCGAAGTCAGTCGATCGTCGCCGGTACTCAGCGTGTCGAGTCGGCGAAAACTGTCCAGGTCAAACAGCCTCAACCGGAGATCAACACTGATGGTCGCGATGCGATTGCGACTCGGGCAATAGGTGAGGTCTGCAATTCGATCCCGGTGATTGGTCAGTTCATTGATTCTTTCGCCCGTATGAAAATTCCAGAAACGAATTGCGGTATCATTGCCGTTCGTTATGAGGTACTGGTCATCTTTCGCAAACAGAACATTAAAGACGAGTCCTTCGTGAGCTTTGAATTGTTTATGTAGTGCAGCGGCCGCAGCCTCGTAGTCGATTGACCAGACGCAGACGGTTCCGTCGTCTCCCGACGAGGCCAGTAAACTTCCATCACTGGAAAAGGGGAGACCGTTGACCTCGATCTGGCCCGTCTCGAATTCGAGCAGCGCGTCGTGGCTGTCCGCGTCAAACATGCGTATGACCGCATCCTTTCCCGCCAACGCGTAGAGATCATGGTCGGCGTTGGAAGTAACAGTGTAGACGGGGGCATCCAGACTGACTCGATGCTCCTCCTCCATACTGACTCGGTTCTTCAGAAAGAACCATTCGTCACCGCGGAAATCGACTTCTCCCGGAGAGGGTTTCAGTTCGTCCAGCGTGGCGTCCAACTGCCGGGTATCTCCCGCCTTCCACGAAAGCCCTGCTTCCTTGATACGGGAGTTGTACAGCAGTTGTTGCGTTTTGAATTGACTTCGGTCGGCGAAATCAAGCAATTCCTTCTGTTCGGAACTGTGCTTAACCAGGAGAAAAATAACTGCGATCGTCGCGACCAGTGAAATGACGATGGTGCCCAACAGGTAGAGTGCCAGTGCCGTGTGACGATGGAGCCATCGTGAAGTTCGCTCGATGAACCCCGGGCGTCTCGCCGTGATAGGATTTCCATCGACGAAGTGACGCAGGTCCGCCGCCAGTTCGGCGGCGGTTTGATATCGGTCTGATTTTTCCGTGCTGATGGACTTCAGAATGATCGTTTCCAGATCAATTGGAATCTCTGGATTGATACGTCTGGGGAGGCTGGGCTGTTCCTGCGTGATCCTGTTGATCAGTTTGTTCAGCGTCGTGTCCTGATACAGCGGGCGAAGTGTCACTAACTCGTACAGTGTCGCCCCGAGTGAATAAATATCGGTACGGTGATCTACGAAGCCATTGGTACCCGAGACCTGCTCCGGGCTCATGTAGCGGGGCGTCCCCACCAGCAGGTTGGTCGCCGTGAGAGTTGCGGAAAAGTCCGTCTTGGCAACGCCGAAATCACCGACCCAGAATTTACCCGAAACGTCGACGAGGACGTTGGAAGGTTTGATATCCCGGTGCACAATACCTCGCTGGTGCGCGTACTCGATCGCGTCCACGACATCAATGAACTGGCGGACAAACTCTTTCATCCGCTCCCGCGACAGAAGGTTCTGCTGGGACTGCTGCGGATGTTCTTCCATTCGAATTTCATCAGCGGAATATGTTTCCGGCAGATCGAAATCCTGTTCGTCGGTTTCGTCATACTCCAACAGCACAGGCTCGGATGCCGAGGAAACGGTCGTCGCCGCAAACCGGTTGGATTCCGACAGCGGATTCATCTGGAGCTTGCCGATGTAGGTTGCGAGGTTCCAACCCTCGATGTATTGCATGACAAGATAATGCACGTTGTCCTGACAACTGAAGCTGTGCACCGGAACGATATTAGGATGCTGCAATCGCCCGACGGCGAGGGCTTCGTTTCGAAACCGCTGAATCTGAATGTCAGAAGCAGCCGCCAGTGATGAGAGGAACTTGATCGCGACAGTGCGTTCCAGCGACAATTGTTCCGCTTCATAAACGACGCCCATGCCCCCTTGGGCGATCACGCGAATCAACCGGTAATCGTTCAACTGCACGGATTCAGCGGAAATGTGCCTGGGCGCGGGGACGGTCCCCTGAACGGATCCTGGAACCAGGTATTTCAGCTGAGAGATCAGGGCATCGCATTCACCATCGGTCACGACATTGACCAGGGAGGCGATTTCTTCGAAAAGTTCTGCATGCTCTGTCCCGTCTACGATGGTTGCGTATGTACTGAGACATTCCGAGCAGGTGGAAATATGATCAAGAAGTTCAATGTATTCCTGATCGTCTAATGCCCCCTCCGGGATCTTGCTTATCAGGGAACTTTTGGCGCAGGGCATAGTGCCTACCTGTCGGCCCGAATTTGAAATGGAACAGATGCTGTTGAGCGGCTTTCAGAAGTTTAACGTCAGGCCGTTTCATCCGGCGGAGCGTCTTTCTCAAGTCGCACCTGTATCTGCGCCAGCACGCGATGTTTCGCAAGACGAACGGCGGTTTCGCTCATGCCGAGCCGTTTGCCAATCTCGCGAGAAGTCTCGAAACCCGCCAGCATGGCTTCGAACGCCTGCCATGTATCCTCCGACACGTTCCCGCGAACGTCGGCGATTACCTTGCGAATGCCTCTTAATCGCTGGTTCGGGACCTCAGATGTTCCTTCGCCGAGACGCTGTTCACAATCGGCGATGATGTCCTCATTCAGGATGGTGATACTGATCTGCCTTTTGCGGCACAGATCGATAACCTTATTGCGGGCAATCACTTTGATCCATTTGCGGAACGAACCACGATTCTGCGGTTTGAAGTTCTTCAGGCTGTTGTAAACCTGCACGAGCACATTCTGAGTAATGTCCGCGGCGTCGCTGGACTGCAGTCCTGATTTTCTCGCCGTCTGGTAGATGAGCGGCGCATAGGTCTCCACCAGCACAGACCAGGAATTGGGATGGTCCGCTTGAGCGCTTCGAATCAGTTGGCTGTCGGTCGAGCCCAGAGAGAAAGGACCGGAAAGTTCCATGAGCACAGGAATCTAGATTATGAATCAAAGAGATGCGAAAGCGAGATTCACTTCGGAACACATTTATAGTAAACGATTTTTCCGTCCGATTACTACATTTTTTGGCCAGAATGCAAATGTATACAAAAATGAGCGTGGGAAAAGTGCGGTGAATTATGGGGCCGGCTCCCTGCGCTGCGATAATTCTCACTTAATGCCGTTGGCCCAGTAATCGCCTCTGCTCGGAGCGAATCTTTTCGTAATGAGGTTTCACGGCAGCCATCAGGTCTGCTCCGGGCCAGTTGTTGATGGAAAGATATTCGGAGTAGTCTCCGGCCGCCCACTGCGCGAGGACTGCCCGGTAGGTGACGACATGTGCGAGCGCTTCTCGAAATGCGACCGGAATCGTATCCCCCTCGACGAGGTCCAGGTTATCGAGGATGAGTCGCTCGACGCGTTCGTTCAACGGATGGAAGACTTCTTTCATCCAGGTTATCCAGCGTTGCTTCTCTTCTTCGGTGAGGCGGGAGGCATCCCTGTTCGGGAAATAAGCCGGGTTCCCCATGTTGCGGCCAGTGCTGCTCGGCAAAGGCGCGCCAGGCCTCATCGCTTGCCTGAAGGGTGATGTACAGTGGTCCGTAAAGTTCCCGCAATTGACGATTGATTCGCTCGAGGCGTGCCTGCCGACGATCGATATTGATCCGGTGAAAATAGGCTCAGAGCCAGCCTGCCACCAGATCGCCGACCCCGATCAGGGCGGATGTGATGGTGATCCATTCTTCGCGTGTCATGTCGTCCTCTACCGCTTTCGACTTTTTTGATCGGAGCAGGCTTTCCGCCCGTTGATTGACGCAGCCCCGTTACCCGGTCTACATTTGAAGTGCTGAAACCTATAATGTAGTTTCCCCCCTTTTTGCGTTCAATTGCTGGAGTCGGTGATGCGTCTGTTCCCCGTTGTTGCGTCAATTGCCCTGATGCTGCTTTCCGGCGGCGCCTTTGCTCAGGAACCCGCTACCCCGGAAACCACTACTCAGGCACAGAAAAGCGTCAAGCCGGGCATCAATGACGCGTTTCTCGATCCGAATCTGGACGTCGATGAATGGGTCAATCGATTCGAAGTGGAGAGCCGCGAGGTCTTTCAGGCTCGTCATGAAATCATCGAACGACTGAAATTGAAAGCGGGTGACCGGATCGCCGACATTGGAACAGGTACCGGGTTGTTTGTGGAACCGTTCGCCCATGAAGTGGGCGAATCGGGTTGGGTCTATGCTCTCGATATCGCGCCGAAGTTCGTTGAACGTGTCGAGAAGATTGCTCAGGTGAAGAAGCTGGATAACGTGACGCCCGTACTTTGCGGACAGGATGATATTCGCCTGGCGCCCGGAACGATCGATGTGGCTTTCATCTGCGATGTGTATCATCACTTCGAACAACCGGATTCCTCACTCGCCTCGATCCACGAAGCGCTGACTCCAGACGGTAAACTTGTAGTCATCGATTTTGAACGTATTCCGGGAGAGTCCCGCGAATGGACGTTGGATCATGTGCGCGCCGGGAAAGAAGTCTTTCGATCCGAGATCGAAAACGCGGGCTTCCACTTTGTAGAGGAAGTCGAAGTCCCTTCCTTCAAGGAAAACTACTTTCTGGTCTTTGAACGCAAGTAGCCACTTATGCGCGATCCGGAGGGAGAGAAGCCATTCGACGTCCTGACGTTGACGCTGCTGGTGATCGCCAGCATGATCGGCGCCGGCGTTTACACGACCAGTGGATTCGCACTCGCGGACTTGCGCGACCCGTGGCTCGTCTTGCTGGCCTGGACCGTGGGTGGTTTCATCGCGGTTTGCGGCGCGGTTGGATACGCGCAGCTGGCGGAACGACTCACCGAAAATGGGGGCGAGTATCTCTATCTCTCTCGCTTTGCGCATCCCGCCGCCGGGTTCTCCGCGGGATGGGTTTCCTTTCTGGCGGGCTTCACCGGGGCCGGGGCTTATGCGGCAGTCGCCTTCGAAACATATCTGCTCCCCGAGGAGTTCCGATCGGACTGGCTTCCCGCGAAGTCGCCCGCACTGATGCTGGTCGTGGCGGCCACACTCAGTCACGCGTTCAACTCGCGATACGGGGCACGGAGTCAGAACGGAATTGTTGTCTGCAAACTCGGCTTACTCGCCGCGCTTCTGTTGTATGCGTTTTTCAGAATCGGCTCCTGGCAGGGAGGCGAGTCATTACCCGGGGACGAATCCAATTCTCATGTCACCGTGCTGAGCTTTGCGACCTCGGTGATGTGGATCTCTCTCAGCTATTGTGGTTTCAACGCGGCGATTTATGTCGCGGGGGAGGCGCGGGACGGATCAAAGTCGATCCGCAGGGCGATGGTGCTGGGGACCGTCGTGGTGACGGTGATCTACCTGTTGCTCAATGCGTTTATCGTCTTTGCTCCCCGGCCCGAGCAGATCGCCGGCGAACCGGACGTCGCGGCGATCGCGGCGCGGTCCGTCGGAGGGAACGCCCTTGAAGTCATCACCCGCGGGGCGATCTGCCTGGGACTGGCGAGTAGCGTGTCGTCAGTGCTCATGAGTGGGCCCCGCGTCTACGCGAAGATGGCGGCCGATGGATATTTTCCCCGGTTCTTCGCATCTACTCAATCTCCCCCGGTGCGGTCGGTCTTTCTGCAGGGAATCGCCATCATGTTGGTGATTTCCATCTCCACACTCCAAGGACTGCTCTCCTATCTCGGCATGACGTTAGCGCTCTCCGCGGCCGCGACCGTCAGTACGCTGTTTATCGGGTCGTGGGATCGGTCCAACCTTGTCGACCGAGTACTCAGGGGGATGGCGCTGATTTTCGTGCTCGCCACGCTGTTGATTGCCGGGCTGGCGGCGTGGAACAAACCGATCGAAGGAATAGCGGCTCTTGTCACCTTGTGCGTTGGTGGTGTCGTCTACCTGTTGACGAGGCATGATCACATCAGTGGTGAGTCTTGATGTGATCTAAGCCGAATCCCCTGCGGTTAACGCGAAACCGATCAGAAGATGTAGTTCATCCAGGCCTGCATGCGAATCATGACGCGGCGGATGACATGCGTGAAACCGACGTGATCCGTGTAAATCGCGGCCTGTCCGACAGCGCCACCCGGCAGGTCGTGCTGATTGACGCGTTCATCGGTGATCTTCAATACGACGTGATACGGTTCCGCGTTCGTCTGCTTGGGGGTGAGATCTTCCACCACACCGGAAGATTGCACCTGTCCCCCGGAAGTCACCGCCAGGATACCCTCGACTTCCGCTTTCAACGTCATGCCGGGATAGTATTTCAGAACGACTTCCGCTGTCTGGCCGGGTTGGACATAGCGGAGTTGGTTCTGTTTAATCCCTACCGAAATGCGCGTCTGTGTGGTGTCGACAAAGACGAGAGCCGCGCGGAGTGGAATCGCCGCGCCCCGAGCCCCGGGACGTAACGCCAGTTGCTGGACGATTCCATTCGCCGGTGCTTTGACCGTAGCCTGTTCCAGTTCATACTGCGCCCGGGCCAGTTGTTCTTTTTCCTGCGCCACCGTGGTGTTTTCTCCCTCGTCTGTCTTGGAGGAAAGTGGCAGCCTGGCCTGTTCCAATTGAGTCGCAGCTTCCTCTACCGTGCGGTCTGCAATTTCGAGAGAGAGCTGCGCCTGTTCGTAGTCATTTTCTGAGATCGCATTATTGGTTTTGAGCTTCTCGCTGCGATCCATCTCGTTTCACGCGAGTTTCTGCTGCGCGGTTGCTTTGGCGAGGGAGGCTTCTGCGATGGTCACCGCGTCTTCCAGTATCTGCGGTTGCAGTTCCGCATCCGCCAGGGCCGCTTCCAGGCGGCGGACTTCTTCTTCAAATGGCTCGGGATCGATCTGAAACAGGACGTCTCCCGCCTGTACCTCCTTCAATGGTTCAACCGGGACATCGACCACCTGTCCTGAAACGGCGGGGACGATTTCGATCACAGGACGAAAAACCGCTACGGGGCCAGACGGTGCCCCCCATTGCATGGGGATGAACAGGACGATCAGCAGCAGCAACATCCAGAGGACAATGGAAAGCTTCCAGAACAAGTTGAACTTGATCACACCCAGCGTCTTGAGCAGTAGAAGCAGACCAATATACAGGAGTGTGAGAAAAACAATCATTTCGTGTTCCCCCCGTTTCGGGTTGCTCCCGGGAAATTCAAGTAGGCCCACACAAAGGCGATGGGCAGGAGCAATCCTCCCGTCAGCAATCCAATCCGCCCGCAGATATTGACGGCGTCGGCTTGCGGATGGGAACGATGCCTGGCGATATGTCCGGGCAGATAACCCAGCAGCAAAGCGACTCCCAAGACTGTCGCGACAAGGACAATCAATATCAATAAGGCAAACAGGTCGAGGAATTCCATGGTTGATTCCTTAACGGTGGCAGAGGGGGATGTGACGTTGCGAATAACGTGTTATGAGGAGAACGAATTCATTTCAGGTAAGTAGTTCTCAGATTCAGTGGTCTTGTTCCGTGAAGTCTGGAGATAGTCACGAAAACTGGTTTCAAGATTTCGGCCTGTCCAGTTGGCTGGCGAATCAGGACCGTAAAAGGTACGTTCAAGCTCGACAATGGCATCACGAAAACTCGCTGTGATTGGAGGATGTTCCGGTTGAGTACCTCGCCATTCCCACCACGCAACCCGGGCAGAGTTGGCATCGTTATGGCGACAGGCTTTGATCAGTCGTCTTGCGGCGACGTGTTTGGGCGGAAACAGCCATCGTTTCAAGTCACGATAACAGCGGCAGACGGTCTGCCAATGCCAGAAGAGGAGGGCCACGAAGACGAAAAAGAAAATGACCGCCAGATACCATCCGGTGCGCGGGGTCGAGGCGACCGTTTCTTGCTCTTGGGCGACGGTCGCCGCGACATCGAATGTCACCTCGGGAAGCGTCGTGGAGCTAACGGACTTCTGATCGGGGTTCCACCAGACATAGTTAATGGCCGGGATCGAATGGACGCCCGGTTCCTGAAATACATACGTGATTCTGTCCACACGCTTTGTCCTGAACTCTCCCCGTTCGGTCTGATCGGTCACTTCGGGAGGCGCGACATGCACACGGATTCCGTTCAGCGATAACTCAGGCGGAGGAGTGAGCGCCATGCCGGTCATTTGATCGGCGTCTTGAGTGATAGTGCGGTGCGCCACATCTCCCTGTTTAAGTTTTCCGGGTTCGGGGTCCCAGCTTTCTTCGATCTTCAACGAAGTCGTCGTCACCAGAAAGGAGTCGGAATCGACGCCCTCCGGACGTTCAATCGTGATCGTGGTCGCGGGAACCTTTGCCGTCTGATCGGTGCTCGGCCCGGTAAACCCGTCACGATGACTGAAACGCACGTCAAATGCGGGGATTTCGATCTTCCCTTCCTGCTGCGAGAAGAGGGCAAAGTCGTGTGTCTGGACAAACCAGGATTGATCGTCTACCTCCTCGGATGAAACGACCGGATTGCCCGCTTCCATGATCCAGGCGCGGGGAAGGTCGGGGAACGAGAAACTGGCAGTGCCGGTAAACGAGCCTTGTGCACGAAGTTCGATCGTGAAAGGAACGCGTTGGCCGACCCAGTAAGGTTGATCCTTAACCTTTAATGTCGCCGGTCGGACCTCCGCCAACAGAGGCGATAGCGAAAGACAGGAATACACAACTACCAAGGTCAGCAGTGAGAACATTCGCGTCATTGGTTCTCCCCTTCCGGTTCCATCGACAACTGATAGGCGAACTTGGAACGCAAAAAATCAGCGGGTTTCGTCTGCACCCGTCGCAGCCAGAGGGCCTGCATTGTCGCATCTGATGATGCTTCGGCACCCGTCACTTCGGTATCCTCGCCACCTTCCTGTTTCTTTTTGTCAAAGACGATCTTGTCGGCCCCCAGTTTCTGATCGCCGGCATCTCCTCCCGAGTTATCCAGCATTTTGGCGCGGGCCGCTGCGAGGTCTCGATTCTCCCGGGCCTCTTTCCAGTCGGGACGCTGCTGAAGCGCCTTTTCATAGCGATCTACCGCGATATCGTATTTTCCCAACAGGACCCAGGCATTCCCTTCGTTGTACCGGGCTTCGGGAGTTTTACTTCTGGCGAATGCCTGCGCCGCCTTCTCGAACTCACCTGCGCGATACCATGCCGCACCCTGCCATTCGGGTTCCTGGAATTCTTCCGCGGATCGGGCATATTCCTTGTCTCGAAAATGTCGTTGAGCCTGCTGGTTGGGTGTCCAAAGTATTCCAGCGAGGATAAAGGCAAACAACGTGCAGATAATGGCTTTCATCTCTGTCCCTCCCGATGCGGACGTTGTTCACGACGAAAACGACCCAACACGAGAACCATCAGAAACGGCACGATCCAGTACCCGGCCTCCTGCCATCGCTCTGAATCGCCTTCCACTCCTGTTACCGCTTTACGTTCAGCCGCACGCGCGATGGTGGAGACATCGTCATCGGTCGGAGTCAACTCGACGACGGTCCCGTTGAGTGCCTTCGCTGCAGTGATGATGGACGGGTCGTCATCAAGTGTCAGGAACTGGATCGGCCAATCACTATCAGTGTGATGAGTTTGCGACAGGGAAGAGATATCTCCTTCCACCGTGTCGGCCATTACGAGCAGACTTCCACCAGCGTTACCACCAGTTAAGATCTCATTTGCCCGCTTGATGGCGAAGTCCAGTCGATCACCCGGTTGCGGCATGATGTCGCTGCTGATCTCGGAGGCCATCTCGCTCACGATGGAGGTGTCGCGCGTCGGCGGCAGGACGAGATGCGCAGAACCAGCATATGCGATCAGCCCCACCGGCTGCCCCTGGCGAATCCGGGTCAGGTCGGCAATCTTAAGCTGCGCTCGTTCGAGCAACGTCGGTGTCGCGCCGATTTCCTCCATGCTCGTGTCCGCTTTGAGCAGAATCATCAACGGCGCGGCGTCCGCCGCAAACGGACTTGGATCACGCTTCCACGTCGGGCCCGCAATGGCGATCACCATCAGACATCCCGCCACCAGTGATACGTAAGCCGATCGATGATGTCGATCCGTTTGCTCTTCCCGGAGCGCCGCCAGCAGATCCGCGTCGATCTGATCACGCCACCCTCCCAGAGGATCGCTTCGCCGTCGCCAGAACCACCAGGTGGCAATCACCACCGGCAGGAGCAGCAACCATTCCGGACGAATGAACTGAAAGTTTGCGAGGTTTGCCATCAGGAAACGACCTCCAGCTGGCCGCTCACGGGATCGACACGGACTTTGGTCTGTTGTTTTGTCCTGGCACTTTCACGGTGCAGACTCATGGCGATCACCACTTTCTCAATGACGGCGAGGAAGAGTGCAGAGAGCAGGAAGACATAATACAAGTCTCGTTTCGGGCGATGGCTAACCGTCTCGACTTTCCGGGTTTCGATCTTGTCGAGCTGATCGTAGATTCCCGCCAGTTGCTGGCGATCGGCGGCGAAGAAGTAATCGCCTCCCGCCGCTTTGGCGACGTCTTCCAGTGCCTGAGTATCCAGCTTGTCCTCTCCTACCGTAGTCGGATCGCCGATGGCGACGGTGTGAATACGAATGTTGCGCTGTGCGGCGACGCGGGCGGCCTCCAGCGGCGGAACCTGGCTAGCGGTATCGTTTCCATCCGTGAGCGCGATGATTGTCTTGGCGGGGACGTCGCTCTCATTGAAAAGATTGACGCCCAGACCGATGGCATCGCCGAAGGCCGTGCGCGGGCCCGCCATACCGACATCACATGCATCGAGCAGAATACGCGACAGCTCGAGGTCCGTGGAGAAGGGAGCCTGTAGGTAGGGGGCATCTCCGAAAACTTCCAGCCCGACACGGTCTCCCTCTCGACGTATCAGAAAGTCGCCGAGCACTTCTTTCACGGCTTCGAGTCGGGTGATCGATTTCCCCTGCGGGTCAACGAAGTCCTTTTGATCCATTGAGCTTGATAAATCCACCAGCAGCAGGAGATCGCGTGTCGGCAATGCTTTCACGATCGGAGGCTCAATCCATTGAGGCCGAGCGAGGGCCGTGAGGATGAATCCCCAAAGGAGGAGTGGCACTACGAATCGTCGCGAAGTCCTCGCGGCTGTCCGCGCGTAACCGGTCTGTTGGAGTGCCTCCGTCAATCGTTCTCCAAACGGTACCCGCACGGCGACCTGAGCCGCCCGTCGCGCGGGCATCAATTTCCACACGAGCCAGGGCAGCGGCGCCAGTGCAAATAACCAGGGATAGGAGAATGAGAACATGACGAAATCTGAAGTTCGGTGCAAAGGGAGGTTCAATGAGAATTCAATACGGGGATTTGATGTCTTTCAATCCAGGCAGTGGCGTACAGTTTGAGTTCATCCACGTTGGTTGTTGAAGTCGCTTTCTGGTAGGGCCCGCTGGACAGTTGAAGTTGGACATTCTCGGACATGACGGCCGGAGCAGTCTGTTTCAACCAGTCCGTCCAGTGTTTGCCGAACTGCGTGGCGATTTCCTGCCGCGGTGCCACCACCAGTGCTGTTCGCCGGAGCAATTCGGAAACAGCTGCCGGGCTGTTGGACGTCTTGAGTTCGCGAAGCGCGGCGCGGCGATAGGCATTCGCTCGCCACCGTTGCCAATAACGCAAAACGATATAAAAAAGACCGCAGAGGAGTACGCCAAACAGCACGAACCAGCCCGGTGCCGGCGGCCACCACGGAATGGGGGCCGGCAACACGATGTCATGCAACTCGTCCAGGCTGGCAGGATCGGCTTTCATCGACTTGCCCCCCGTTGACCGAAGAGAGAACGGATCTGTTCCACAGCGGGCGCCGCTGTCGAGATCGGCATCACCGGTACTTTGAGGTTCCGAAAGATGTCGACCCACTCATGGACGCGATTCTGAAAACTCTGCTGGAAGTGATCTGCAAACGCGCGTTCGGCCGGGATATCCCATGACCGGCCGCGGTCCGTTGCCACCATCCCGAACGATCCGATGAGGGAGGCACCCAGTGGATCATAAACAGCCACGACAAGCATGTCGTTTCGTGCGGCAATGAGGGTTGCGAGCCGTTTCGTCTCGGCGTCAGCGCCATCAAGATCACTGATCAGCACAACGAGGTAATCGTGACGCGCGACCTGGAGAGCGGCTGCGAGAGCGTCATTCAGCTGGACGTTCCCGCGAGGTTGAGGCTCTTCGGTCAAGGCCTTGTTGAACCGGCTGACCTCATGAAACAGTTGCAGCACGCGCGATTGACTGCGGTGTGGGCGCACCTCCGAGATTTCCTGTTCATTGAAGATGATGCCCCCGACGCGGTCGTCGGTATCGAGTGTCCGCCACGCTCCGAGTGCGGTAAGTTCCGCGGCGACGACCGACTTCATCGCGCGCCGACTGCCGAAAAACATCGGCGTTCGCTGGTCGACGATAAGCAGCACGGGTCGCTCCCGTTCCTCCTTGAAGACGCGGACGTGCGTCGAACGCAAGCGGGCCGTGGCCTTCCAGTCGATCAGACGGATGTCATCGCCAGCGTGATAATGCCGCAGTTCTTCGAAAGTGAGTCCCCGCCCACGCAGTCGTGAGGCGTGCTTTCCGGAAAGGAGAGATGAAACCGGTTGACGCGGGAGAAAAGAGAATCCGCGCGCTTCGGCTTTCAACACTACCATTTCTTCCAGCGTAATCGAGATGCGGGCAGACATCGTGGACCTCAGGTGGGGACGACGTTATCGAGTAACTCCGCGACCACGTCCGTACGCGTGATGCCGGCCGCTTCCGCTTCGTAAGAAAGATGCAGACGATGTGCGAGGCACGCGGGGGCAACGGCACGAATGTTTTCAGGAGAAACGAAATCCTGATTGTTGAGCCAGGCATGAGCCCTGGCAGCGGAGTCGAGTGCGATCGTTCCCCGCGGGCTCGCCCCCAGGCGAATCCACTTTGCCAGCTTTCCGCCGCACGCCTCCGGGTGACGCGTGGCCATGACGAGGTCGACGATATATTTTTCCGCAGCCTCCGCAACATGCAAATCAAGCACCTGGCGTCGGGCTTCAAAGATCGCGTCCTGGGACAGCCGGGGCGGCGCGCTTGGCTGGGTTGCCGACTTTTCGCTCCGCACCAGTTTCAGAATGCCGAGTTCTGTGTCTTTGCCGGGGTAGCCGACATTCACATACAACAGAAAGCGGTCCATCTGCGCTTCCGGGAGCGGATAAGTCCCCTCCTGTTCGATCGGGTTCTGCGTCGCCAGCACGAGAAAGAGATCGGGCAACTTATGGGTCTCCGCGGCAACGGTCACCTGCCGTTCTTCCATCGCTTCCAGCAGTGCCGACTGCACCTTGGCCGGGGCGCGGTTGATCTCGTCCGCCAATACCAGGTTGCCGAAGATCGGCCCCGATTGAAACTCGAAGGTCGCCGTCTGCTCCCGATAAATCTCGGAACCGGTGACATCCGAGGGCAACAGGTCGGGGGTAAACTGAACGCGACTGAATCCGCTGTCGATCAGCTGAGAGAGTGTCTTGATCGAGCGGGTTTTCGCCGTTCCCGGTAATCCCTCCATCAGCACATGGCCATCGGCCAGGAGCGCGATAAGCAGTCGTTCAACAACCGTCTCCTGTCCCAGAATAGCGGCATTCATCGCAGTGGACAGGCTATTGATGGAGGCACGCAGTTCCATTCATCGTCTCGATTCTAAGCGGGTCTCACATGTTGTTGAGTTATCATTAGGATGGGAAGGAAGTGGACACGGGTCTTTCAGTCGTCAAGCAACCGTTTCCGATATCGCTGCAATTCTTCCCGGCGCGACTCGGAGACCTGCGGGTATTGCATGTCGAGTGCTTTGAGGTGCCTGAGGACGATCTGCGCAACGATCAACCGCATGTTCTTCTTGTCGTCCGCCGGGATGACGTACCACGGGGCGTCTTTGGTTGCCGTCGCGTTGATCGCGTCTTCGTATGCGTGTTGATATTCATCCCAATGCTGACGTTCGGCCACATCCCCTTCGGAAAACTTCCAGTTCTTGTCGGGCTCGTCGAGTCGGTCGAGGAATCGTTGCCGCTGCTCATCGCGCCCGAGGTGCAGAAAGAATTTCACCACGACCGTACCGTTCCGCTGCAGATGTTTTTCAAAATCGCGAATGGATTCGTAGCGCTGTTTCCACAGGTTGTCGAGATCGCCGGTCAAGTGGGTGGGAAGCTTCTGCGAATCATGGACGATATCCGGATGCACCCGCACCACCAGGACTTCTTCGTAGTACGACCGGTTGAAGATTCCGATTCGTCCCCGCTGTGGTAGCCGGAGGACTGTCCGCCAGAGAAAGTCATGATCGAGTTCCGTGGCGCTCGGCTGTTTGAACGCCTGCACGCTGATGCCATGCGCGTTCACACCAGACATGATCGCACGGATGGTTCCGTCTTTTCCGGCCGCGTCCATTGCCTGGAAGATCAGCAACATGCTGTAACGGTCGTGGGCATACATCATGCGCTGCAGGCCGTTGATCTCATCCTGGAATTCTTCGAGGAGTTCTCTGTAGTCGGACTTGGTTTTGTAGTAATCCTTGATTTTTGTTTTGCGTTTTTTAAGGTGCAACTTCTCTTTGCCCGTGACGGCAAAATCACTGGTGTCGATGGATATGTGCATACCAGCACTCACATTCTACAAGACACTGAATTCAACTCTTTGTCGGATCGCTCACCGAATCTACATCGGGGTGACATACATTTGCCAATCGGGGACGCCATGTGAAGAAACGGGGCGTCCTTAATGGACGCCCCGTTCATTGATTCTTCAAGAGAAGACGACTAGTGAGTCGCTCCTTCTGAGAGTTTCTCCATCACGTCGTCGAGATTGAAGCTCGCTGGTTTCTGACGAGGCGGAAAATCCTGGAATGTATTCAGGAAGTTGCCCGCGTACTGCTGAGCCGGAACGAGCAGGAAAGCATGGTCCAACAACCAGTCATAGTAGGTGTTGGAGGTGATGTCGGCCTGTTCGTAGGGGTCGGCTCGCAAGTCGAACATTTTCGGAAGTCGCAGACTCGTGAACGGCTCCGCCCAAACCTGCAAAGTGCCTGCGGCTCGCTGTTCCATGAAAACGAGCTTCCAGTTCTCGAACCGCATCGCGACGAGTTGTCCATCGTCGTTGAAGTAGAAGAACGAATTACGGGGAGATTCATCCGCTTCACCGGTGAGGTACGGCAACAGGTTGTAGCCGTCGAGGTGCACCTTAAAGGTCTTGTTGCCGGCCTTGTGACCTTTCAACAGTTTCTCTTTGATATCGGTGTCGCCAACAGCCGCCATGAATGTCGGCAGCCAGTCGAGACCGCTGACGATGTCGTTGGAAACGGTCGCCGGTTTGATTTTTCCCGGCCAGCGGATGGCGCAAGGAACGCGAAAAGCTCCTTCCCAGTTAGAGTTTTTCTCGTTGCGGAACGGGCTCAATCCCGCGTCCGGCCATGAGTTTTTGTGCGGACCGTTGTCGGTCGTGTACAGCACGATGGTATTTTCGGCAATGCCGAGGCTGTCCAGTTTGTCCAACAGCGTACCCACCTGGGCGTCATGTTCGATCATGCCGTCCGCGTATTCGGTGCGAGCGGCCAGGCCCGGTTTGTCACGATGCTCTTCGCGCACGTGGGTGCGGAAGTGCATGCGGGTTGCATTCCACCAGCAGAAGAACGGTTTGTCGGCTTTGACCTGCCGTTCAATGAAGTCGATCGCGGCGGCTGAGGTTTCGTCATCGATCGTCTCCATCCGTTTTTTCGTCAGCGGACCGGTGTCCTCAATCTTGCCATCGGCGGAAGACTTGATGACACCGCGGGGGCCGAATTTCTTCCGGAATGCGGGGTCGACCGGGTAGTTGCGGTTTTCCGGTTCCTCTTCGGCATTCAGGTGATACAGGTTGCCGAGGAACTCGTCGAACCCATGCGCGGTTGGCAGGAATTCATCCTTGTCGCCGAGGTGGTTCTTTCCGAATTGTCCCGTCGCGAAACCGTGCGGTTTCAGCAATTCGGCGATGGTCGGGTCTTCAGCGCGGAGACCGAGGTCAGCGCCCGGAAGACCGACTTTAGACATGCCCGTACGGTAGGTACACTGTCCGGTGAGGAACGTTGAACGACCGGCCGTACAGCTCTGCTCGGCATAGTAGTCCGTGAAGATCATGCCTTCGCGCGCGATGCGGTCAATGTTGGGGGTGCGATACCCGGTCAATCCCATCGTGTACGCGGAGACGTTGGTTTGACCAATGTCGTCACCGAAAATTACGAGGATATTCGGGGGGTTGCCTTTGCCACTCTGCGCCATCGCTGTTGCGGTCGTCGTGACCAGCAGCAATGTGGCAAAGAGGGTTACGAGCACACGCTTCATCGTGGTTTACTCCTGCGGGGTTAAAGAATGTGAAAGAGTATGAGTAAATACACCCTGCGGACGGAGATCGCTCTCCGCCCTCGCAGAGGTGTATTTGATCAATCGAAATCAAAGGTCAAGAAGTGAGTGAGATGTGATAAGCCAGAAAGGAAGCTGGTTCCCTATTTGGTAAACGTCAGTGACGTCGCCTCTCCAATAGGGGTAAATTCCAGCGTATTCACGTTTTTGAGATTGATGGTGCTGATCAGCGTTCCACCAGCGTCAGGCTGCATGACCAGATTGTTGCCACGCACGATGAACGCGCCGGAAGAATCCTGCGATTGGCCATCCTTCGAATACGTCCAGTTGAACGAATCGTCGGTGTTGAGCTTCAGAGTGTATTCCCCGTTATCGTTCGACGTCGTCCAGGTTCCTTCCAGCTGATCGAGAGGATAAGCGGGTTGCTCCATATTCTCCGGTGGAGAAGTTGGAGCGGTCGAACTCGAGTCGGGCGCGGGGGAGTACATCTGGACGAACTGCGCGGCCAGTTTGTCGTCCGGGTTGAGCGAAACGACTTTCTGCCAGCACGTTAACGCTTCATCCTGATGGCCTGCCGTCAGGTAGTGGTATCCGAGCAGGAAGAAGGAGCTCGCATCGGGCGAACTGGCCTTGGTGATATCCTCCAGCCGTTGCAGGTGCTGCGTATAGGTGGCCGGGTCCTGATACATGCTGATCAGCGTTGTCCAGTCCCATCCCGGGCCGGCTGCCAGGACCGCGTGAATAGTGGCGGCCGAGTCCTGGTACTGCCCCAATGCAAACAGGCAGAGGCTGCGAAACTCGTTGATCGCCGCATCCCGCGGAGCTTTGGCAAGCGCCTGGTTGGTCAGCGAAAGCGCATTATCATAGTCGCCATCATAAAACGCCTGCCGGGCCTGATCGAAGGTGTCGGTCAGCGGGTCAGTGCTGGCACTGGTCGAGTCGTCGCTGGCCGTTGCGTCGTCGGATAAATTGCCGATGATCGGCTGGTCATATACAGCGACTGGCTGATTCTGGACGTAGACCGGCTGCGTGTAGTACGGGTTGTAGTAGTCACCGACGCCGAACATCCAGTTGACGGCGTTAATCCCCCACATCGTTGCGCCAACCGCCATCGCGGCGGGATACCTGTTCCACAGATAATCCCAGCGGCAGTGCCCCCAAGTCGGGCAGAATCCGTTGTACCAACCCCAGGGACGAGACCAGTGCCCCACGGGGCCATAAAAACCGCCATGTCCCCAGGCGCCTGAGTGGCCCCAGTAGCCGCTCGGACCCCAGTAGCCGAAGTTATTGATGTTCGTGTCGCGATTGATATTCCACTCATTGTTAGCCCATTCGCGATCACCCCAGTGAGAATTAAGGTCATCAAAACGATTCGCGAGATCATCATGGCGACCCGGAATCGAGTCACGATCTCCCGGCGTCCATCGTCCGCCATCGCCACCTTCGCCTGGACGCAACGCAGGACGGTTTCCATCACCACCGCTCAGTCCGGGGAGTCGCGATCCACCGCCGTCCTGACCAGGTCGAATGGTTGGTAATCGACCGTCATTGTTTCCGGGGCGGTTGGAACCCAGACCGGGTAACAAACCATTGTCGGCACCGGGCCGCGTATTTCCACCGGGGCGCAGTCCATCCGGACGATTACCATCCCCTCCCGGAAGATTGGGGCGACCGTCGCCTCCGGGGCGCACCGTGGGTCGATCTACGTTGGGACGGTCAATATTCGGGCGATCGACATTCGGACGGTCAATATTGGGCCGATTTCCGCCGGGCGCAGGAATGTCGGGTCGTGTTGCCGGGCGGGTAGTCGGACGTGTCGCGCTATTTCCCGGGTTGATCTGAGGGCGTGAGCCAGATCCCAGGTTGGAACCGGGCGACGGTGGGCGATGGACGACATTGTTACCGGAATTTTGGATCCCCCCACCACCGCCCGGCTGAACGCTCGGGCGAGTCGACGGTGTCGGGCGACTGGGGCGATAGCCCCCTCCTGAAAGTCCTCCGCCGCTGGAGAAACCTCCCCCCCCGCCGCGATTAACTCCGCCACTGAAGCCCCCGCCACCACCGCGATTACCCCCGCCGCTGGAGTGGCCACCGCCTCCTCCACCGCCGATGTGACCGCCGCCACCCCCGCCGCGATTACCACCTCCCCCGAAGCCGCGGGCAAAGGTCGATTCAGCCGCGCCCGCGATGACAAATACCGCGATGAATCCCATACAGAATAATGATCGTATCATGGCAACAAACTCCAAAGTGGTTTGTTTTGATTGGTGTTGAAATGTTTCGTAGCCAGAATGGCCCTGTTCAGCGGCGCTGTGGTTGATCGACACCGCCGCCGTCATTCTTATCTCGATGCCGCCGCATTAATCTTCGCTGGAGGCGGCTTGCGGACGATGCGATGGGCTGAGCCTCCGCGGCTCTCCCCATCCACTACCTGATGTTCCAGAATGACGATAATGGCGTTATCCCCATCTCGTGCGTAGGTCGTCGACGATGAACGACGAACGCCCTGGGCGTCGACGCCACTCGTGTCGAGTGACCAGCTGCCGTCTTCGTTGGCGCGCCACCAACCATCAAAGGCGGCGCCGTTGGATTCAAAAATCCACGAACGGAATTGCCTGCGTTCGGCGTCCCAACCAATACGGTGCGTCCCGGTGAGAGTCCGGCCGATGGAGCGACGTATTTCAAACTCGCCGACGAGGAAGTTGTTATTCTCGGCCCACTTCCATTCGGTCGAGATGATCATTCCGTCGACATCTTCGTGCCAGGCACCGAGCAGCCATGACAGCGCCTGCAGTTGATCATGAGGCGACATTTCCGCCTGCGACAGTTCGCGGACGCTCGCGATTTTCCACGAACCATCCACCTGGCGAACGTGCGTGGCGGTATAGGGGACGCGTGATGTCGTCGCTTCGTCGTCACCTTCTTCCTTGACGGTAAAGACCGAGACCCCCTCTTCCACGATGACCTGATCCGCAATCGGGCGAATCGAGGTCAGCAGAAGAGAAAGCTGGCCAGGGGGCGAGACCTCGAACGAAATGGCAAGCTCGTTCTCAATGGTGCTGCGACCATGAAAGACCACCCCTTCCGCGTCGACGTATTCCGCATCTTCCGTGAAGAGCGACGAAATCGCCTCCGCATCGCGAGCTTCGAAGGCTTTGATATACAGAGCCGCGGAATCTTCGACGACCTGTTGAGGGGATTTCGATTCGGGTTCGTCAGCACACGCCGAGCCCGTCATCATCCCTCCCGAAATTAACGTACCGACAATTGCCGTGAGGGCCAGAAATCGTCCCATGGTGCCTCTCCTGTGTTCGAGCGAAATGAGAAACGGATGACTCGAAATGTGAATACTTGCTGATGTGAGTCCTGCAGGTCTAATCGCGACCTGCGGGAAAAATGCTGGCCCAGTCTTTTTGCATATCGATCACGATCCAGCCCCGCATCGGGGCTTCGTCGAGTGCTTTGTCGAGCTTGCCGATGGAAGACTTACGATCGTAGGAAAATTCGCGTTCCGCATCCGTATGGTGGACGATCAATCCGAGTCGCGGTGTGGCGTCGTCGGGATTGCGCGGGATCGTGGTGTATTGCAGCATCTGCAGATCGCCATCCGAGTTTCCACCGGCGAGGAGCGGGCGTCGACCGATATGCTGATTGATGCCGACCGGTTTGCCGACTTTGTCATCAATGAAGTTGACTTCGGGAAGTCGTACGATGACGGGGAGACCGTCCCGCATCTGGAACTCGGTTTTGATGCTGCTGCCAACGACCTGTTCAGGAGGAATGCCGTAGACAGCGGCCGTCCACGGACGCATGAATTCAATTCCTCCACCGGAGACAATGAAGGTCTTGAAACCATTGCTTCGCAAGTAAGCGAGCAACTCCAGCATCGGCTGATAGACCATGTCCTGATAACGCTGCCCCGTTTTCGGATGTTTGGCCGTGCCGATCCATTCGGAAACGATATTCGCGAATTCGTCCGTCGTCATTCCAGAATGCGTCACCGCGATAATCTGCAGCAGCGATTTTTCACCGCCCGCCATCACGGTTTTCATGTCGCCTTCCAGGACACCTTTGAAGGGCTGCTGGGTTTTCCACTCCGGATGATCGGGCGCCATTGCCTTGACACGATCGAGTGCGAACGCGAGCTGAAAATACATCGGCTGCTCGCACCAGAGCGTGCCATCGTTGTCGAAGGTTGCAATGCGATCTTCCACGGGAACAAATTCCGGAGAGGACTCGTCCGCCACGCGATGGACGAACTCGATAATCGCATCTTTCGATCGCCCCTCATTCCAGGACGGGAGCGGGTCATCGGAAGCGGCCGCGGCTACATTGCCGGCCGCGCAGATCAACAGCAGGGCGAGGATTGCAGAGAGTCTTTGTTGCAGGAACGCCATCTTTAAAATCACTTCTCTAGCGTTGAATAGGATGGCATCCTGCCTGATTTGGAGATCACATTGGAAGTCCAACGGATTTTCTTAGCGCATAATTAACCGGACGATGAATTCCTCCCTGCGGACTGTTATCGGGCGGCAGCAGACCGATAACCGGTCGCACTCCTCCATTCGAAGATATCTGCGATTCTGTAAGTCCACAAGAAAATCTACCGGCGGTATCTTCTTGTATAACAAAAAAATAGAAGTTATGCTAAAAGGAGTGCGCTCATTTGGGCTCATTCTCGTTCAGTTCGGGCTGTCAAAAATGCACAATTATGAATATCGAATTATTCGACGCACGCGCGTTGGCACCCCTGGTCGGCTATCTGGATCGGAGGGGAGGACCGAGCGAGACGCTGCTCAATGACGTCTGGATCCCCCGGGAATTGACCACTCAC
>PABD01000008.1 GCA_002702685.1 Planctomyces sp.
CTGGAGCTCTGGGCTTGCCGCAGTCGTCACCAGTGGACTGCGCCACCCAGACGCGTCGTCTGCCCTTCTGTGTCTTTTGCCCACACACGAGCACGACTTACTCGTCGGTAAAGAGCGCCTTCGTTGCGGTGAAGGAACTCGGCGACTCCTGCTCGACATGTCGGACCTGAGTCGGGGAATCGATCTGCACAGGCCGTTGATGCGTGCTACAGCCTGCCATTCCCGGCAATAACCCGGTCGCCAGTACCAGCAATCTTATTTTCAACGACATTCAATGGCCCTCCCTGGCCTGTAGCCGATCGCAGACTCGTTCGCGCGCTGACCATCACTCCGACTAGAAAGGAAAAACCGCGCGAGGTGTCACAATCGACATCGGCTGTTGAAACAGACCAATTGAGAAAGACCCCACGCCGTGCATTCATCAGAAGGAGGTTCATAGGGAGATAACGATTGTGACGAATGTCATGCCGTTGTCTGGTGAAAGTGACAACCTTAAGGAGCCGAGTGCCAACGTCTGAGCGAGTTCGCCACATCCTTTGCAACCAAAACTTTGGATAACGCTCAGTGAGATGAAAGCAGCTCCACGCTGTCATCTCGGAATACAGAGAAGCATTCAGCAATACGCACTCGTTTATTCTGTGGTCTTAACTATCAGAAGCGGAATTCTAAGAACTGACCTGTTCCTCAGAGTCGGCCTTTTCAATTCATTGAGATTTCTCTCCACTTGAATACCGCTATCTGGTGGTTACGTTGTCTCAACTGCATTCTTGACTTGACGACGCAGGTGCCAAACCCGACCTCCAGCAGCCGCCCATTCCTAGATTCTGCTAAATCATGTTGGGAACGGTCTCCCTCATTCTATTACCGTCCGCGTGGGTCAACCAGATGCCGATGGCGGCGTCTTATGGCCACGCGAAGGTCGCCGCGAGTGAAACGGCCAGGCATTGTTTTCGGAATCCTTGGTTTTCGACGTGGACGAAATCCCGTGATGAAGCCCGTCTAATAGAATACACGCGTATACATTCCGTTCGAATCTACTCATCTTTCGCCGCTTTGCGTCCAAATCGGTATTTTGGTGATACAAAAACGTGATGGCAGGGGAAAAACGTTTGAATAGGGTAGGCTGGGGGTGATACGCTGAATCTCTCCTTAAAACCAGCGTCTCAGGGAAATGAAGCTTGCTGGATTTGAATACCGTTTGGAATTCCCCGCCATTCTTAAATTCCACACCGTGCTTTTTTGACAAGATTGCTCGTCCCGGAGTTCCCATTTCCTTGAGTGAGATCCCGCAGTTTCGACGCTGCCCTCCTTCTCCGAATCAATGCTGAATTCCCCGTTCATGAAGCACTTGCCACTCTGATTTGTCAGAGGGACGGGAAGAATTTGCTCCAGCATTCAACTCCGCACGATCTACCTGAACAACAAAATGTTTTCTGCCCGGATGTCAATCGTGATGATCACGGGAGTTTATCTGACCTGACTTAGCGCAATTTACTACTCGCAACGTCCGTCATCGAGATTTGCTCCCCTTTCTCCACGACCTGCATAAACCAAACTGAGGCCTGGGTAGTCGGAATATCACGATAATCCAATCTCACGATTCTTTGAGGAACTTCTGATATGCGGTTCGCGTATGCCTCGCTCGTTATCACGTTCTTATCTGTGGCCACGGTCCGAGCCGAAGCTCCACCGGAAAAACTGGTGGATGCCGCCAGCGCTGCCGGTCAGCAGTACAACCAGGACTTAATAAACGCGGGCGTCAAACTCCAGGAAGTTCGAACAGAAATTCTGCAGGACGCCCAACGCAAAAACGCGATGGCTGCTACAGAGTACGAAACCACGATTCGTCACCTGCGGGACGCGTATGTCACTCAATTGGAAGAATTGAAGACAAAAGCCGAAGCTGAAAAACAGACGGAAGAGGCGAAGGTTCTTCAAGAGAAAATCTCTCTCGTTAAAAATGGCCCCGAAGAAAATGAAATTCAAAAGCACTGGGTCGCTTCCTTCAAATCAGAAGAACTCCAGAACTATGAAGCCGCGATTGAAGCGGTCCATAAAGCTGTTGAAGTCGGGGGAAAGCAGAACAATGCGTTTGTCAACCTGCGACTGGGATGGTTGTTTTATCTGAGCAAGAACTATGAGAAGTCGGTGGAGTCCTACCGACTGGCGTCTCAACAGGCCCCCCGTGCCATCAGCCCCTATCAAGGTTTGTTGAACTGCTACCTTGCCCTCGATCAAACCGACGATGCCATCGCGGCTGCCAAGCGGATCCTCCTTCTGAGCCCGGGAGATCGTTCCGCGAATGCCACGATCGCCAATCTTTACTTTAAAAAACAAGACTACAAAAACGCCGCAACCTACTACGGAGCCATCGTCAGCCTGTACCCCGAGGATCTGGAAACCTGGTCCAGCCTCGCCTGGTGCTGGGCTAAAGAAGGCAAAACCCAAGAAGCGGAAAACGTCTTTCTGGACGTGCTGGCCGTCGACCCGGATCAACTCGGAGCTTTGACAGGCTATGCCGAGATTGCCGCGAAAAAAGAAACGGCGAACGACAAGAAATAATTTACTCCCCAGACCACCTTTTCGAATGAGGTATTTCCACCATGAAAATGCTGCCCCCCGTAATTCAGGATTTCGCACCCTGTCCTCAAGTGCCCGTCCCCTGTCCGACACAGGATCTCATCATCAACGACAACGGATTCGCATTCGATCCGCAGTCGGGTCAGACGTTCTCCGTCAACCAGACTGGCGCGGAAATGATCCGATGGATGAACGAAGGAGTCACACCCGATACTGTCGTGATGCGACTCCAGGATCAATATGGCATTGATCAGTTCACCGCCACGCGTGACTTCGAGTCATTCATGGCATCGCTGCGCTCAAACGGCCTTGCCTGAGCGACTTCGTAGAAACTCTTTCACTTTCCATTTTCAGCTTTACTCCGTTGAAGTGATCCTGGAACCGCCAGGGTGTTGAAATCGAATCGTGGTTTTCAGATTCGAGAGCAAACCCCACCCGGTATCAAGATCATTTCCAGTCGGTAACGAGACCTGCCAGATGAGTCTTACCATCGCTGTTTCCGGGCTGAACCGCGGGGAAAATCCGCAGCCAGGTGCCGCCATCATTCAAAGTCTTCGCCGTGAGTTCGACGATGTCAAAATCGTCGGACTGGTGTACGAGGTCATGGAAAGTGGCATCTATGCAGACAACTGCGCGGACGTCATTTATCAGCTTCCGTATCCGGGGAAAGGCACGGCGGCATTCCTGGATCGGCTCGATCACATATGTGAATCGCATCCGATTGATGTTTTCATCCCGACTCTGGATGCAGAGATGGACGGGATACTGAGGATCGAAGAGAAACTGATCGAACGCGGCATTAAAGTGATGCTTCCCGCGCGGGAGTCCTACGTCAACAGCAAGAAGCAGGCACTGTCGAAACTCGCAGCGGAGTGCGGCTGCCGCATCCCACGAACGTGCCAGGCGATTGAAACGAAAGCGCTGATGACGGCAGTTGATGTGATTGGCTTTCCGATCATTATCAAGGGACCGTTTTATGGTGCGGACAAGGTTCAGTCCCGCGAGACACTCGTCGAAAAGTTCAATACCATCATTCGAGATTGGGGCGGACCTGTAATACTGCAGGAGTGCATCAAAGGGAAAGAATACAACGTTATCGCGGTGGGTGACGGCAAGGGCGAAGTCGAAGGGTGCTGTGCGATTCGGAAAACCGTCGTCTCCGAAAAGGGAAAGGGATACGGCGGCGTTACGATTCGTGATAACAAGCTCGATGAGATCTCCCGAGGAATTATCAAACACCTGAAGTGGAACGGCCCCCTCGAACTCGAATACATCCGGGATGATGCCACTGGCGAATTCCTGCTGATTGAAATCAATCCCCGGTTTCCCGCCTGGGTCGACTTCCCTTCTCAGATCGGGTGTAACCTTCCGGTTAAAGTCGTACAGAAACTCATGAATCTGGAATCACCCGCTATTCCAGCGTGTGAAGCAGGAAAGTTTTTCGTCCGACACAGCATCGATCTTGTCGGTGACCTGGCTCAACTGGAACAACTCTCCATTCTGGGAGAACTGGTGACAGGCCAGGCGACCTCGGGGGAAACGAAAACAGAACAAGCATGCGAAGGAGCACAGCTCGAAAGAATTAATGGCAAGGATGTTCGCAATCCACGTAAAGTGAATGGTCATTCTAATCGTGAAGTCACTTCATTGTGAGATCACCACATCAAGGTATGTCCAACATGCAATCCAACGGATACGTCGCTCCTTCCCTTACTCCGAACCGAAACGGGTTTTTCGATACGATGAACACGTCACATCAGCAATATCGTAACGATCAAATCGAAGGCGTTTCGATCGAGGAACTCACCGAACGATTCGGTTCACCCCTGTTTGTCTTTTCAGAACGCGCCCTGCGTGCCAAATATCACGAGGCTTATACGGCGTTCAGCACTCGCTATCCGGATGTGCAATTCGCCTGGTCATATAAGACGAATTACCTCAAAGCGATCTGCAAAGTATTTCACGAAGAAGGTTCGATTGCCGAGGTCGTTTCTGACTTCGAGTATGAGAAAGCTCGCAAGCTGGGAATTCCCGGCCACCAGATCATCGTCAACGGGCCCTACAAAAGCGAAACCTTTCTCCGCCTCGCGGTTAGTGAGAATGCCAAGATCCAGGTCGATAACCATCAGGAAATCGGCACGATAGAAAAAATCGCGGAGGAAATTGGACGTCCCGTCAACGTAGCGATTCGGGTCAACATGGTCACCGGCTGTGAACCTGCCTGGACCAAGTTTGGGTTTAACTTCGAAAGTGGCGACGCGATGCTCGCCGTCAGCCGAGTCTGCTCCAGCGAGCACTTGAACCTGGTAGGACTTCACTCGCACATCGGCACGTTCATCCTCGATCCCAATCAGTACCGCGTATCGATGCAGAATCTGTGCGCATTGGTCTGGGGGGCGTACACCCAATACGGTGTCGAAGTGGAATACATCAACGCCGGAGGAGGTTTTGCGTCCGCCAACACGCTGCACTACCAGTATCTACCCGGCAAAGACGTCGTCCCCTCATTTAACCAATACGCGGAAGCCATTTGTGATACGTTACTGCTTAACCTTCCCAAAGAGATGCCCACTCCCAAGCTGTACCTCGAAACCGGACGGGCATTGGTCGATGAGGCCGGCTATCTGATCACTTCTGTGCTGCATGGGCGTCATTCCGGCGATGGCCGACAATCCCTGGTTGTTGATGCCGGCATCAATCTCCTGTACACCGCCGCCTGGTACAAATTCGACATTCAGACCACGCAGCCTTTCGAAGGCCCCGTTGGACCTACCACGCTCTATGGACCACTGTGCATGAATATCGATGTCATCCGGCAGGAAGTCTATCTGCCGACGATGTCTCCCGGACAGACATTGCTGATTCACCCCGTAGGTGCGTACAACATTACACAGTCGATGCAATTCATCACCTATCGCCCCGCCGTCGTCATGATCGGTCTCGATGGCACCGTCGACATTATTCGACGTGCCGAGAATCTCGAGCATGTGGAAGCGTTGGAAGAACTGCCGGAACGGATGCAGGACAAGCCCGTCAAGAATGATCGCCGCCGGAATGGCACCAACCGACTCACATCAGAACTGGCAGACGCAGCCCGCAGATAGGATACGTTGATGTCCGTCAACGAAACCAACGAGAGTGACTGGAAACTGGCTGGCGAAGCCCTGCTGAGAAGTTATGGAATCATCTACTTCTCACAGAGCAGCTGGTTCGGCGCAGTGATCCTGTTGTGCACCCTCGCGGTCTATCCAATTCAGGGAATCATCGGCATGACGGGGCTGGCGATCAGTCTCCTCACCGCGATTCAGCTCAAACTCGACCGCCAGCTGGTGCGCAGTGGCATTTACCAGTTCAATACTTTACTGGTCTCACTGACGCTCGGCTATTTCTACCGGCAGGGAATGATTGACACCGTTGCCTTACTGGTGCTGTTGCCCTGCGCCAGTCTGTTCACCTTATTGGTGACGGTGAGCCTGTCGGACATTATGTACCGTTCGCTCGGTATCCCGGCCATCAGTCTGCCGTTCGTGATTGCCCAAACTCTTCTGATATTCATCGTCGCGCCGGTGGCAACGCCAGCCTCTCCGATGACTTCGGCACCGGTATCACCGTTCGCCACGAACCCAAACTGGGAGCTGGGATCAATTCCCGTGACCCAGCATCTGCTGACCATTCTGGAAACCATGTCGGCCATCCTGCTGATGCCCAATTACTATATCGGGGCGGTGATCATCGGGGCGATGTTCATCCTTTCCAGACTCTACGTGTTTTATGCCGTACTCGGTTTCGCCGTCAGTATGACGGTGCTGACCTTCCTGCCGGTCTCGCTCTCTTACCAGCAAGCCTCGATGCTGGCCTTCAACTTCGCGTTCTGTTCACTGGCGATCGGCGGCGTGTTCTTTATCCCCTCTCGGCACTCTCTTGCCCTGGCGGTATTCAGCACGGCGATCTGCACTCTCATTGCCGTGGTCGTCGTGAAGATATTCGAGTCGAGTGGATTTATTCCTATCGCGCTCCCGGTTAACTTCGTCATCCTCCTCGTACTACACGCCATGAAAATGCGAGTACAGTCCGGACGTCTGAACCTGACTCCCTTCATGCCAACGACACCCGAGGATAACTTTCGCCGGTTCAGCCTGCTGAAACTTCGGTTTCCCGAATTCGGTTATCCCACCATGCGTTGTCCGTTCTCAGGAGAACGGACTGTCACCCAAGGGGTCGATAGTGGTGTGACTCACAAGGATGATCTCAAATACGCATTCGATTTCGAAGTGCTGGACCGGGAAGGCGAACCCCGTATTGGCATCAACGACGATTTAAGCGACTACTACAGTTTCGGAACGCCCATTCTCGCTTCGGCAAATGGTACGGTCGTCAAAGTCATCGACGATGTCAAAGATGGGGAACCCGGTTCTCAGAACCTCATCGATAACTGGGGAAATCTTGTCATCCTTGCGATGGATAGTGGCTATTACCTGATGGCCTGCCACCTGCAGAGAGGTTCCGTCAGGTTTGCCGAAGGAAACCGGGTGCGCCAGGGCGATGTTATCGCGCTGTGTGGTAATTCGGGCCGATCGGCCTCGCCCCATCTGCACGTCCAGGTGCAAACGGCGCCGACCGTTCGAGCCAGAACCGTTCAGTGCTACCTGACGCACTATTACGAAAAACACGGACGCAACCTGACCTATCGTGCCAGCGGAATTCCCGATGAAGGAACGATCGTCAGCGCCGCCGTCGTCAATCAACATGCTGCGGAATGCTTTGCCCGAATCAGGGACCGAAAATATCGTTTCCGAATGGAACAAGCGGGAAGGATTTCCGAAGAAACGATTACCTGTACCATCGATTCTCTCGGCCACCTCGTGTTCACCTCCGAGAACGGCGATTCCATGAAGGCCAGCATTCAGGGCCACGTATTCCAGGTGTTTGATGTACGTGCCGATCGGGGAGTCCTGCGCTGGTTATCGATGGGATTGAACACGGTACCATTCATTGACAACGAGCAGGCATTCTGGCAAGACAAGATTGATGCCCGTCAATATATTTATCCCGCAATTCGCTGGATCTCCGATTCATTAGCCCCGTTCTGGAAATGCCCGACGCTTCGCACGACGGGAAAGATGTCTCACGGCATTCCTCCGGAATACGCGAATCGATCCAAGGTTGGCGTAATCACGACGATATTGCCGGAGATTGCGCCCGCCCTGCTCGACTCCCGTAAGCTCCCCGCCACCATTACGACGTATCTCTCCGCGAAAGACTGGGTCGCCGCGATGGTCGTTGCACTCGACGACCCCATCGTTATCGAACAGATGTCCGAACCGGATCGAGATAACATCGCTACGCTGTCGGCCAAGCCGACCCCCCAGTTCCTCGGTGTCGCTCGCAAGCGAATGACGTCACCATTCTGAGACAAGCCCTCCCGAGGGAATTGGCAATTCTTTGGTTTGCGCGCAAACGGTTAGGGCAAATGCCTCGGAACATGCGGAGATACCGGTGTGACCGGTTGTTTAAGGTGGCGTCGTGAGAACTGCGTAAGAATTTCCGGTCGTAGCGATCGCAGAGGATTGTTCCGAATGGAGTGCTCGTCTTTCTGAAAATGCCGCAGATTCTTTTTGCTTTCCGGCAGTTTGTGTTTTTGGGCAATAGTAAAGTCCGAACCTAGAAAGTATTCGATCTCATCCTCCTCACAAGAGATCACAGCTCACCACAAGGAAGTGCGGTATGCTCAAACTCGCATCAATCTCAAAAATTCTCTGTCTGGTTTGTATCCAGGTTGCTGTTTCGCCATTCTTCGCCATGGGAAGCGATTCTCTTGCGAAGGACGACAGCGTATTCTCAACCGACCTGAAAGAAGCGGACGCCGATATTCTGTCGTCTGTTTTCAGCGATACGGCCATCGATGAATTGGAACTCACCCCGGTGACATTCCTGCAGCCGTCACCCGGGAACTATCCCGATCTGAATCAGCCCGCACCTTCCAATGCAGTTCCTCCGCCAGTAACGAATCGACTCAATGGTCGTTCAAACAAGGGAGCGACTTACTACGATCATTCGATTCAACGCGGGCTGGGACTACTTCGGTGTGGTCAGCCAATGGCCGCACTCGATGCAATGATGTGCACCGGATCAGCGACAGATGATATTCGCCATTACAAGATGCTCACCATGGGTGCCGCGTTTGGCGAGTTGGACATGATCAGCGAGGCTCGAGCCTACTATAACAGAGTCGCACAGGAAACGCAGAACGAGGAACTGCGGCAGCTCGCTTACCAGTCGACCCAGGAATTGAACCGCTACGTGTACTGTCGCGAGAAAGAACGATTCTGGTTCAAAGCCACGACCTTCTATGACAGTAACCCCGCGATTCTTCCGATCTTCAATGCGGTCGGTATTCCGGATCAGGATGCGGACTCGACATTCGGTAACTCGTACCTCTTCGGATATGAAAAAGACATTGTTCGTACCGATGATTCGGACTTGGCGGTTGGTCTCGTCGCCTATGGCACGGAGAACTACAGCGGTCACGAGTACGATATCGGGCGTTACAGCGGATACCTCCGTTACAGCCATCGATCCTATCTGAACTGCACTCCCACCTATTCCGGCATCGTTATGAACTACGATTACGTGACCGTGGGGGACAACAGCTTCCTCAGCAATCCGATCGTCTCGCCGTGGGTCACCTTCCAGCACGACGATCAGTACTCGACCGTTCTCTATGGCGACTACAAGTACTACGATTTCCTCGGCCAGGGTGCGTTGGATGGAACTGCACTCGACACCGATTCGCACTACGGACGCGTGGGGATTACGGAACGCTACCGCTTCATCCCTTACGATAACGTTCTGGTGGCACTCGGGTACCAGTTTGCTCGCAACGAATCTCAGGGAAGCGACTACGACTACGGCAGCCATAACATCGTAGGCTACATGTTGTGGGAAGTTCCTGAAACAGAAACCCTCGTGACTCTCGCGGCCGAATATCACATTCGCGATTACGATAACCGCAACTCCATCATCACGACCACCACGCGTTCTGACCGCGAGCTGCTCGTCGGAGCGGAAGTTCTGCACCCGATCCATGACGATTGGTACCTCACGCTGGACGCCTGGCTCGACCTCAACGAATCGAACCTCGGCTTCAATGACTACGATCGTTTCCGTGGTGGAATTGGCCTCGAATACCGATTCCCGCACAGCTTCTCCGAACGCAGCCGGGACTTCCGTCGCTTCTAATCGCAACGGGGTGCCAGGGGTAATTCTTCACGACACCGGACCATCGCGGTGTTTAGTGAAGATACTCTACCGATCTGCAGACCCTGTGCGCTCAGTCGTCGATGACACACCAACGGCGTGTATTCTCAAACTCGCTGATATCAGCGGATGAAGCTCTCGCTGAATACATTGCGCACTTTCGCCCGCTACGGATTCACTTGGGAATCCGTAGCGCGATAATTGGGCTTGGCGAGAAAGATGAAAGCGCCGCGGCGATAGAGGCCATATCAAAACCCGGTTGTGGTTGTTCTCGAATCGACCAAGCCAGATTCGAAGCAACCCGTCAGAGGGTTTTGAAAAAGACTTCGCGCCGGACGGCTATTGTCGCATCGAATTTGAGGTTTAACATCCTGCTGGGAAACGATCTTCCCCTGCGCCCTTACCCGTCAACAACCTAACTCTTTGCAATCAAACGCCTTGGCGTCGGCTGCATATTTCATTCGGGGTCAGAATGGCCTCGAATCCCGCTACCGGTAGTGGTCCGGGACTCGGTCTGGTCTAAAGTTGTTCCAACGTGGTTTGATGTTCGAAATCTTTCGGCAGGAGTGGAACAATGGGGAAGCGAGTGATCTACCTTGGGATAATTTTTGGGCTCGGAATCGTCGTGGCGTTGGCATGGAACGTCACGACCCGTGCCGGCTACGAATCGGCTCAATACGAGGTTGTCGAAAAAGATGGCTCGATCGAGATTCGCAAGTATCCCGACCTCACCCTGGCATCAACCGAATCGAAGCTTGACGCGCAAGGCAAAGACGGCAGCTTCATGCGGTTGTTCAGCTACATCAGTGGAGCCAACGAAGCGGATCAGAAAATTGAGATGACGACACCTGTGTTTATGGAGAAAGGCGACGCCGATTCGAATGGCAGAATGAGCTTTGTAATGCCACAGGACGTGACGAAAACGGGGGCCCCGGAACCCAAAACATCGGACGTGTCGATTCGAAAAAGAGAAGGAGGCCGATTTGCCGTCATTCGCTTCTCTGGCCAACTGAACGCCGATATCGCCGCGCGTCAGGAATCGAAATTGCGGGAATGGCTGGAATCGCGCGGACTGGAATGCGAAGAATCCTCCGAAACGGCGGGATATGATCCGCCGTTCACCCCCGGACCTCTTCGACGAAATGAGGTCCTCATTCGCCTTAACAGCCCGTTGAAGATCCTAACTTTACGCCGCGACCAATGACTGGTTTTCGAGCGGGGGAAAACAGGTTGCGCGGGGGAAGATGCGGGTGATGAACCGAA
>PABD01000009.1 GCA_002702685.1 Planctomyces sp.
GCCGGTGGAGCCGGAGGAGGGGGAAGCGGTGTTGTTTACGGAGCGGCAGCGGGCATGTTTTATTAAGGCGAGCGAATTGGCTACCGCATGTAACTGGAGAGAAGCGATAGACACTGTTCGGTCTATTGTTCGCAACGCATGAAATTTGACGAACCTTCCACTGCCACAGATACTCAATCTTTGGAATAGAACAGAGGCGATTTGAGTTTCTGAAGAGATCAGTCGTGGGGTATCCCGGATGCAGCTCAATCATCTTCGCACAAATCAAAACATCACGCGCGAGGTGATGCATGACATCGGGAACTACCTGATAAGGAGTCTGGCCGATCACCTCGAACTGAATCTACATTCTTTTCGAATAAACATCATCGAAAGCAGATTCCTGCGAGTCGACGCTCAGGCACATATCACAGGCCCTTTTGAATTGAGCCTGGAAACGGTGCTCCTCTTCGCCTTGCGACAGGATCGGAGCCCCGCTATCAACGCGTATATAATGCTCTTCAGCGAAGGGAAGCGAGTCGGTCTGAATCGGCAGGCGGGAAACAGTTTCGTGATGTTAGAATTCGACGACGCTTCCGGGTGGCGTCGTCTGGCCTGGATGTTCGACGATCTCGAATACGTCGAAACCATTACGCATGCACGAATCGACGAGTACGGTACACTCAAGATTGAATACCGTTCCGGCGAGGAGTCGAAGTGATGAGCGACATGAATTTCTGGCGAATGCGTGGCTGGGACGCAATCTTTTTGGAAGAGAATGAGAAATGTTCTGACTGGCTCGTTCAGGATCTTTCTCGCTTTCTGAATACAGAGGTCGACCCCTACGATCGCGAATTCATTGAATCGAAGGGTTCGCGCACCCGCGTTCGCGGCGTAATTATGCAGTGCGAAACGTTAAACCTCAGGTTCGATGGCGAACTCCTGTTCAAAATTCGAAAGCAGAAGTTTCCCTATATCTATGCCCACATCACGCTCTACAGCGGCAACGAACGATTGGGCCTGCGAGATCTTCAGGGAGAGAGTTACCTGGCGTTTCGGTATTTCGAAGAGGAGAACGCGTTAATCTCCGACAGCAATAAGATCGAACGCTGGCGGAGAGTCGGCTGGCTCGAAGAACCTCAATTTGACCGAGAGATCGTTCCGTAGGCATGTTGTCGATCACCGTCGGAACGACGAAGAACGGGAATTGAGGTCGCTGACGGATATGGGATGGACGATAGCCATTCACCAGTCCCTACATCGCGAGATGCAACCGCAACAGTTGATCAATGCGGTCTTGTTCCATTCGGCTGAACCAACGCCACCTGCGATTCGATCACTTTGAGCGCCGCTTCCACGTCTCCCGCTTCGAGGGGGATTAAGTATGTATTGGGATCGCTGGTCGTGATTGCAAGAACCTTTTCGTCGAGGATCGAGGGAGAATAGTCTTCGATATTTTCCCAACGGATAAGCCTCGGGAAATACGTGTCAGAGAAATAGATGATACCGCGTGGTGTGAGGTAAATGTGTTTCGCATATCGCTGGAACGCTATCGAGAACAGATAAACGAGCGCTAAGAATAAGTTGCGCCCCACGAAGAACTCCGGCCAATCCGGGCCAAGAATACTCCCAGTCAAAAGGATGTCCACCAGCGCAATAAATACGTTTAAACCGATCGCTAATTTAAGAAACTGAATAGCCGTGAAGGTACCGCCAAATCGGTTACGCGAGGAATAAACGGCAAGCGCCGCCCCGGCGCGGTGAAGAAGATATTCCACCCGCAGGTTAGTGCAGATCAGTCCGACAAACAGGACTATGCCCAAAAGACACGGGGAAGTCATGAAGATAGAATTCATGGTGATATTCCGAGTTCAGTCATTAAATCATTAAACAGCATTCGCGGTTTGTGATTCCACAACTTGTGTTAGCAGCAATTCTTCCACTACTTCGCGTTGACTGACGTCAGCGTAAAGTGTGATCGTCTTCCCATCCCGGAGGGTGATGATCAGTTCTCCCTCTTCGGTCCAGAGCCAGGATTTCAGTGCCTCCCATTTCAATACCTCGGGTCCGGATTTTGCGTGATATAAGATCCCTCGCCGCAGCAAATGGCAGGTGACACGGGGGCGGATGCCCCATGACATCAAGATTAATGACGTGATAAAAAGCACCGTATAAATAGAGCCATACCGATTAAAATGCGATTGCGAAGTCTCATTCGACCACGCAAGAAAGAAACAGACGAGGGTGACAAAAATCTGCAGGAGAAGCATGATCACTAGGGGGGGGGATGATTCGCGCGCTATTGGCAAGGTTTCTTGAACAGACAAGCGTAGCCAGCAGCGGACCGTCCGTATCCAGGTACTTCCGGTTCAGCCTCATGTTCCTGATGCCAAAAATCGCCGCGTAAACAACGCTCATTGTTAAGATCAGGAGACTCACACTGTGGAGTTTTTCGATCATATCGTATCTGATCCGTAAAAATGATGTGGACCGTTCGCTAACACCTCAGCATCCTAACACAATCCCCGTGGCACACGTGCACAAATTTCCGCTTCTTCCGCGGCCAGTATTCGATCTGTGCAATTTGCGGTCGCGTTCCCGTGACCGATCTCAGAATTTCCGGCAAGCTCTTTTGCCCCCAATCTTGATAATCGTGGCGATCGTGGTAACTTTGTAGAAATTTGCGCGCATCGCGGCGGCTGCCGGCGGCTTTTCCCGGGGTTCTTTTCTGCGATGACGCTGCGCCCGCTGGTGGGGTCGGACGGCATTTCCCACGACGGGCAGGTGTAATCTCTTTCTATTTCCTGACTTACGAGTGAACTGGGACTGTCGTGCCGAAGCGAGAAGACATCAAAAAAATCATGATCATCGGCTCCGGGCCGATTATCATCGGGCAGGCGTGTGAGTTCGATTATTCCGGAACCCAGGCGTGCAAGGCACTCCGGGAAGAGGGATACGAGGTGGTGCTGGTCAACAGCAACCCCGCGACGATCATGACCGACCCCGATACCGCCGACCGGACGTATATCGAGCCGATCAACTGGCAGTACGTCAAAAAGATCCTCGAAAAGGAACGCCCCGACGCCCTGCTCCCGACGCTCGGTGGGCAGACGGGCCTCAACACCGCGATGGACCTCGCGAAGCGCGGCATCCTTGATGAACTCGGGGTCGAGATGATCGGTGCCCGGCAGGATGTCATCGCCAAGGCCGAAGGGCGCGACTCCTTCAAAGAGGCGATGATCAAAATCGGGCTCGACCTTCCCAAGAGCTTCGTCATCAACACCATGCAGGAGGCTCGCGACGCCATCGACGAAATCGGGCTCCCCTGTATCATCCGCCCCAGTTACACGCTCGGCGGAACGGGCGGGGGTATCGCCTACAACCGCGAAGAGTTCGAAGAGAAAATCCGCAACGGTCTCAAGCTCTCGCCGGTGAATCAGATTCTGCTCGAAGAATCGATCATCGGCTGGAAAGAGTTCGAGATGGAGGTGATGCGGGACAAGGCGGACAACGTCGTCATCATCTGCGCCATCGAAAACCTCGATCCGATGGGGGTTCACACCGGGGACAGTATCACCGTCGCTCCGGCTCAGACTTTGACCGACCGCGAATACCAGCAGATGCGCGACGCGACGATCGCCGTCATGCGGGAGATCGGGGTCGAAACGGGTGGCTCGAACGTGCAGTTCGCCATCAACCCGCAAGATGGCCGCATGGTCGTCATCGAGATGAACCCCCGCGTCAGCCGCTCTTCGGCACTGGCGTCCAAAGCGACCGGGTTCCCGATTGCGAAGATCGCCGCGAAACTGGCGGTCGGTTACACGCTCGACGAAATCCCGAACGACATCACCCGCGAAACGATGGCCTGCTTCGAGCCGACCATCGACTACGTCGTTACGAAGATTCCCCGCTGGACGTTCGAAAAATTCCCCGACGCCGATCCGACTTTGACGGTGCAGATGAAATCGGTCGGCGAGACGATGGCCATCGGTCGTACGTTCAAAGAGTCGCTGCAGAAAGCGCTGCGTGGCCTGGAGATTGGGAAGTTCGGTCTCGGCGGTGGCAAGAACGACCTGTGGGAAAAAGAGATTCGCCCCGAACGGAACGAGATCGTCCGCAACCTGTCGATTCCAAACGCCGACCGGATGTTCTACCTCCGTTACGCCCTCAAGAGTGGTATGACGGTTGAAGAGATTAATGACCTGACGCACATCGACGTCTGGTTCCTGCATCACATCCGCCAGCTGGTTGAGATGGAAGAAGAGATCCGCGCCGTCGGTTCGCTCGAGAAAGCGGACAAAGACTTCCTCTATAAAGTGAAGCGCGCCGGGTTCTCCGATCAGCAACTCGCCTTCTGGTGGGATACCTCGGAAATCGAAGTCCGCGAGAAACGGAAATCGCTCGGCGTGGTGGCGACCTTCAAACAGGTTGATACCTGCGCCGCCGAATTCGAAGCATACACACCGTACTATTACTCGACCTACGAGCAGGAAGACGAAACGCCCGCGCGGAAACCGGGAAAACGGCGGATCATGATTCTGGGTGGTGGTCCGAACCGGATCGGCCAGGGGATCGAATTCGACTACTGCTGTTGCCAGGCCTCGTTCGCGCTCAGGGACCTTGGTATCGAGTCGATCATGGTGAACTCGAACCCCGAGACCGTGTCGACCGACTATGATACGTCCGACCTGCTCTTCTTCGAGCCGCTGACGACCGAAGATGTGCTTAACATCTGCGACCGGATGGAGCCCGATGGCGTGATTGTGCAGTTCGGCGGACAGACCCCGCTGAACCTGGCGAAAGGTCTGGAAGCCGCCGGTGTCAACATCATCGGCACCAGCCCCGACATGATCGACGCGGCGGAAGACCGGGAGCGGTTCCAGGCGATCCTCAAAAAGCTCGACCTGAAACAACCCCCGAACGGCATCGCCACCACTGCCGAAGGGGCGCGCGAAATCGCGAAGCAGATCACTTACCCGGTGCTGGTGCGTCCGAGTTATGTCCTCGGTGGCCGCGCGATGGAAATCTGCCACGACGAAACTTCTCTCGTGAAGTACATGAACGAAGCGGTCGATGCGTCACCCGATCGCCCGGTATTGATTGACAAGTTCCTGCAGGACGCGATCGAAGTCGACGTCGACGCGATGTCCGACGGTAAGTTATCGCTCGTCGGCGGTGTCATGGAGCATATCGAAGAGGCGGGCGTGCACTCGGGCGACAGTGCCTGTGCCCTGCCGCCGCATTCGCTGCCGGATTCGGTCATCGAAGAAATCAAACAGGCGACTTACGATCTCGCCCGCGAACTGCATGTCTGTGGCCTGATGAATATCCAGTTCGCTGTCAAAAAAGTCGATGGCGAGTACCAGGTATTCATTCTCGAAGTGAACCCGCGTGCCAGCCGAACCACTCCCTTCGTTTCGAAAGCAACCGGCCGCTCACTCGCGTATATCGCCGCCAAGATCATGGCGGGAGTCTCGCTCGAAGAGCAGGGGATCACGACCGAGATCTGGCCGAAGCATACCTCGGTGAAGGAATCCGTCTTTCCGTTCTCCCGGTTCTCCGGTGTCGACATCATCCTGGGACCGGAAATGCGGTCGACAGGCGAAGTGATGGGGATCGACTTCGAGTTCCCGAAAGCCTTCGCGAAAAGCCAGTCGGCGGCGAACGTGGAAATCCCCACGGAAGGAACCGTCTTCATCAGTATGGCGGAAGGTTACAAGGATGCGATGATCGAACCCGCCCGCCGGTTGACCGGCATGGGTTTCAAACTGATCGGTACTTCCGGCACGGTGAAAGTGCTGCAGGATGCCGGTGTGGAAATCGAAGCCATCCGCAAGGTCCAGGAAGGCCGCCCGAACCTGCTCGACTACATGACGAACGGCGACGTGCAGTTCATCTTCAACACGCCGAGTGGTAAAGGGGCCGCGACCGACGAAGGCCGCATCCGTTCCGCCGCGGTGACCTACGGCGTCCCCTGCGTCACCACCCTCCCCGGTTGCCTCGCCATGGTGCAGGCCCTCGAAGCCAGTATGAAAGAACCGATCCACGACGTGTACGCGTTGCAGGACTGGGTCGGCGAAATCAGCGCAACAAAGTGATGGCGATCAGGTCGTCGTCGGTCTGTACCAGAGGGTCACTGATTTCGGGTGCCACTGCTGGCTCGTCCAGCCGTGGAGATCGCGGGGCGGACTGGAAACGGTTTCTTTCCATTACAACAACGCGATTCCTCTATAAAGAGGGATCGCTCCTTTCGGAACAGTCGCGTCAGTGTTGTCCGAGGCGCGTGAGCGAAAAGCGAACGATGGCGCTTCAGCCTGTCGCTAAGAATCTGCTCTCCCAAGGTTGTTGCCACTCTGGATCTGAAAAGAGGCATGTCATGCGGGAACAAGAATGGCAGGGCGTCCTTGATATAGTGGGACAGCGTGCCACAACAGAGGCACGAACGATCTCCGACGACGAGTTGTCGCAGGCGATATTAAAGCTGGAAGATGACTTGGGGTTTCCGCTCACCGACGAATATAGGACATGGCTGGAACATTTTGCGTATGTTGAAATCGACTGCCAATCTTTTTTCGGGTTTTCCCGCCTCGATTCCCTCTCCGAAGTTCAATTCGACTGGATCAGTCGAGGTTGGCTGGCGGTTGCTAGCGACCGCTGTGGGAATTATTACGTTTTAGTACATAACGGCGAGTTTGGCTTGCCAGCGCCGGTGATCTTCATCGATATGATCAGGGGCATTGAAGAAGCCTACATCTTTGCGTCTTCGTTTCCCAAATTTATTCAGGGATCACTTGAAGGCGAAAAATTCAACGACAGTGTCGAACATCTAAACACTGAGGAACAATTACATCTCGAACGGACCTGGCCATTCAATCCGAACATCGCCAGGGAATTCGATCCAGATATCTTTCTGGCGAAGAATATACATCTTCCGTGGCATGATGACCCTCGATTCAACGAGGTCAAGTAATACCTGAACTACTTAGGCACATACACTCTTACGACATTTCAACCGGGGAAGTAAATCATGGCGACAATTAATGTATGGGCCCGGTTGCAGGAAGCGCTTGATCAGGAGGTCTGTTCGCTCATCGTATTGAGTCGCCCCCGGGACAAGCAGCAGGCGGAAACGTCGAAGATCTCCATACGCCCCGTGCAACTGAAAGAGGGGCTGCAGTACCAGTTCGTGCGGCGCGTCGGCGGGCAGGAGTTTCATGAGAACCGGGATCGTGCGGAAACCGTGAAGGAGATTGAAACGCTGTTCCCGGAAACCTATGGCGACCTGCATCTTTACACCACGAACTTCGACTTGACCGCGCGGGTGCAGAAGGGGAACAAATTACGGGTCAAGCAGAAGTCTCCCAGCCATGCGCCGGAGGAAGTGACCGAGCACAACCGGTCGAAGCAGTATCTTATTCCGGAAGGGGTCCCCTGTCCGTTCCTGCATGAGATCGGTGTGATGACGCCCGAAGGGAAAGTCCGCGCGTCGCGCTATCACAAGTTCCGTCAGATCAATCGGTTCCTCGAACTGGTGAACGATGTCGTGCCATCGTTGCCGAGTCAGGGGTTGCTGAATATCGTCGACTTCGGTTGCGGGAAGAGTTACCTCACGTTCGCGCTGCATCATCTGCTTACGAACATACAACGGCGCGAAGTGAATATCGTCGGGCTTGACCGGCGTGATGATGTCATCCAGACCTGTAAGCACGTGGCATCGGAGCTGGATTGTGATGGACTCGCCTTCCAGAAGGGAGACATTCAGCATTACGAACCCGGAACGAAGATCGACATGGCGGTCTCGCTGCACGCGTGCGACACGGCGACCGACGAAGTCCTCGCTCAGGCGATTGCGTGGGATGCGGAAGTCATTCTCGCCGTCCCCTGTTGCCAGCATGAAGTAGCGGGTTTGCTGCCGAAAGAAGTGCAGCGGCCTTTGACCCAGCATGGCATTCTCAAGGAACGTTACGCCGCGCTTGTCACCGATGCCTTACGGGCGAAGATGCTGGAAGCGGCCGGGTACCAGGTGCAGATCGTCGAATTCATCGACATGGAACATACGGCGAAGAACCTGTTGATCCGCGCGGTGAAAATCGAACGGAAACCGCAGGTGTTGAAACGTCGCCGGGAAGAATACCAACGGTACCGGGAGGAACTCGGTTTACCGGAATTAGCGCTGGAGCGGTTGCTGAAAGCGACGAAGTTTGACGCGTGATCTCTTAACTTCGAATAAGCGCGAGTACGGCAGAGATCGGAAAACGCATGGAGTTAATGGACTCTCAAAGGCCATGGCGTTGGAAGCCTTTGTGTTGCTTCGCAACCCAGACAACACTTCGTGATTGTCTGGGCCACCCGCCGGGGGTAAAACGAAAAAAAGGCTCCCGTCTTCAGTGACGAGAGCCTTTTTTGATGGCTTGAACAATACGTCTGAGCGAAACGCGTGATGGTGATCATCCTGCTCAGTGTTGATTGTAATTAATGGTCACCGTGCGCAGCGATCAGAGCGAGTCTTCGATGTGCAGGTCGGCGCGGTGTTTGGATTCTTTCATGATGTTCGGCTTTTTGATCGGCGACATCGTCGGGGCGGGCTTCTGAGCCTGGTTGAGAACCGGGATCATCGTGGAGATCACGTTCCGCATGTCCTGAATGATTCCGTTTTCAAGTTCGTTCGTAGGAATCCCGTCGCAAGCGTTCCAGCACGCATGAATGCGGCGCACGATCTCGCGGTTCTGCGGAGTATCTTCTCCGTGGATATCGCCATCCATTGTCACGATGAAGTGAGGTTGGGCAGTTTTCTGAGCTTCGCTACTCATACGACGTGCAGCCCTTTTCTATCCTGGACCCTGGCGTTGCGCCAGCGTATTCATTCTCGTTACCAGTCGTCACAGCAACCGGCCACCACAATTCAAGGACATCACCCGGCGGGAATGGACACAAACCCGACCGTGGGCCTCGACGCTGTCATTGTAAGAGTTACAAGCGTGCTCACGCGGTGAGAACGCCGTGACCGATTTCAGCGTATAGTTAGAATCGGCAGCGGTATGACCGGCCATTAAGTCGGAATAAGATAATTTTTACGCAATCGGCTCAATTGGCACCTTTCCTCTTAAAAAATGTCTTAAGCGAGCTGCAGGGCGAGATTCGCGACGGCGTAAGCACACGCCGCAGTGGAGAGCTCGGGTGAGAACAGGCGGTCGAGTCGAATCTGCTCGGCATCGCTCAATTGAGGGAACATTCGCACCAGTCGCTCCGCGAGGAAGCTCCCTTCTCCCGACAGATACAGACGCTCCACCGGTTCCTCGAAACGGGTGATCACCTCTTCGAGCGCCTGCCTCAATCGGTCGAGCTGAGCGTTCCGGAGGAACTCGGCGAAACTGTGCAGGCTGTCCGCGTCGATTTCAGTCCGGTCGCAGCAGAGCATTCGACAGAGTCGATCCACGGCCTCCGGCTTAGTCGCCGGGCGACCGTTGGCGGTTTCGCAGTTGTCGTTGGACTCCGGTATCTCCCCCGAGAGCAGATAGAGGTCGAGCGTGCTGGCAAAGTATTCCGCGGCGAGGGGAATCGGACCTCCCTTGAACGGAGCTTCCTGTGCCAGCGCAATGAGGGGCGTTCGGCGCACTCCGGTATAAACGAGTTCCCGCGCCGCGAGGCGTTCCACGTCTGTTAGCCCGACGGTCGCCGGGGCCCCGTTCACGATCGGGATGAGATCGGTTGTCGTCGAACCGATGTCGATCAAGAGGGCGTTCCCTTCCGGGTGGGATTGTCCGATCCAGCTGGCGAGCGCATGCCAGTTCGCGGCGGCGACGAGGAGTGGATACTCGGTTGCGAGTTCCGGATCGACAAATTCGCCCGCCGTCTGCCAGACATCAACGGGTCTGCCTTCGGCCGCCAGTTCGACGGCATCCAGAATCGTGGCGACTCCTTCCGCTTTGGTCTCGAAGCAGTCCGCGAGTTCCCCCGTCATGGTGACGGCAAGTCGATCGACGCGGGGCAATTCGGACAGCATCTCCGCGAGCGCGTGCGACAGTTGATGCGGTTCTTTCCAGAGTGGGAAGGATCGGCTGAGAGCCATTCCGTCGAGGTGTGCCGCCTTGATATTCGCGCCGCCGATATCGAAACCGACGATATGATTTCCGGACATCGGTTCCTCACATCTGATTCAGGTTGGGAACGGGTTCCGCTTTTGTCGAGGGAGCATTGTCGGTCAGTCCCTGCAGATGCTCGCGGACTTCGATGGCGAGAAAGAATGAACCACCGACACAGATCAGATCGTTCGGCGCGGCATCCGCGCTGGCCATCTCCCATGCTTCCGCGGGCGATTTGGCGATACCAATCTCGGTGAAACCGGCGGCTTCCGCATAAGGAACGAGTTCTTCAATCGGCACGGCCCGCGGGTTGTTCTGAAAGACCGTCACGATGATCCGCTCGAACCCCCGTTTCAGTTCGACCAGCATCTCGGCGGCTTTCTTATCCTGCGACGCCGCAAAGATCACCGTCCGCGCTGAATCGGGCAGACATTCGAGGGTATCCACCAGCGCACTGATGGACGCGACATTATGCGCCGCGTCCAGAATGACGGTCGGTTCCGAGCGGACCCGTTCGATCCGCAGCGGGCAGCGAACGCGGCTGATTCCCGAACGAACGTGCTCGGGATCGAGCGCCAGTCCTTCTTTTCGCAGCAACTCGCAGGTCGTATAGACGAGCGCCGCATTGTCCGCCTGGTGACGACCCGGCAGGCTGAATTGCAGCGGCGTGGTTTCGCCCGACTCTGTTCGCAGTTGCATGACGCCGCGGAAGCCGACATCGCGGTCGAAACGGATGCTGGCCATCTCAACTTCAAAGTCGTCGCCGAGTTGATGAATGGGAACCTTGAGCTCCCGGGCGATATGATGAATCACGCGCCGCGCGCCGTCATCGCGTACTCCACACACGAGCGGCACTTCCATCTTGAGAATGCCCGCTTTCTCAGCGGCAATCTGTTCGACGGTCTCGCCGAGAAGATGAGTATGGTCGAGGCTGATGCAGGTGATGATGGTGACCAGCGGGCGGCAGAGTTTGGTTGTATCCAATCGCCCCCCGAGGCCTGTTTCGAGCACGACATAGTCGACGCGGCTCGATTCGAAGTGCATCCAGGCGAGGGCGGTCGCGATCTCAAAAAAGGTCGGCGCCATCCGACCGGGGAGCACGTCCATCTCGACGATATGCGGCAGCAGCTGGTTGACGAGTTCGACGAACTGCGGCTCCGTCGGCAGCATCCCATTCACGACCAGTCGTTCTTCAAACCGGTGCAGGTGGGGCGACGTGAAGAGACCGGTTCGATATCCGGCGTCAGTCAGCACGTGGGCGATCATCGTCGCCGTGGAGCCTTTTCCTTTCGTCCCCGCGATGTGGATTGCCGGGATGCGCTCCTGAGGGTTGCCGATCCGCGCGAGCAGCTCCACCATGCGGCCTAGCTTCAGATCATTACTGGTATAACTTCCGGCTGACGCGCGCTCATAATTGATCCGCCCGAACAGGAACTGGATCGCTTCTTCGTAATTGGAAACAGTCGGAGTCATAAGCGGATCGAGGAGATCACCAGTGGGGGACGGAAGAACATTCCACGCGGTGGCCGCGCTGCGGCTGTAGTGTATCGACCGGCGTGACCTGCTTTGAAGGGTCAGGCGCAGATTCCGGACGACTTTCGGTCAAGCACTTCAGTCCAGTAGCCGGATACGAATGCGGCGGAATTCGACCTTCAGTGGACCGCCACTGTGGACCTGCAGGGCGATCAGGCCGGTCCGGGCGATGTCGGCATCTGGTTCGGCATAATCGACCGTGGTTAAGTCGTTCATTTTCAACGTGATACGGTCCCCTTCGGCCCGGATGGTGTAGTCAATCCAGTCCGACCTATCTATGGCCTGTGCCAGTTCAGGCGGGGCCTGAGCAAGAATCTTCCGACGGCGGGATTCGTCATACAGGCAGCCCCAGTACATTTCGCCGATGTCCGCCTGGTAACCGATCATCTCGTGGTCATCGGGAATTCGCTCGGACCGGAATTGAATGCCGCTGTTCCCCTCTCCGTCACGAAGGCGGAACTGCAGCCGGAGTTCAAAATCGCCATACCGCTTTGTCGTGGCGAGAAAGTTGTTTTTGCGGATACCGGGTGAGTCGCCGACGATCGCCCCCGCTTCGACCTTCCAGAGGGTGGTGTCTCCTTCCCAGCCGGTGAGATCGGAGCCATTAAACAGCGGGGTAAACCCTTCTTCGATCTCGAAGGCTTCTGGTTCCTCCGCCCGCGCGAGGGGAGTGATCAGCAGGAGCCCGAAAAGGAAGGCGATCGAGGTACGCAGGTGAGACATGGAACGGCTCCCGAAAGGTGCAGATTGTGACCGCTTCAGTCTACCAGCGGGGAGAACGGGCGACTATTGCCTCCTCTGAAAAATCGACACAGGCCGCAAAGCCGGTTCTTCTTTCGTGGGCTCTCCATTTTTTCTGTTCGGAAAGGTAAAGCTCCTGAACTTTGTGGATCGGCTGGCCGAAGAGAGATACACACTCGGAAAAAAGCTCCGCGCCCCAATGATTAAGTTCCCAAGGGAATGGGAGGGTGCCGCGCCGGATCTTTGTCTCATTTCTCAACCCGGCCTATTCACGGGGAGATCGCCGCGCGAACTCCCGGTCACGGTCAACAGAAGGTCCCCTGTCATGCCTAACACTGATTACATGGAAGGCCAGCACTCGCTGCACGAGCTGGCCCACAACGCCATCATTTCCAATCCGTACTTCTTCGGACAGAAGATCACCGTCGACGTGCGAGGTGAAGATGTCATCCTGCGCGGATGCGTCAACACCTACTACCAGAAACAACTCGCTCAGGAGACGGTTCTGGAAATCGACCACGTGCACTCGGTGCAGAATGAGATCGAAGTGAACTCAGTCTGGAACCGCAGCCACGGCATCCACCAGCAACCCAAGAGCAAACTGTACGCCGTCAACAGCGTCCCGAGCTGGTCGTTCTGACGAACCGGTTACAGGCCTGATTTAATCCAATCAAATCGCCGTGCGTTGGCTATCAACGCGCGGCGATTTTTTTATTGGGTATTGAGACGTGAACGCCCCGTATACATCCATGGCTTGCACCCTTAAAAGTGCAAGCTATTGTTGCGCGTCGATGGAAGCTTCCGCCGGTTTCTGTATCCAACGAGGTAGAACCATTACTCCATCTGTGTTCATCTGTGGTTCCAAACAGAAGTGTTCCCAGGCTCAATGTGACACAAGACGCGCAGCACGAAAGCATGTTTATCCGGGCAACTGCCCCCGTTTCTCCTGGTGAATTTTTTTTCGGGTAAATGTGCGGAATCGTCCGCATAATTATTGACGGGCCGGAATAAAGTGCGGTACAGTCCGCACGTAAATCATTTTTAACAGGGAGAGACACGATGCCGGAATTTACCAAGGGGGAGCTGGAAATCATGCAGATCCTCTGGAAGCACGGCGAGATGAAGCCCGCGGAAATTCAGGAGCATTTTCCGTGGGAGATCACGAATTCTTCGCTGCGATCTTATCTGTCCATCCTGTTGGATAAGGGACATCTCACCCGGCATCGTCGTGGCAAGGCGTACTTCTACCGCCCCCGCACGAAGCAGGAGTCGACCTTTCGCAAGATGCTCAATGAACTCACCCGCGCCTGCTGTGACGGGTCCGTGGAAAAGCTGCTCTGCCACCTGATCCGGTCCGAAAAGCTGTCCGAAGACGATTTGCTCGAACTCAAACGGATTGCCGAAGCGAGTGACGAAGAACCGACCTCGGGAAAAGAAAAGTCCTGAGATCGCCGGACGGCTTTGTGTTGATGCGCAGCGTGAGACAACAGGAACCCTCGCGGGTTCTTTCGATATAAAAAAGGGGTGAGATGATGAGCCTGATTCCCTGGTTTTCCCAATCGCAATTCGTCGGTGATGAGACCCATGCGTGGCTGATCCTGCTGGATAAAATCACGCTGTTGTTGATCGTCGCCTGGACGCTGCGATTCATCGTTCGCAAGGCGAATCCCCGCTACGCCGTCTTCATCTGGCGGGCGCTCGCCGGCAGTTTGTGTCTGCTCCTCGTCTGGACGATCACCTTCCCGACCGTAAAGATCCCCCTCCCCCTGCTGAGTCCGGAAGAACCGGTCGAAGTTGTGGCGGTTGTTCCTCTCCCGGAACTCGCGCCGGTCGTTCCCGAAATGGTGGAACCGGTGATCGCATCAGAAGACGATGCGTTATCACCGATCGAACTGCCGATCATGGAATCGGAATTTGAAGCCGAGTGGGAATCGAGAGAACATGCGAAAGTCGCCGCCGTTGCCTCTGCAGAAATCGAACCGGCCGGCGTCACCCCAGTCGTGGAACCCGAGCCCCCGGCCGTAGACGAACCGCAACAGAGTTCCATGTCGTGGCCCCCCCTGCTGTTCTCCCTCTGGATCGCCGTCAGCGGGTTGATGCTCCTCCGGTTGGGGATGGGTTTGATACGTTTAAACCGGGTGGTGCGGAATGCGACTCCGGCCTCTGCTGATCTGACCGAGGAAGCCGCTCGCATTCGCGCCCGATTGGGAATACAACGTTCGATTGATGTGCGCGTATCGGATGAAATATCGATCCCGCTGCTGACCGGCA
>PABD01000010.1 GCA_002702685.1 Planctomyces sp.
TTGGCAATCATGTCCAACAACCCGGGTATGCTCCACTCCCCGGTGCGGTGGTAGGAGGTGACGGAGGGGGTGGTGAGGAAGGTGAGCATCTTGGCGTCGGATCCCTTCTCGTAGGCGCACTTGCCCAGCTCCACGGGGAGGAGGTCGCTGGGTGTGCCTGAGAAGCCGAGGCGTATCTTGAACAGAACGTCGCCGCGCTTATCCGCGAATTCCGCGTGAGCGGACTTGTCATCGCGAGGCGCGCCCTCGATCTTGGCCATCTAGCCCGCGCGGACTTTCTCGCCTTCTACGACAGAGCAGCCACCGAGCGCGAGCCACCCCCAAGACGCGAAGGCAAGGGAGGAGGACCCGACTTCTATACCCTCTCGCGCATGCGCAACAGTCCAACCTTTTCGCGTGCCGTTCTCACCGAAGCATTCGAAGGCCGCATGCTACTGCGCGAAGCCGGCCACCTTCTTTCCTTGAAACCGGACAAACTCAAACAACTTGCCCGCAAGCTGGACACTTGATGATGGCCTATTGCCTCGACGCCAATACTTTCATCGAAGCCAAGAACCGATATTACGGCCTCGACTTCTGCCCTGCCTTCTGGGACTGGATCGACCGCGAGCGCGATGCGGGCGACCTCCTTTGCGTAGCCGCCATCTATGACGAAATCGCCAACGGCAACGACGACCTCGCTACATGGATCAGGGCGCGCAAGCAGCACACTTGGCTACGCGCCATTGAGCCCCAAAATGTCCAGGAGGCCTACCGCACTGTCGTCGCCCATGTCGAATCCAAGCGCGACGACCCCTACACCGATGCCGCCATCGCCGACTTCATGGGCGGCGCTGACCCGTGGCTCATCGCCTACGCGCTCGCCAACGAGCACACCATCATCACGCACGAAGTGGCCAATCCCAACATCAAGCGCCGCATTCCCATACCCAACGTGTGCAACGCTCTCGACATCACCTTCATCACCCCCTACGACGCGTTACGGCAGCTTCGTGCTCAGTTTGTCCTTCAGGCGCCCGCAACCTAACAACCACATTTTGGGGCTACCAGCTCCTTGCTGAGCAGCAACTGATAGTCCATCGAGAACATCACTGCGGGGCTCTGAAGCCACGGAGACAAGTAGATAGGGGGTAGCAACAGAATGTCAGAGCTGGAAATACGAGACGCGCTTCTTCAACGAGGCGAGCGGCTTTTCAGCGCTCCTCCGGCTCTTGTCATTTTTGCCAAGCACGTCGAAGCTGACAAGCTGCTCAACGCCCTCGACAGACTTCCGCACGCCTTTGTGATCGGATGCATCATGGATCAGCAGATCCAGGCGGAACAAGCGTGGATGATCCCTTTTCGTGTAAGCGAACTCCTGGGTAGTTTTTCGATCGAGCGGCTTGCCGAGTTGTCCCATGAGGACATCCGGCGGCTAATGGCCGGTCCGCCCCGCCTGCATTTTTATTTCGATCGGATGAGCGATTTTTTCTATTCAGCAATCGGCCGGATCATGGAGGTTTATTCGGGCGACGCCTCTCGAATTTGGAGTGAACGTCCGTCAAGTGCCGAAGTGGTGTACCGCTTCCTCGAGTTCGACGGTGTCGGGCCTAAGCTTGCCACCATGGGAGCAAACATACTTGCCCGCGACTTCAAAATCCCAATGTCCGACTACACCTCAATCGACATATCAGTTGATCGCCACGTGCGACGGGTGTTCGGCCGCCTCCGGCTGTGTCCCCAAGACGCGGACGTGTTGCGCATAATCTACAAGGCGCGAGCTCTCAATCCAGAATTCCCTGGGCTATTGGATTATCCCGCTTTTGAATTAGGACGCGAACTCTGCAAGGAGCGCCGCCCGCTATGTGCAGACTGTTACATGCGTCCGTACTGTCCGTCCGCGGCAGAATATGGGGCTGTCAATCCTTAGAAATTACCGGAGCGGGCCCCACCCCACGCGTTAGTCTGTACCTTATGCCGCCGGGTAGTACTCATCAATTCGATAGCGAAATCCAGGTGTGCTCGCGCCACTTTTATAGAGCTCTGCTTGACCGACGGCGCCGGCACCGAACGGGCTGCGCCGCCCGCAACAATCTGAAGTAGTCCTAATCGGAGGGAGCATCCGATGGTATCTCGTCGAGAGCTTTACGAGCTTGTGTGGTCCGGCCCCATGACGCAAGTGGCTGAGCAGTTCGGGGTATCTAGCAGCTATCTGGGGCGGGTCTGTTCCGCATTGAGTGTGCCCCGACCGGGGAGAGGCTATTGGGCCAAGATACACGCAGGCATGACCCCTTCGCACTTGCCGTTGCCGGAGGCACAACCCGGCGACCAACTTTCTTGGGAACCTGGTGGCGAACTCCGCCCGACTGACAGCTTACCGCGCCCCCGCGCGGACGAGCAACGGCTCCCGTCGGGATCACTTGCACCCACTCATTGGTTGATTAGCGGCGCGCGACAACACTTCGAGAATGGCCGCCCAATCGAAGACGGCGATTATCTCAAGCCCTACAAGAAACGTTTGGTCGACATCACGTCGTCGAAGACCTGCCTCGAGAAAGCATTCGGCTTTGCCAGTAGTCTGTTCAATGCCCTCGAAGCGGCGGGCCACCGCATAATGCTTGGAACGAATCAAGGCTTGCATAGGGTCAAAATCGACGAGCACGAAGTGCACAACAAGCAACACAGACACCGTTACCCAAGCCTATGGACGCCGAGTGATCCGACGGTCGTGTATGTTGGAAAAGTGCCTGTGGGACTGGCAATCATCGAGATGTCAGAAGACGTTCTCATGCGCTACGTCAATGGGAAGCAAATACGGGACTCTGAATATCGATCCACACTTAGAGCTAAGAGGCATGACGACCGCACCTGGACGACGACCAAAACCGTTCCGTCGGGCAGGCTTCGCCTGGCTGCATATTGTCCCTCTTGGCGGGTGGACTGGACAACTCAGTGGCAGGAGACGCCAAAATCACCGCTAGCTAGCTCGCTGCCCAGAATCGTCAGAACTATCGAGAAATCAGCCGCCACCCTCACCGAGAAGTTGGCGGAAGCCGAACGCGTCGCAGAAACTCAACGGATCGAACGTCTCGCATTGATTGAACGACAGAAGCGAGAAGAAGACCGACGTCGGATCACACAATCGATTGAGAACAGCCACCAGGACCTTAGGCAGACGATTCGAAAATGGGCAGAATTGAAGGGCGTCGAACAGTTTTTGATGGAGGTCGAAGCGAGGGCCGATATGTTACCGACTGATGAGAAGATGGCAGTCCTCGAACGCCTCTCGCTTGCCCGGAGACTTTTAGGGGACGTCGATCCGATGCACTTCTTCCTCGATTGGAAGACCCCATCGGAACGCTATCAGTCACCTTACAACGACAATGTCTGTGACTAAGCTTGGCGCGACCGCCATTCGCTCGAGTGGAGCCCTTCAAGATACAGTCTTTCCGGGGCGATTGCCGTCGCCGAATGTAATCTCAACGCCGACGTCGATGAGGCCTAGAACTCCAGTTCCGACTTTGCCGGAAATTTTCCTTTCCTTCGGCGTCAGCATGTTGATCAGTATCGACCAGAGTTGAGCCGAGATACCCTTCAACCATTGCAGCACACTGCGGATCCACTTCATCGCCTGAGCTGAGGCCCTTAGGGAACGCATATGCTGGAGCTTCACCTTGACAAGGTTTCTCAGCCGCCTGAGGACAGCGCGTGCACCTTCGACATTAGGTAATGCTTCAATTAACTACATGCGCAGCGGCTCCTGCCCCCTATGGATTCGAGCTAGGTTCGACACTCAAGATCGCCGCCACCGGTCAATATGGCGGTCGTACCGCAGGCTCGATACACTTCTCCCCAAGAGAGGACGGTCCAGGTTCTGGACCGCCGCACTGGTACTCAGCCTGTCGCCATTTCTCGGGCCAGGACTTGGGCCCTTTGAACCGTGCTCTTGCTCGTGTTGAGTCGCCTTGCGATCTCACGCTGGGAAAGCCCGTCATCGGTGCAGCGCGCGATAAGCGCCTGAATACCGCGCAGCGGAGGCATCTGGACCGGCAGGACCGCCTGGACCGCCGTACCTCCGGCAGGCCTTCTCTCGACAGGCGCGTCGGCAAGGTGACCGTCCATCCAACGCTCCCAGCGCGCATGCAGCCGCCAAGCGAGCCGTTCGATCGGACCGGGGACATGGCTGATCATTGGACCACCTCCGTTGAGATGGAAGATGAAGCCTGACCGGCTATGTGACTGATATAGTTGTATCGAAAATTTCGAAGTGGAGGTCGGCAAATTGCCGAGCTATCTAAAGTCATGGGTCGTCTCCTACTCTTGTTAGGGTTCGATCAAGAGCCTCGCTGCGGGTACCAGCCGCTGCGGGGCTCGCTTGCTTTATGAAGGCATCTCCGTTTCTCGCTGACTAAGGCTCAACTGCTCAGTTGCTCAATTGCCCAAAGGTGAGAACGTGACTGATCAATTGCTCAATTGAGCAACCGCGAGGCTCACTTCCTCCTTCTACCGGTTCCTTCAAGTGCAATTCTGACAAGGCGCCTGATTGCCTCCGCCCTGCTAGGAATGTCGTCCTGATCCCTGCGCCAGTCATCAATTGCTGTCAGCTCTTCATCGTGCCAGCGGGCACCAACTTGCGTGCCGATCCCAGTGCGAGCAGGACGCCCCCGTTTTTTGGTACCAATATTTGACTTTGTCATGCCGTCATGGTACCAATAAAAATACGTTTATGGAAGAGTGTCTTTGTTTGGCTGAGCGGTGCGGAATCCAGGGTTTTCGATCCGCTCGCTCCGATCCAATCAAACCGGGCTCTTCGACTGGATACAAACTTGGTGCGAAACGAGATGCAAAAAATCGGCTACGCGAGGGTCTCTACGGCCTCCCAAAACCTGGATCGACAGATAGCCGCACTGCGCGCCGCGGGATGCGACCAGATCTTTCGCGAGAAGGCTAGCGGCAAGGAAACGCGTGGCCGGCCGAAGCTTGAGAGGGCCATCGATGCTCTCGGCACAGGCGATGTTCTGATCGTGGCCGAGTGGGACCGAGCCACACCCTCGATGCTTGACGGTATAGAGATCATCGAGCGCATCCATTCGCGAGGGTCATTCGTCAAGGTGTTGGACAAGCCCCATCTCGACCTGACGACCCCCCTCGGGCGGGGCCTGATCGCGCTCCTCAGTGCCATGGCCGAGGATGAGAGGCAGCGCATCGTGAAGCGTGCCCGTGACGGCCTCGATGCGGCCAAAGCCCGTGGGGCTCGGTTTGGTCGCAAGCCGAAGCTCACGCCCTACCAACAATCAGAAGCTAAGCAGCGACTTGATGCAGGAGAGAGTGCTCGGGCCATCGGAAGATCATACGGAGTCCACCACGCGACGATCGCACGGCTTCGCTAACGCATGAGCCCACCACCTTAGGTCGGCATTTCTCTCGCGTCGACGTGATGACACCTCTCTCGTCGAGTGCTAATTTACAAAAGTATTGGTTCTAAGATTGCGCGGGCGGCCGATGGCTCTTAACCCGCATGTTTGCAGCAAGGACGACCGTGGCACGGCGTCAGCTGCCCTCAGCATCCCAACCATCCCTAACCCCTGCGAGGTGCACATTGCGCCTCTGCGATCCGTAGGAAATCGTCCAATCATGGTCTCTAGATTTGATCCAACCGAACCCCTGCCCAATACCAAGCACGAGGCCTTTGTTCAGGCCCTGCTCGTGGGCGTGTCAGCAGCTCAGGCCTACGTCTCGGCAGGGTTCAAGCCGTCTCCCAGCAGGGCTTCCCGCTTGCACGCCACAGATCCCATTCAGGCCCGGCTTGGCCATCTGCGCCGGCATCGCAAGACACACGTGAGCCGCAATAGCGCGAACGACGAAATCCGGCGGAAGCGGCAGGTCGATTGGGCCCAGGTCCAACTCGAACGCTACGGCCATATCGATACGGCCAACCCACTGGCAAGTCGCTGCCTCGAAGAACTACAGGCCATGGCCAGGGGTGAGCGCTTGGCGGTCGAAGAAATCGTCTCCGAAAAGATCGGAGATGGCCCGGACGGACTGGTAAAGGTGACCCATTCTTGAAAAACAATCAAAATCAATCAAGCGGTAAGCATGGTGGCAGGCGCAGAGGTGCGGGTCGCAAGGCAGGTATTCCGAACAGGAAGACAAGAGCTCTGCTTGATGCGGTCGAGACATCCGGCGATACACCCCTTGACGTCATGCTCGACATCATGCGTTGGGCTCATAGCGAGGCCGGGAAGTTGATGCAGGCGTGCATCGAGGCCCTAGACGCTGCGGACGCAGACGAGAAATTGAAGGCCTATTTCGAGGACGGCAGGCAAATGAAGGCGCTCGCACTCGATGCCGCTACTCGGGCTGCTCCATACGTGCATGCCCGACGCGCGGCTACAGAACAGCCAGATCAGAGTGCCGCAGCGGACAATCTCGAAAAGCCCAAGGCCCCGGATCCCGATCGCCTGGCTGAGATCGCAGCCCGCTACTCCCGACATGGCCTGAAATCGATCAAAGGCGGAAGGCCTGTGTGATCGAATTTCCGATGATGATCGGACAAATGCCAACCAACTGGGCATAGCTGCTCGAATCCAAAATTGGCACGCAATCCTTCGCGGTCGTCGCCGAACGGCTATTGCTGGCGTCTGCTTGGCCGAGAAAGCGGACAAACCCTCGCGACTACCAACCTAACATTGCGGGATCGGCGTCAGGTCGGTAAGTACCTCAAGACCAGACCGTTCCGCGTGCATGCGCGTAGGCATCGGGGGAGTGCGCCCGCTTGATCCAGGAATTTATGAACAGTATTGTCGCAGCTCATAGCACCGGGCGCGCCACAGAACATTCCTATCGGCCAGCGCTTCAAAAGCTCTTCAATTCTCTTGAGCCAGCCGTCACGGCGTTGAATGAGCCTCGCCGAGAGAAAGTGGGCGCCCCCGACTTTTCCATAAGTCGCGGTGACATCGTGATCGGCCACTGCGAAGCCAAAGATCTGCCTGTAGATCTTAAGGCCATGACGGATGCCAACCTAGCGCAGAAAAAACGCTACATCGCGGGCCTTCAGAACCTCCTGTACACGAATTGCCTTGAATGGCAATGGTATCGCGACGGAGAACTAAAGCACGAAGTGCGCATTGCAGAATTCTTGATGGGCGTACAGCCTATTCCAGCGCGTTTTGCCGCTCTTGAAGCGCTGCTGCGCGAATTCATCGCGCAGACCGCGCAGACTATCACGTCATCGCGGGCGTTGGCCGAGCGCATGGCGGGCAAGACAGTTCTTATTAGAGATGTTCTTGCCAACTCTCTCATGGAGGACAGGGACGGTTCATCAGAGCTGATGGACCAATACAACGCCTTCAAGAAGCATCTCATCCATGACATCTCGATTCTGGACTTCGCCGACATCTACGCCGAGACCATCACCTACGGCATGTTTGCGGCGCGGCTACACGACACCTCGCTAGACACGTTTAGCCGACAGGAAGCCCTGGAACTCTTGCCAAAGAGCAACCCCTTCCTACGCAATCTATTCACGTACGTTGCTGGCCCGAATCTAGATCCGCGCATCTCCTGGATGATCGACGATCTGGCGCGTGTCTTCCGCGCCTCGAACGTTACCGTCCTAATGGAAAAATACGGCAAGACCACTCAGCGCAACGACCCCTTCTTGCACTTCTACGAAGACTTTCTGAAAGCCTATAATCCCGAGAAGCGAGACCTGCGTGGCGTCTGGTACACGCCTGAGCCGGTGGTGAACTTTGTTGTTCGTGCGGTGGACGAGGTTCTGAAAACGGAATTTGGCCTACCCGACGGGCTCGCTGATACTTCAAAGACTACTGTTCAGTGGGATACTGGGACGGCGAGGCTTACCAAAAAAGGAAAGGAATTCAAAAGCGGAGAGAGGCATATCGAGACTAAAGAGGTTCACCGCGTGCAAATACTTGATCCGGCGACAGGCACCGGCACTTTTCTTGCCGAAGTGGTCAAACAGATCGCGCCGCGAGTCAGAGACACGGCGCCGGGGATGTGGCCGCACTATGTCGAGAAAGATCTGATCCCGCGCCTCCACGGATTTGAGCTTCTGATGGCGTCGTACGCCATGTGCCATCTGAAGCTTGAGATGGTGCTGCGCGAGTTCGGGTACGAGCCAACGGCCGAGCCGCCGCGGGTCAGCGTCTATCTCACGAACTCGTTGGAGGAAGGCGAGGCCGCGAATTATACGTTGCCCTTTGCGAAATGGCTGTCAAACGAAGTCAAAGAAGCCAACAAGATCAAGCGCGACATGCCGATCATGTGCGTTATAGGCAATCCCCCGTATAGCGGCGTATCTCAGAACAATGGCACATGGATCAAGGGCCTCCTATCTGCCTACAAAAAAGAACCTGGCGGCCACGCAAAGCTTAGAGAACGCAAACACTGGCTGGATGACGATTATGTGAAATTTATTCGCATGTCGGAGTCGCTAATTGAGAAAAACGGACACGGGGTTTTAGGCTTAATTACAAATCATGGATATCTAGATAATCCCACATTTCGTGGAATGCGTTGGCACTTGTTATCGTCGTTCGACAAGATCTATGTCTACGATCTTCATGGGAACTCCAACCGCCAGGAGCGAACACCAGATGGGGGTCCTGACCAAAACGTGTTCGATATTCAGCAAGGCGTCGCAATTATTGTTGCGGTCCGCACCAACGAACAGGCGGACACGATTCGTGCCCAGCGGAAACTAGCTCCTGTTGTCGCCAAAAATGTGTGGGGCAAGCGAGAGCAGAAATATAAATGGCTTTGGGAAGCCACTCTCAGAAATCAGGAAGAAGCGTTCCTACCATCCGCGCCATCGTACTCGTTTGTCGAGCGAAGCGGCAAGCATAAGGAGGCCTATGCGAACGGCATCGCGATCACGACCCTGATGCCCCTATATTCGGTGGGCGCAGTCATTGGGCGGGACCACATCGTCTCGGCCATAGATCATGATCAACTCGAACGGAATATAGACGCGTTGCAAAGACTGTCGGAGCCTGAGATTAGGGCACGCTTCAAGCTAAAGCAGAAAGACGGCCAAGACTGGACCGTACCCACTGCCAAGGCTGACGCAGCGCTCGTCAGTCGAGAAACGCTGCGTCGTCTGAATTATCGCCCGTTCGACATCCGTTACACTCATTACACAGGAAACAATCGGGGCCTCTATGCGCGCCCGCTACTCAGAACGATGAGGCATATGCAGCGGGGGAACTATTGCCTAGGTTTTACTCGGAGAATTGAAACTCCGCGGTCGTTTTCCGACGTTTTCGTCTATCAGGATCTAGTTCAACACCACTCTCTAAGCAGCAAGGAGGCAAACTCGTTCGCACCGCTCTACATCTACCCTGAGCCCTCTGAACTCGATCAAACTCGCCGTATAAATTTCGAGCCCAAGCTCTACGCCAAGCTGCGCGAGCTGGCGACACATCCCTCGCGCGGCGAGCCCGATGAGGTTTCGGTGTTCGATTACATCTATGGCGCTCTTTATTGCCCCGCCTATCGCGAGGTCTACGCGGAGTTCCTGAAGACCGATTTCCCGCGTATTCCCTGGCCCGCGAGCCCAGACGTTTTTTGGGACGTGTCGGACAAAGGCGGCCAACTGCGTCGCCTGCACCTCATGGAGCCGGCTGCCGTCGGAAATACGCCTTATCCCTTCGTCGGCGAGGGCGACGGCAAGGTCGAGAAACCCGAATTCCGCGGCGGTCATGTCTGGATTAACAAGGACCAGCGCTTTGAGGATGCGCCGGAAGTCTCATGGGGTTTCTTTGTCGGCGGTTATCAGCCGGCGCAGAAATGGCTGAAGGACCGCAAAGGCCGAACGCTCGATTACGAGGACGTCCAGCACTATCAGAGCATGCTGAAGATTCTCGCCGAGACAGATCGCATCATGAAGACGATCGAAATGCCGCTAGACTGACTTCGAGTCGACCCACGTAGCATTTGGTGTGTCGGCTCAAGCTACAAGAGCAGACCAA
>PABD01000011.1 GCA_002702685.1 Planctomyces sp.
CCTCCCCCTTTGACGCGCGTATTCGTCGCAATCGCCGAAAGGGATAAAGTGGTGAGGCTGGTGATCAGTTTGGATGCGGCGACGATGAAGAGGGCGTAGAGGACCCCGGCCTGACCCACCACCTGCCCGAATCGCAGGAACATGATCACGCCGAGGATTGTCAATGTGCACGGAGTGAATACACCTCCGAATGTACCGAACTTGGAATTCTCGCGGTGATCCTGGCCCATAGATTACTTTCCAGCAGCGATCCGGAGTCGCTGCCTGTTTCCCGTCACTCGGGAGCGCGGTTCGGTCGACGGATCCGTCGGTAGAAGTCGATTGCGGCCTGTCGCATCGATCACGAATTGATCTGAACTATCCTGAATTCTTTTCCGCAGGGCAAGTTCAGATATAAAGTGGAAGCGAGTCAGCACCAGGGGTTCAGCTGCGAAAGATGAAATAGACGGCACCGAGAAGGCAGAGGCCGGCCCAAAGGTAGTCCCACTTCAGTGGCTGCTGCATGAAATAAATGCTGAACGGAACAAAGACGGCGAGGGTGATCACTTCCTGCGTGATTTTCAGCTGTGGCAAGGTCATCGCCGTATAGCCGATGCGATTCGCCGGCACCTGTAACAGGTATTCGAAAAATGCGATTCCCCAACTGATGACGACGACGATCAGCCAGGGCTTGCTGCGCATCTCTTTAAGATGCCCGTACCACGCGAAGGTCATGAAGACGTTGGAACAGATCAGCAGCAGCACGGTTTTCAGAATTGTATTCATATAACTCCTGCAAAATAGGTGAAGCGCAGGTCCCTCTCAGTGAGACAAAGGCACAATTCATAATGTTTTGCAGGGTTCTCTACAATCGCGAGCGATGCGAAAGCCTGACACTTGAGCGGCTCGTCGAGGGGTGGCCGCGCAAAGTGTATGCATTTTGATTGATCTGACTTTGATCAGCCAGTACACTTAAGTCACCATTGATATATGAGATCAGTAGACAGCTCGCCTGCGAGCATCTGCCTGCACATTTTTTGTTTAATCGGGTTTTGATTAATCGGGAGGAGATTCGCGCATGACCGAACGTCTGCATCGTCGACAATTTTTGGGACAGACCGCTCTGGGAGCCGCGGGAATCGCGGCGCTGAACTCCACGCTCGCTAGCGGAGCCGATGCCGAACAGAACAAAGTCGTCATCGGTGTCATGGGGATGCAACGAGGGAGCGCGCTGGCGACCCGCTTTGCGAAGCAGCCCGGTGTGGAAGTTCGGTATACCTGTGATACCGATTCAGGTCGCGCGGAATCTGGAGCATCCAAGGTCGAACAAACCGGCGCCCCCCGTCCAAAAGCGATCGGCGACTTTCAGGAAATCCTGAACGATCCCGAAGTCGACGCCCTGATATGCGCCGCCCCGAATCACTGGCACGCCCCTGCGACCATTCTTGCGTGCGCCGCTGGAAAGCATGTCTATGTCGAAAAACCCTGCTCCCATAACCCCTGGGAAGGGGAAACGATGGTGCAGGCGGCCCGGAAACACAACCGCGTCGTACAAATGGGTTCCCAACGCCGCAGTTCCGAAAACATCAAAGCGGCGATGGAAATGATGCACAACGGAGCTATTGGTCGGGTTTATTCTGCCAAGGGGTACCACAGCGCCACGCGCCTTTCGATCGGCACAGGGGAGCCAGCTGAAGTCCCCGCGGAACTCAATTACGATTTATGGCAGGGGCCGGCTCCGCGGACTCCGTACATGGACAACCGGATTCACTACAACTGGCACTGGTTCTGGCATTGGGGTAACGGCGAACTGGGCAACAATGGGGTGCATTCCCTCGACCTCTGCCGCTGGGCACTGCAGGTCGACTTCCCCATCAAGGTGACTTCCGCCGGTGGTCGTTACGCCTTCGAGGATGATCAGCAGACGCCCGATACGCACACAGTCGGGTTCGAGTTCAAGGATCGCAAATCGATCACTTGGGAAGGACTCAGTTGCAACGGGCACAATAATGAATTCGCCACGTTCTATGGTGAAAACGGCACGATCGTGATCGACGCGAACGGGAACTTCACCCAATACGACAAAAAGGACAAGGTCGTGTTGGAACAGTCGGGGAACAAGGGAGACGACGAGCACATTGTGAACTTCCTCGAGTGCGTCCGAAATAATGAACCGCTCAAGCTGAACGCGGAGATCGAAGAAGGCCACAAGAGTACGCTGCTCTGCCACCTCGGGAATATCGCCCAGCGAACAGGCCGCACCCTGCACTGCAACCCGGAAAATGGCCACATCATTGGTGACGACACGGCCATGAAATACTGGAAGCGGGAATACGAACCGGGTTGGGAACCGCAGGTTTAACGGCCGACGAAGGTTCTGAGACCACCAGCGACGCGACTTTGCCAACCGGCCAGGTCGCGTTTTTCATGCGCGGTGGTGAGCGCAAAAAAAGAGCGTTACAAGTCAGAAACTTGTAACGCTCTATAATGTGCCAATTGGAAGTAAGTGCGGGCCAACGCTTACCCCCGAAGGCGAAAGATTATATATGCATCCTGCGTGCCATCGGGGCGATTTTCTAAATTTTTATCGGCAAACGCTGGCATTGCAGTTCGAAACAACCAAAAACGAGGAATCGACTCGATTTTGACGCCCCGAGCCGAGTGTTGCAAAACAGCACACATGCACCATTTCAATACAACAGAGTCGGAGAGTGTTTCATTTTGCAGCGCGCATAAAAAACCCGGAAGGGACGGCTAACCTAGGGGGGCTAAGGTGACCGATCCGCTCCCGGGGGCGATTGTAAGTAAATTTCCTGCTTAATCAGGGAAGGCGAACTGAAACCGATCTGCATCCTTGCTCACGGCTCAGGCCTGCACAGTTTCTAATGAAACCCGTGCGCTACATCTCCGTTATCAACATCCTTGTCGAAGGAGATGAAATATCCAACTCAAATTAACGCAAGACTTTATATCGAACCGTTGCCGCCGGTTTCCGGCGTCGCCTGATCGACGCGGCGGAAAATACTGGTTTCCCATTTTTAAGTCAACACGTTTTTGGAAATTACTCGAAAGAAATGTAATTCCATGCCAGAGTTGGAGATATGGAGAAAGAAGGCGGTCTAGGCCAAAGCCTGTTTCGAGGGTAGCTTCTGAACCACTGGGGGAGGCCTTAGCCGCGATAACTTTTCTCTTCACGCTGAACACTCGCACCACTCACGCCTTCGGCCGTTCCATCCAGAGTTTTTCGCAGGTCATCGCCGCTCTTGCAGAACCAGTCATAGAGGACGGAAACATCCGTTCCCATACAGAAGTGTTTGACGCCGAGATCGAGATACCGTTTCGCCTGCTCCGGTGAGCCGATTTCCGCTCGCGGAGCGACACCGCACTCATGGGCCGTTTTAATCATACGCTCTTCCGCCTCCAAGACCTTCGGATGTTTGAACTGACCTGTCAGACCGAGGTTCATGGAGTAGTCGGCAGGACCGAACTGCACCATGTCGACCCCCTTGACGTTCATAATCGCTTCCATGTTGTCGATGGCCGGAATCTTTTCCATCATCAAGGCGACGACGGCGTCATCCAGGGCTTTCACGAACGCGGGTGTGCCCGCTTCGAGGACGAAACCGACATCCCGACGCATTCCCACACCGTGGAGACCATCCGAGCCCGGACACTCGGCGCGGGTCGCTTTGACGCAATGTTCCGCATCTTCCACCGTGCGGATGTCTGCAAAGAGCAGGTTCTGAATTCCGGAGCCGATCGACCGGATCGCGAGCTGCAACCGGGGCTCCTGCTCGATTTTCATCATGCCCGAGAAATTATCGAACAGGTCAATCGCGCGACCGATGTTCTCGAGGGCGTAGAGGTCATATGGGGCATATTCACCGACGAATTCGACATAGTCGAACTGCTTCGAATGACCAATGAGTTCAATGACGGTCGGCCAGGAGATGTGAACATGAGTGCCGAGCGAAGGTTTATCAGCACTGAGCAGTTCGCGCAGACGATTCGGACGCATGGAAGGAACTCTTTTCTGTTGCGGTGAGAGGTTGCAGAAACGTCGAATCGCACTTTCCACGGCCACCCGACCGGGGGATTCTCGCATATTCCGTCGCTGATCGAAAGGACGCCACGATTGAGGAAACCCGTTGTATCATGCCTTCAGCAATCTCATGAAAATTCGCTGGGTCGCCATGGTTCAAGTTGTGTTAAGCTGGAGGGGTCAGTTACGCTGACAGAAGACGTCTTGATAATGAAGACGTCGGATTGAATATTGATCCACAGATCAAACGAGAAAAGATGAGGCTCACATGATTTCACGACGCTACCGTTTTGCGCTACTCTGCCTGGCGATGTTCCCCGCTTTGCTCCCGATCTCTCCAGTACAGGCGGCCGAAGAAGCCGAGATCGTCAGCGCAACAAAAATCTGGGACGCCGCTCCCCATAACGCCTTCACGGATCTCATACATCACAACGGTGAATGGTTCTGTGTTTTCCGCGAAGGCGAGAAACACGTCTCGCCTGACGGAGCCCTGCGGGTGCTCGTCTCCAAAGATGGCGACCAGTGGGAGTCGGCGGCACTGATCACTTCGGACAAAGCCGACCTGCGCGATGCGAAGATCACCGTCACGCCCGATGGCCAGTTGATGCTCGCGGGTGCCGGCTACATGGAAGCCTACGAGAAACAGAAACAGGCGGGAGTTACACCGACCGCCACCAAACATGAATCGTATGTCTGGTTCTCGGACAATGGTCGCGACTGGAGCGATCCGATCTTCATCGGTGACAAAAACAATTGGTTGTGGCGTGTCACCTGGCACAAGGGGACCTGCTACGGCGTCGGGTACCACACGGGAGATCGCCGCGGTACCGTGCTTTACTCCTCCCCTGACGGACGAAACTTCACCCCACTTGTAGAGGACTTCAACAGCAAGGGCTACACAAACGAAAGCTCAATCATCTTCACGGAAGATGACACGGCCTATTGCCTGTTGCGTCGGGACAACCGCGAAGACGATACATCCGCGCTGTGGGGAACCGCCAAACCGCCATATACCGAGTGGGACTTCAAGAGCACGAACGTCCGCATGGGTGGACCGCACATGTTGCAGCTACCGGATGGTCGCATCGTGGCCGCCGTACGCCTGTACGACAAGCCGGTTCGCACGTCGCTCTGCTGGATCGATCCGGAAACAGCGGAATCCACCGAATTCCTCGCCCTTCCTTCGGGAGGCGACACGAGCTATGCCGGCCTGGTCTGGAAAGACGATCTGCTGTGGGTGAGCTATTATTCTTCGCACGAAGGGAAAACGAACATCTATCTTGCGAAAGTGAAGATACCGCTCGAAAAATTGAGATCGATCCAATAAATATCGATCCAATTTAAATCTGAAAACATGCGCAAGGCTGTTCTCTCACCGGAGGACAGCCTTGTTTTTCGTTTCCACCGCGCGGAATAATGGATCCACGAATACCAGATTCAAGAATGAACTCGCTCACATCAACCAGGACAGGTCCTTATGCGCCTTCACCAACGAACCCTCCTGCTGTTGACGATGTTTGTCGTCAGTCTCGCGGTCACTTCGCTCCACGCCGCTGAGAAGCCGAACATCCTTTTCATCTTTTCCGATGATCATGCCGCGTGGGCAGTCGGCGCGGCGGGTGATCCGCATGTGCAGACGCCGAACATGGATCGCATCTACAAGGAAGGCGCGCGGTTTACCAATGCTTTCACCGCGACACCGGTATGTAGTCCTTCGCGGGCGGAAATGATGACCGGCCGTTATGGATCGCAATTGCAGATCACCGACTGGATCAATCCGAGAAATGAACCAAAGATCGGACTCGACCCCACCAACCCGGTCTGGCCGCGCGCCTTGAGAGAGGCCGGCTATCGGACGGGCCTTATCGGGAAATGGCACCTCGGTACCGAAGAGCAGTTTCACCCGACGAATTTCGGTTACGATTACTTCATGGGGTTCCTTGCCGGAGGGAACAAACCCAAGGATCCGACCCTCGAAGTCAACGGAGAAGAAAAACAGCTCAAGGGCTTGCTCCCTGACATTCTGACTGACGATGCGATCGACTTTATTCAGAAAGAAAGCGACAAGCCGTTCCTTCTGTCACTTCACTATCGCGCGCCGCATGCTCCCTGGCTGCCGGTCGCCGATTCGGACTGGGCTCCTTACAAGGACCTCGATCCGGCGATCCCGAATCCGGACTACCCCAAGCTCGATACGTCGAAAGTTAAACAGAAAACCCGGGAGTATCTCGCGTCGATCACCAGTGTGGACCGGAACATCGGCCGACTGCTGGAAGAGCTCGACAACCTCGGACTCTCGGAGAACACCGTGGTCATCTACAGCAGCGACCACGGCTACAACATGGGACACAATGGGATCTGGCACAAAGGGAATGGTCACTGGATTTTGACGCAGTTTCCCGAGCCGACGAAAAACATTCCAAAGATGCAACGGCCGAACATGTACGACCATTCGATCCGCGTGCCGCTTGCCATTCGTTATCCCGCCATGATCAAACCGGGTACGGTCGTCGAGCATACGGTCGGGAGTCTCGATTGGTTCGCCACGTTGCTGGATCTGGCGGGGGTGGAAGCACCTGCCGTGGCGACGGAGTACGGTCGCAGCTTCGTTCCGCTGATGAAGGGAGAGACCCCGGACGACTGGAACGACGATTTCTACGCCGAGTACAGCACGCACCATCAGTCGCAAACGCACATGCGTATGTACCGCACCCCCGAGTGGAAGTTGATCCGGGACTTCCTCAATCCTGAACGAGACGAGTTGTATCATCTCACGGAAGATCCGGAGGAGAACGAGAACCTCATCAAATCCGATGATGTCGTCATCCTCGCTGTCAAAGACGAATTGAGTCAGCGGATCCTGGAAAGGATGGAAGCGATCAACGATCCATTACTCACGAATCTGGCGAACATCGAGTAGGCCGGCAGCGACTGGAAACGCTTCGCGCGCGAAGTAGTTTTCGGCGTAAACAGGCGAATTCGTTTAATCGATGGAAACGGGAAAAACCATAAAGTCCCCCTATTCGGCACGACGATACGATACTGGCGAATGACTGCGTCCGCCTGACGGAAGCAGTTCTGAAATTACAGTAAAACTATTTCGTAATGTACTGAAGAATTCCGTCCGCAAGGTCGCGTGACGGATATGGGCAATGGGGCTCGCTCGAGCGTAGGGCAGTCACAACCCGGTCCATTTTAGGGGGGCACCATGAAATCAGCAGGGATGCTTTGCGCCGGTCTGATGCTCGTTATGACGATGACGGGTTGTTACCACTGTTCTTACAAATACAATCCTTGCACGGGCATCACCGAACAGCAGTGCAAGAAGGTCGGCTTCTGGTGCAAATGGTTTGATAAAGACAAACCGAACTGCGGCAGCTGCGCCGCGGTCGAACCGGACTGCACCATGCCGATGGAGTGCAGCTGCGAAGCGCCTCACAGTTGCGGTTATGAAATGCCGGCGACTTGTGGCTGCGGATTCCCGCAATCGTGCAGCTGTGAAATGCCGGAAGTAACCTGCTCGTTACCGGACACCTGCGGATATCCGCCGTCGTGTGCCTGTGCTTATCCCGAGACCTGTGGCTGTGGATTTCCCGAGACCTGCGGGTGTGCTTACGACCCCGGTTGCGGTTACCCCGTGTATGAGTCCGCCCCGGCCTACGGACCGAGTTACGATTCTCCCACACCGACCCCGGCGCCTAAAGCGGATCGCGGCCCGACTTACAACCCGGCTCCGGTAACTCCGCCGGAAGATCCCGCCGCGACGCAGCAGATGCACTACACCGTACCGCATCGTCACCATCGTTAATATTACAGGAACAACGCGGGTCCCGCAGACCGGCGAGCCCGAAGTTGTTCACTCAAAATTCATGAACGCATCCCGCCTTCGAGCGGGATGCGTTTTTTTGCGTGCCAACTTTGGCGCACGTCCACTTCTCAGCCACCAGGTGATCCTCTAAAATGGAGCTACCTCGCCCGCCCTTACCTCGTTCTCAGCGTTGATCCCTTCCCGTTCACGTTATTGCTCACGAGCCCCGGCTGCATGAAACCGATTCAGCTTATCTTCAAAGAACTGCGATACCGTCGCGGCAACGCATTCTGGTCGGTCCTTGCAGTGGCGATGACTGTGTCCGTTTTCGTTATCGTGGCCATGGTGCAGTCAGCGACGGAACGGGAAACACGTCGAATCGTACGCGACCTCGGATTCAATCTGCGCATTATCCCGAAGAACGCGGACATGACGCAGTTCTATCTCGCCGGTTTCACCGATGCGACGATGAATGAATCCGTGCTCGACAAACTCATCGCCCACGAGAACGTCAGCTACAACCACCTCGTCGCGACGCTTCATCAACGGATCGAGATCGATGGCGTTTCCGCGATCGCGACGGGACTGTCGGAAGAAAAATATCCCCCCGGCATGAAAAAGCCGGATATGTCCCCTCAGATTGAACCCGGGACCGTGCACGTCGGCAAAGAAATCGCGCAGCAACTCAAGCTCAAACGTGACGGTGAAATCAAAGTCGGGGAAACGACATTCAGGATCGACCGCGTGAGCCCCGAGATGGGAACGGCTGATGATCTACGCATCGTCGGCAATCTCGACGAAATCCAGTCGGCCCTCGCACTTCCCGATCAGATCAACGAAGTCAAAGCTATTGATTGTCTCTGCCTGACTCCGGATGAGAACCCGCTCGGCCTGTTGCGAAACGAACTCGAAGAGATTCTTCCGGAAGCCAAAATCATCATGCTTTCGGAAATGGCCGAAGCACGCGCCCGCCAACGACAATTGATCAGCAAAACGATGGCGTTCGTATCACCGGTCGTGCTGATTACCTGCGGAGCCTGGTTGATCGCCCTGGGAATGATTAACGCCCGCCAACGCGTTCCCGAGATCGGCATTCTGCGAGCACTCGGCTACGACTCGGGCTCCATCGGTGTACTCTTCGTCGGCAAAGCCGTGCTGCTCGGATTAGTGGGAGCCGTCGCCGGGTACTATGCCGCTACCGGACTGATGCTCGCGTATGGCGAGGATCTGTTTCAACTCACTTCGAAGGGGTTAAAATCTGATCCGCAACTTCTGCGGCAGTCGTTGACGATCGCACCGCTCTTTACCGCGCTCTGTAGTCTTGTTCCCACCCTGTTCGCCATCACGCGCGATCCCGCCCGAACCCTTCGTCAGGATTGATGATGATTGAGTTTCGCAAAGTCAGACAACAGTTCCAGACGGGACGCGAATTGATCGAACCGCTCGTCGAAGTGACTTTCAAAGTGGAACCGGGCGAGTTCGTGGCGATCCAGGGACCGAGTGGAACAGGGAAATCCACGTTGCTGCTTATCGCCGGGGGCTTGCTGCAACCGACGGGGGGCACCGTGAATGTCGCCGGGATCGAAGTGACGAACAGTTCCCCAGCCGAACTCAGCCGGTTTCGTTCCGAGAAAATCGGCTTCGTCTTTCAGATGTTTCACCTCGTCCCCTACCTCAATGTCCGCGACAATATCCGCATGGGACAACTTTCAAAGGATCCGGAAGCGGTCGAGACGATGATGAAGCGGCTCGGCCTGAGTCCTCGATCGGAAAGTTTTCCGACCATGCTGAGCGCCGGCGAACAGCAGCGTACCGCGCTTGCCCGTGCGATGATTCATCAACCGGCGGTCATTCTCGCGGATGA
>PABD01000012.1 GCA_002702685.1 Planctomyces sp.
GGCCGATTTGTTGTCGGCGATGCGGTACGCTTTGACCTGGGCCGGGGTCAGCCCCCGCGCGACATGCACGGGGACTTTCTCCAGACCGAGTTGCTGAGCCGCCTTGTAGCGGGTGTGACCGACGATGATCACCCCTTCCGGGTCGACCACGATCGGTTGCCGGAACCCGAACTCCTGAATCGACGAGGCGACACTCGCCACCGCCTTATCATTGAGCCGCGGGTTCTGTTCGTACGGCCGGACATCGGCTAGGGAACGTGATTCTATCTTCATGCTGTGAAACTCCATTTTGAAAGGGTGTGAGCGTGAGGGGATTTAGAAGTTGAAGACAATCCAAACCACAGCTCGTAAGTAGATGAACATGGCGATGTAAAAGCAGGTTTGCTTCCATGCGTTAAGGAGACGATCCTTCGCCAACTCGTCCCGGAGTTCCTCCAGAGTCTTCCGACACTCCTCCAACGATTTCAAATCTTTCATTCCGTTGTCCTTTGAAATTGAAAAAACAAAAAAACAAACTGTGCTTCCAATGGCGGCTGTTCCCGCTGCGATAGTTATTAAATCATCTCAAAAAAGTACCTATGCGGTTCTGTAGGCTAAACTCGACGCGGTGTCCAAAACCAGAAATCTTACATCCTAAACTATGCTCGCCTTTCACCTTAGGGTCCGTTAACACGTCCTACACGATTGCCTGTCACTTGAGTTTCAACTCCAGTCATAGTCCGACTGACCGCTATGAAGCCTTCGCCAACCGGCTCCAACAAACGCCGATCGAGATCATTGCGCCGTCCGTGACCGGGACTTGCAATGAACCACTCTTGTCTCCAACGGAGTGGCAGCTGGCTACCATCTTGCATCTTCTCGTTAGTCACCTCTGATGACTTGGCGATGTTCGTTCCAACAGATGTTCCCTTTCTTCTCTCCTCTCTCTCCGACGTATTAAATACGTCGGGAGAGGAGAGAAGAAGAGACGGAGAACTTCTACCTCTCTCGACTCTCTCCAGTAGAGTCGAGAGAGTTGAGAGGGTTTACCCATCGTCAGGGATGAAACGAAACCCCGACGTTGTTGTCTTGCCTCCACGAATAGGCACCTGTGCCGATTCAATCTTGCCTCGTCGCTCCAGTTCCTCTGCATACTGAAGTGCCTTGGAGAACCCCACGCCCGGCCCGCCAATCTTGGGAATCTCCTCTTTCAGCTTATTAACAGACAATCCGTCGGGATTCCGCCGGAAAGCCTTGAGCGCCCACTCGAACTTTTCCTCGTCATCCCGACGTCTAGCGGCCGCTCTCGCGTCTTTACGCTCGTGGATGACTTCGGAAGGGCAGAGTAGTCGGTGCTCCCATCTGCGGCCGCACGCATCGAGGATCGTCCCTTCGGACACGTCAAATGCCCACCCGGATCCAAAGCCTGCCCGACTTCCGATATTTAACCAGAGTTTATGCTCGCCTGCCTTCTCCGGGTCATATTCCTCGCGTCTGGCCAACAGTATCCACTGGCCTGCCCATTCCGGGAACCCGCTGTAGGCGATGTCCTCGAGGTCAGGCATTTTGTATTTGCGTTCCTTCTGCGGCTTTCTGTTGTGCGTGATTATCGCGAAAACGCATCCCGTCCGACCTGCTACGTCGCTAAGACATTCCAGCCGTTCACCGACACCGAAATAATTCGACGCGGTATCACCGATCCCAAGGCAGAGATAAGCCGGATCGATCAATAAGACCTTCAATTCATTCTGTTCAACAAACCTTTCCACCGCCTGAACGACTAGGGCGTCATTTAGTTTTGGCAATCCGAATGCCCATGAGACGTTATCCACGTCCCGCAGTTGAATATCCTTGGAGTCGCAAATTCGATTTGCCGTTTCCTTTATGGTAGATTGTCCCGACTCACCGGACATCATCCCGACCTTCACGGGGCTGATGACAGGAAACCTGCCCAGAAACGGCAATCCCGTAGCGAGCGATATTGTGAGGTCGATAATCGTCGTAGTTTTGAGCGCCTTCTTCTCCCCCGCAATGACACATGGCTGATCGGCAACCAACACACCCTGAATTAGGAACTGAACGTCCTTCGTTTCCTCAGACAACTGGCGAGATGTAATAAACTTTGGCAGCTTCGATTTCGACTCGATTCCGTTCGCTCCCTCCCACAAACGCGTGGCGAGTTCGTTCGGGTCGCTCATCGGATCGGACGCATCGCGAGCCACCTGCAAGGCGAGTTGTCGAATATGGCGTTTCTCTGACGCTGCCTTGACGATCTCCGCATAATAACGGATGTGGTAAGCGTTCGGCGTTGCCTCTATCGCACTCGCCGTGACGTGGACCACACCTTTTTTACCCGCGAATCCAGCCCTATCCAGGGCATTGCAGATCGTAAGCATATCCGCCGGCGTGCCCTCATCCCTCAAGCGGCAGATCGTAGTGTAAATCAATCGGAAGTCATTATCCGCGAAGTCACCAGGTTCAATCATCTGATCAACCTCGGATAAAAGACGATGATCGACGATGAGCGCTCCACATAAAGCTTGCTCAGCACTCGGTTCATAAGCAGGTACCATTCGCGTAGGGTCTGCTTCTGTTGACTCCTGCATAGCCGCGGTCATCTTCTACACCAGTTTCCGTCAGTGCAAAGTCTGGGAAAAACATTCGAGTTTTCGTGCCGGCAGCGTCTCATCATAAATTCATTCGATTCCAACTAACGCTACCGGAGTAGATAACCATCTCCGGGGGGGAAGGGGCATTTTTATGCTGCAAATCGCCCTCGTGGGAGAGATCTCGACTTCCCATTTCTCACGCATCGAAGCAGATCATCCATGGACAAATACTTTCCCGCCTCATTCATGACCTGGCTGCGCCTGCTATCGCACGCGCTACCCGAGTCTCTATGTCTGACGTCCTTTTAGGAAGTTTTTCCAGCAATACGTCTTAAGAAATCTGTCAAGTTGTAGGCTCGAAATGGTCCGTGAGCGGTGCTATGAGAATCGAACATTGGGTTTCGCCCCTCAAAAATCGACTTTCAAGGAGGCTGACTTGGGAGTTGCTTGAAGAAAGCACTCCTTTGCTCGAAGGAGGGAATCGGCCCGGATCAAAAGAACTCAATCACATCTTCGCCGCGCGGTCGCGCTCTTTTTCGCGATCGAGTAGGGACATGAACCTCGCGAAGCAATTCAAAGGCGAGAGCATCATTTTCGCAGATGCGGTAACGCGGTCGCCCCACTCCTGCGTTCGTACTGAAATCCAGTGCCCGAAGTTCGCCCGACCGAATCCAGGCAATCACTTTCTCAGGCTTCACCCCCCAAAGTTGAGCTAATTCGGGTGGCGTGAACATCCTGACCTGATGTTTTTTCGATTGCATTTCAAACCCCTGAAAAAGACTACTTACCTCTAAAAAAAGAGAGATGTCGTGCAGGGGTTGTGCGTTCCTATTGGGGATAATCCTACAGTTTCATGCATTTATGCGGAAAAGAATGTGCGTCAAAATGTGCAACGCCTCGTCACGAGCGCAGAGTACGGCATATCTCATTCGTCCTCATACATTCGCGAGACTGGGTCAGAAATGATACCGTCAGTGACTCCGCCATTGAGCTGAACTCCCTTCGTCAATTCACCTGCCTGTTCGTGCTCGAGTTTCTGCCGAAGTCCCTGCCACTCTTTCGATCTACGGAGTGTCGTATGACTTTTCCCGATACTCTTGGCAATCTGGTTGTCTGACATTCCCGGGTTTTCGGAGAGTTCCAGGAGTGCCTCCCCAATCCACTTCCGTGACTTTCCCCGGGCAACCGGTTTTTCAGCTGATTTGGGAGGCGAATGGATTTCTAGTTTTAGCTGCTCCTCTATTCTCAGACATTCAAGACGGGCTCGCATTCCAGTGGTTTTAATCAATGTCTCGTCGTACTTGAGCAGCTTGTCCTTAAACAGCGAATAAGCTTCGAGTATCATTTCGTCGGGCAGAATGATCCTGATGGTTTCCTCTCCCGAATGCTCCGACCACGGAAGCTCGACAATATCGCGATCCAATGAATCCAGTATAATGAACAAAGCTTCGACTGCGGTGGAGACAGGTCCCGCATTACCAAAATCGACAACTTCTAAATGATTGATATTTCGTCGTTCAATCTCACTGAACAATTCCGAGAAGCCGTTTTCGTGGAAGCACAGTCTCTTCCCCCAAACCCAATCGAGAACCACTTGCACGGAAGTCCTCAACACTTCTCTGTCACCAAAGCCCTCGTCGCCTACATTTTCCGTCACTGCTCGCTTTAAAGCTTTGACATAATAGGAAAAGACACTGTGCGTCTCCTCACACCAAACCTTACATGCTTGAATGCGCGACAAAAATTCATCCATTTTCCAACCCCTGATTGCTGGTCCTGAAAACAAGAGCGGGAAGCCAGATTCAGGTATCTGACGTTCGGGAGCGACCCTATCCCGCTCGATGATCGACTCATTACTTTTTGGCCTTGGATTTTTTGGCCTCGGCTTCGGATAACCAATCTCGCACGTGGTTTGAAACAGCAATTAACCGTTCATCGCTGATGCGTTCCCGATAAGCGGCCGACATGGAATTGTCCACATGCCCCATGATAGAATTTACGGCGACCTGATCAATGGACTCACCGGCGATGGTTTCAAACGTATGCCTCAACGCATAGAAATTGAGCCCTGGTCGTTTCAGGTGAATCTTCCTCAACAGCCGACCGAATCTTAAGCCCAGAGAATCCGTCCATGCTTTCTTTTCCCCTTGGCTGATCTTCACCCATGGCTCTCCCTTTCGCGTCAGAAAGCACAAATTTGCGTCGGCGGGATTCTTGGGTTCCGGCCGTTTCTCCATCGCGACTTTCAGAGCCTCGATGGTTTTGGGCCACAGTGGACACCGGCGCGGGATAGCTGTTTTCGGTCGTGGATAGTCAATAAAGCCTGACTCGAGGTCAATCGCCGCTTTGGGAAGGCTGGAGAGGTCGCTCTGGCCGAACCCACAATTGATACCGAGCAAAATCATCGCTTTCAGAACGTCGTCGGCTTCGTCCAGCAGGAGGTTGATTTCATCGGCCTCAAACATTCGTGCTTCCGCTTGATTACGGGCCTCCCGCATCTTCCTTCGAGACGGCTTCGCGAAACCGGAACCGTACCGCACCGGCTTGTCCATAAGTCCGGAATCGTATCCAAATTTAAAGACGGAACGGATTCTCCCGATCGCATCGGCGAGAGATACGGGGTTTCGCGTCTTCGCGAGCTCGACGCGAAATTCCTGGAAATCTTCCTGAACCAGATCCTCTACGATCCTGTCTTTCCCGAAGTGGTCGACAATGATGGTACAAGTCCTCATGCAGTCGGAAAAAGTGCGATAGCTGATGTCGTCGGAATCCAGGAGCCCTTTTTTCCACGTAAGGAATCGGTTACACAGCTCGCGAATGGATAAACCATCGGGGTCCCTCAGGCGCGGTGTTCTTCCGGCTTGAAGATCGTCCCTCTGTTCGATATATTTCTGCAGTGCTCCTTGGGGATCTCTCCAAGGTCCGAAATAGTGCAGTTTACCCCGAATTTTCTTTGCCCACCGCTTGGTCGCGTGTGGAAACAGGGGAAAGTCGGGGTACGGCTTTTTCGGCTTCGTGGTTTCCTGCATTCTTCGGTTTCTCCCGTTTCAGGTGTCATTCCAGGTGTCACCCACATTAAACCGAATCCACAGGAAGTCAACAAGAATCTGCAATACAAGATTTTTGCCGCTGTAGCTCAGTTGGTAGAGCGACGCACTCGTAATGCGTAGGTCGTGAGTTCGACTCTCATCGGCGGCTCTTTTTAACCTCTCCGCTGTTTCGGAATCGAAATGGCGGAGAGGTTTTTTTTATTGGTTGCTCTCTCAAGATGAGGGACGCTGTTTCGATGCTTTCCGCATACCCGCTTCGCCTGCGCGGGTGATCGTTTACTCAGCCTGACGGAGCAGCGCTGCTTCCCGCGATCCCTTGGGGCCTGGTGCTCGATTTCGCTGCCCGACGCTCCAAACCGTAGTCGGCTTTCCTTATCGCGGCGCCCGTCACTTTGCGACGTCTCCGAGAATCGATCGACTTTGCATTCGATTGCCTGCGGCGCCCGCCAGGACCATGTTGCTTATCCGGCAGGAGGGGTCCTCTATCGCGTCTCGGTATGCGGACGCTCCCGGATTCTTCTGAAGTATTTTCGAATAGCCTGTTGATTCATTGAAGAGTCTCCGTAACCCACATAGATTTATGCTGTTTTCTTGGCATCTATTAATGTCTTGCATAAGTATAAAATTGATTATCTGTGATCAGGTCTTTGAGTTGGATCACAGTTCTATTTGGGTCCGGCGGAAGTCGGCCACATTCCTTCAATGAGTGAACGACTCTTTCGTGTCGTCGTCACGCATCCGGCAGGCAGGCATGCTCGCAACTGTCACCCGACTGAAATTACGACTCGATCACGAACTGACCACTGAGGTGAGTGCCGCCTCGACTGCGCTGTTCCGCATCTGCCTGGGAATTGTTCTGGTTTTCCACAGTCTGGAGTACGCTACCAATTCCGAATTGAGACAATTTACCACTCACACGGGACATTTTTTCTATTGGGAGCTGTTCAACTGGGTTCGGCCGCTGCCGGATCCCCTCCTTATCACGCTGGCGTGGACTCTTTTCGGAGCCGCCCTGTTCATTCTGTCGGGAGTGCTCTATCGCCCCGCGTGCGCCATTGCTTTTCTTATCTCGGTCTATTTCTTCCTGCTCGATCGTTATCGCACTGTCAATCACGACTACTTCCTCTGCCTCGTATGCCTGTTGATGGTTTTGATCCCGGCAGACCGCATGTTTGCGTTGGCTCGTTTACTTTCTCCTGAAAGTCGACACGACACGATCCCCAGGGCAGGACTCTGGAGTCTGCGACTGCAGTTCGGCATCCCCTACTTCTACGGAGGACTCGCCAAACTATTCGAGCCAGACTGGTTGAGTGGTGATGTCACGACCAGCATCGCGCGAAGTGCTGGCTTGCTGGACCAACCTTACCTGTTTCACGTCCTCGATACCCGCTGGATTCCATGGATACTGGCGTACGGCGGCCTGCTTTTTGATCTGCTCATCGTGCCGTTACTGATCTGGCCACGAACACGTCTCTTCGCTCTGGCCATCGCCGTCGGATTTCATCTGACGAACGTCTTCATTTTCGACATCGAAGTCTTTCCGTGGCTGATGATCGCGGGAACGCTGCTTTTCCTGGAACCAGACTGGCCCCTGTCGTTGTTTTCCTTGTCCAGGGAGACACCCACATCATGAATTCTACCGCAAGACTCAACGCCATTCCTCGAACACTGAATCCGAGGATGTATCTGTTTCTGGTCGTTTTCTTCAGCTTCCAGTTGCTCTTCCCGCTACGTTATCTGTTCTATTCCGGCAATCCGTGCTGGACGAGGGAATGCCACTTTCTGAGCTGGAGAATGATGTTGCACACACGCTACTCGCAGTTGATGTTTGTGGCAACGGACGAACAGACTGAAGACAGCTGGGTCGTGCCTGTTGAAAAGCAGATGACGCCGACGCAGTTTCTGTTCTTTCAGAACGACCCGCAACTCATACGGCAATACGCTCAGTTCCTCGCCGACAGGTACGAAGAGGAACGGGGCCGCGGTCTGAAAGTTCGCGTTCTGGCGAAATCCACCATGAATGATAACCAACCGCAATGGATGATTTATCCCGATGTGAACCTCGGCGAGGAATCAGCCAGCACTCACACATCCGAATGGATCGTCCCCTACGGGGACCACACCGAGTATCCTCTTCCCCGCGACCTTCAGCGTTTAACAAGACCCGTGGATGATCCTCGACCTGCAGTCGTGCCACCGCGTTTATAGACAGAAATTAGAAGAAACACATATGCGTTGAGGTCGCTATTTGAGGTCATTTAGTATGCCCGCCTTGACCGGCAGAACAGTTCCGTGTCGCATCTGTTCTGCGGGGAGTGACATTTCCTCAGTTCGGTTCGTCCAATGGACGAGATCGGGACTGGTGGCAAGACAATAAGAGTAGTCGCTGCCGGGCGCATCCCAGTAGAGATACCAGAGGTTATCCAGCTTGAAGAGGGATGGGCCTTCTCCCATCGCATCCACGATCTCTGTCCCCGCCCCCACCACCGGTGGACCGAGCGTCGTTTCAAAAGGCCCGCGCATGCGCTTGCTGAAGACCAGCCGGAGATTCTTACCCCCTTGCTCGGCCCCCAGTTCGTTCTTGATCGCCATGACCCAGCGATCGTCCGATCTGGAAGCCGTACCACGATCATCAAAGGCAATGACCGGGTCGATCACGCTGAGTTCCGGGTTCTGCGGGCTGTAGAATAACTCGGGTGGACTGAACTTTTTGAAATCAGTCGTGGAGATCGCGTAAGTGCGGTGGTCATGTCCATGCGGATCCTCAGAGCCATCTCCGTCATTTCGCTCCGATTCGACGGTGGAACTCCAGAGAATCAGGTATTCCTGCTCTTCCGGATTCCAGTGCAACTCGGGAGCCCAGGTGTTCCTCACATCCGTGCGATCTCCCCAGACATCAATCTTCAGTGGTTCGCTCCATGTCTTCAGATCCCGGGAATACGCATAGCCGATGCTCCGCGATTCCCAACTGGTCGTCCAGACCATGTGGAATTTACCGTCGTGATAGAGAATGGACGGATCGCGGGTCAGGCTTTCGTCCCCCCATTCCGGCGCGGGCATGGCCACTTCGCCCTCGTTCATCCATTCGAAATGCAGCGCATCACGACTGTAGGCGAAATAGACACCGGTCTCACCATTTCCCAGAAAATACGGCAGCAGGAAGACAGTTTCACTCTCTTCAGCGGCGGCAGTTTCTCCTTCTCCGGCCTCACCGGTGGCGCTGCCGAAACATATCCCGGTAACCACAACCAGCAGCAGACGGAACGATGTCAGGAAAATCGCACGATCAAATGACATTTCTGAACCTTTGACAACGTCAGGAATAGCTGCACGTCAACAGGAAGCCGAACAGTCTGTTCACGGTAGACGGTGGCGCAAGGGACGTCAATCAGAGGCCTTAAAGTACTGCGTTGGAATCGATTACCAGAGGACCTGACTTCAGCAAGCGACAGGATTCTTGTTTCTGCCGCGCTCGATAAGATAGGATGGAAGTCTCTCCGGATTGCTCGCCGGGAACACGGGCTCTCCCGCGCTTATACCACCCGGCAAAACGGTGACTTAGAAGAACAGCGACTTAGATTGGTGAATCTCCCGATGAGAATGCTTCTGTTGTACCTGGTATTGGGCATCGCGTGCGAAGTCGGCTGCGCTGCGGACGAGTGGGGGGAGTTCCGCGGGCCACGTGGTGATGGAATTGCGGCATCCAGTCAGCCGCCAGTCACCTGGTCCGAAGAGAAACACATCCAATGGAAAACGGAGATTCACGATAAAGGGTGGTCCTCCCCCGTGGTCTGGGAGAATCAAATCTGGATCACCACTGCCACCGAAGATGGCCATCAACTGTTCGCGGTGTGCGTGGATCGGACGACGGGAGACATTCTGCACGATCGACTCATTTTCGAAGTGGAAAACCCGGAACCCGTTCCATTTGACAATTCCTACGCTTCTCCGACATCGGCCATTGAAGCAGGACGTGTCTATCTTCACTACGGAACGTATGGCACCGCCTGCGTGGACACGAACAGCGGCGAGATTCTGTGGGAGCGTCGCGATCTCAAATGCGAGCACGAGGCTGGCCCCAACAGTTCCCCCTTCCTCTGGAATGATCTGCTCATCGTGAATGTCGACGGACGTGACGTTCAATACGTGATCGCTCTCGATAAGTTTTCCGGAGATACCGTCTGGAAAACGGAGAGGTCTGTCGATTTCAGCGAAGTCCCCGTTCATCAGCGTAAGGCCTACAGTATGCCTCTGCTGATCGATACCGATGGACCGGACAACGACGGAGGGCTCCAGATTGTCAGCCCGGGAGGGCGTTCGATCATTTCGTACGACCCCGCCGATGGTACCGAACTCTGGAAGATCGAACATCGAGGCTGGTCGATCGCACCCCGGCCGGTCTATGGTCACGACCTCCTCTTCGCGGTGATGGATCATGATCACCCGGAACTCTGGGCCATTCGTCCGGATGGCACCGGCGATGTGACGGAGACTCATATTGAATGGAAATTGAAACGGGGAGTGCCGGCGCGCTCTTCGCCCATTCTCATTGACGACCTCCTGTTCATGGTCGATCGCAACGGGGTCCTCTCGTGTGTCGAAGCCGTGACGGGCGACATCGTCTGGAAGGAACGACTGGAAGGGAACTATTCGGCGTCACCAATTTTCGCCGACGGCCGGCTCTACTTCTTCAATGAAGATGCCGTCACGACCATCATCAAACCGGGACGCAAGTTCGAACTCGTTTCCGAGAATGCTCTCGCGAAAGATGTCCTCATGGCAACTCCCGCCGCCGTCGGCGACGAGCTGATTATCCGCACTCTCCATCACTTGTACTGCATCTCGGAACCGCCCGCCGAATAGCAGCCGGAATTGGAACCTTCCAACATGCACTTCCCCGCTCACCTGAAGATGGCGCGCAGCGCCCTGTTGCTGCTGATCACCGTGCTTTTCCTCATAGAAACTTCGCCGGTCGAGGCTGAGGACGCCCCGGCCCCGGTATCCATGAATTCCACCGTCGAGCGGCAACGGCAGCTTGGTTTTATCGTCGTCACTCCACAGGGACCGCACGATGGGGGAGACTTCGGGCCAAACACACCGGAGACGCGCACTTCCGGCCTGCAGGAAGCCTTTGATCTCGCGAAGCAGACGACGCAGGATGTTTATATTGTCGGCGGGAACCTGACTCACGGTGAGAACCAGGGAGTCCTCTATTTTCTGGATGAAACACTACGGATTCCATGGATGCAGGACTTCCGGATCGATGGCGGAGAATACGTGATTCATTACCGCCCGCCCTCCGGGGACGCCGTTGTGATCGACTCGGCGATGAGCTGCAATTACAAGTTCGGTATCATCGCCTCGAACTCTAACGGTTCCGTTCTGCGAATTCAGCCCACCACAGAAGGTCCCGACCGCTTCAAGGTTTTCTGTTGCACGATGATTCAGGTTAACGCGCTCGTCGGCGGAGGCGGCGCATGGATGGGGGGCGAGGCCTTCAATAACGATCTCAAAGAAGATCACGCCTGGGTCGGCACCGGCCTCTGGCTCGATGGAGCGATCGGATCGATCAACGATAACAAGATCAACATCAACGAAGTCGTCGGTTGCCGGACATCGATGCTGCTGACGGGAAAATGCTCGAACAACTGGATCGACGCCCCCTTTCTCCACCTGAGTGAAACCCACCTGCAACTCGGAACATCGGAAGACCACAACGGCGTCAGCCGAAACCGTATCCGCGCGACGATGGACAGCCAGGGTATCAAAAACGGAACCGGTGCCCGTGTCTTCGGCAGCAGCAACATTCTCGAAATCACGGTCGCCGCGATGAGCTCACGGCGCGACGTCGTCTGGGAAGAACCGGCACGGGAAAACCTGGTATTCGCTCCGAATCTTCCCCATGGAACGACCAACAATGCCGCTGTTCCGACCAACAGAGTCATCGCCGCTGATTCGGCCGGCTTCCGTCTGGTGACACCAGTCGTTCCTGCTTCCGGCGAGTCCATCGTCAACCGCGAAAGCATTCCGGTGGAAGTAATGATCACCGCGCCGGGCGAAGTAACGAAGTGGTCATTGACTGATACCCACGACGAGACACTCCCCTTTAACGTATCCCTGCATGCGGGACAGTCCATCCGGCTGATGCCCGGTGAATCCCTGTCGATGGAATATACATCCGCGCCGGAATGGCGCTGGCGAGGCGGGAATTAGTGCCACGGAAATCAATGCTGGAAGAAAGTGCTGTTATGCGACGCCGTCTGTGGTAATATATTACCTCTGCTGGGGTTCCATCTGCCGCAAGCATCAGCTCATCCGGGGAGACTCAATATGTTGAAGCATTCGAAGTGGCGAGCTCACTCTGTTCGCCTCGGGGTGATGTATTGTTTGCTGACGATGCTCGGCGGGTGCAGTAACGTCAATGACTCAATGGGCAACGGTGTCGGAGGCGGAACAAATCACGGCTGTATGTACATTTCGTATCATAAAGACAATGACATCGAAGCCATTGTTATTCTTGATGGACCATATGAATCCATCGATACCTTCAAAGGAGCATCCCTCGCGCAGGGCAACGGAGGGGTTTATGAACGTACCTATATTCTTCAGACCGAAAGCGGCGACTTGATTAAGCTCACGCAACGCGGCGACGAAATGCTGGTGCAGGATCAATCTTTCGATCTCTCCGAGGGACGTGTTTTTCTTACCCAACTTCAGAAAGACGCGCCCGTCACTCAACTTCCGATACATCGGGAGACGCTTGGAAAAGAGTCGATCGGTGGTCGTTCGAAGGTGGGCTCAAACATGTCCTATCTGGGCGAAACGAATCTCGAAGTCCAAGCCTGGATGGAAAAATACGGCACTCTCGACGCGGCGACATCAGAATAACTGATCCTTCCGCTTCCCTCCCAGGCATTCCGGCCCGTCGTTCCGACGCTCCCGTTGGCGTCGTCGACGTCTGCACATCAGGAGTCGTGGAGAACCGCTATTCTTCGGACAGTCTGAGTCTATGGTTCATTTCGGTTCGCATAGACGCACCGGGGGCTATACGGCGAAGTGCACTATGCGTAAAATTAAGATTGCCGGATGGCCCGCTCAATCACACGCCTGGAAAGGACTTTCCACTTCGATGCATAAATACCCGATCCGTGTCACCACCCTTCTGATTAAAGGGGAAGCAAGCTGCGTCGACAAGATAATGGACCGATTGACGCGAAACGCGACTTATGATTGGGAAGTTGAAGACTTTGACACCTCTGATAATATCATGGTCGGCAAAGTCATCCATTTGATTAACACGCGGACAATGGAACCTCGCCTTGTAGAGGATGCAAAAGAACTGGCAGCGGAACTATCCCCCTCTCACCGAGTCGAAATCAGCATACGATGCCGAAACGATGAATTCGAAGATCGTTCCTATCTGGCCTTCCCGGATTCCCCACCGAACTCGACACGCGACTAACTGTCGAATTCAGAACAGCTGATCCTTTCCCTTGTCTCCCAGGCACCCCGGTCCTTCGTTGCGTGGGTTGCCGACGATCTTGTTCGCTTCGTCGACTTCCAATTCTCCTTCCCACGACTTCAGGAATGGTTCCACCAGTTCATTGCCATCGATTTCAGGGTCGAGCCAGGGATACCAGGTTTCCTCGGGCAAAATGACCGGCATGCGATCGTGGTAGTCGGCGGAGATCTCGTTCGCGGAAGTCGTGAAGATGGTGAACGAGAGCATGTCCTTCCATTTCTCCCACAGGCCAGCGAATGCGAAGGGATGGTTGTCCGGCAGATGAAAGTGATACGGCTGTTTGTTCTTCCATTCATACCAGCCATCAGCCACGACCAGAGACCGCCAGTTCTTGAGCGCTCCCTTGTAGCTGCGGGCGATCTCTTCGGAACGGGCGTTGATCATCTTGTAACCGATCTTCTCGTCTTTCGCCCAACTCGGAACGAAGCCCCACCTCAGTTTATCGAGCTTCGGTTTGCCGTCGATCATCCTGACCACCGGCACCTCCTGCGACGGCGCGATGTTGTACCGGGGCTGCCAGTTGAACTCCGCCTGCAGCGCATTCCATAAATCCTGCGGCGGAACCCGGAGCGTATATCGACCACACATGTGATATGGACCTTTGAGAAAACAGGAGTGACCGCTGGACAGAACGGGGTCGACGCGGGTTATGATAGCGGTTTACCCGCACCTTCCACGACGCATTTCACCGGCACGACCATGCAAGCGCTCCGTTTCTGTCTCACCATTATTGTAGGATTCGCCCTGCTCTGTTGCACGCCGCGTTTCTGCGTCAGTGCCGAAGATACCAACGCGGTCGACAATTCCTCTTTACCTCCCGACCTCGTCGTTTACGGCGGAACACCGGGCGGGATCGCGTGTGCCGTCCGCGCCGCCCGCGAAGGCTTGCAGGTGGAACTGATCAGCCCCTGGCCTCAGCTGGGCGGCATGTTCTCCAATGGCCTCAGCACGATGGACACCCTGTACAACGGCAGTCGGTCACCCCTCTATGACGAATTCCGTGCGTCGATCTACGACTACTACCGCCAACAATACGGCCCGGACTCACCGCAATACCGGGCCACTCAACCGGACTTCGCCAAGACCCGTTACGAGGCGCATGTCGCCGAAGAGTTATTGGAACAGATGCTTGCGGCGGAATCACGCATCCATATCCGTCGCGGTTGGTATCCTATTGCCGCGCAGCGTGAAGGACGCCGCATCGTGAACGTCACGTTTAAGCAGCCGGATGGAGCCATCACGACCATCGCGGCCCCGGTTTTCGCCGACTGTTCGTACGAAGGGGATCTCCTGGCGGTGGCAAAAGTTCCCTATCGCGTGGGTCGCGAAGCCCGATCCGAGTTTAATGAACCCCACGCGGGCATCATTTATGTTGACGAACGAAAATGGCCTCCTCCCGATGTCGACGCGCGGCATTGGCAGTTGGCTCGTAAATTGAACCTCGTCCAATACGATACCTGGTATCCGATCCGCGCGGCGGAAAGTACGGGTGAGGCC
>PABD01000013.1 GCA_002702685.1 Planctomyces sp.
CTCGTCGACATCGAAGAGCTCAAGGCGCATCTCGATGACAAGACCGCCGTGTTTATGATCACGAATCCGAACACCATCGGCATGTTCGAACCGGAGATCGGTAAGATTTCTGAGTTTCTGCACGGTGTCGGCGGTCTCGTGTACATCGATGGCGCGAACATGAACGCGATTCTCGGTAAGACGCGTCCCGGAGATTTCGGTGGCGACATGATGCACTACAACGTCCATAAGACGTTCACCGGGCCCCACGGAGCAGGTGGACCGGGAGCGGGACCGATCGCCGTGCGTGATTTCCTCGCCGATTACCTCCCTGCCCCGATCGTCATCAAAGAAACAGACGCCAACGGAAACGACTTCTACCGACTTTCCACGCCGGCCAGATCGATCGGTCAGGTTCGTTCGTTCTTCGGCAATGTCGGCATCCTGCTCCGCGGGTACTTCTACCTCAAGACACTCGGCGCCGTGGGCCTCAGGGAAGTCTCCGAGCACGCCGTGCTCAATGCGAATTACCTGCTCTCCCAGATCAAAGATTTCCTCCCGGTTCCCGGGGGCGACCAGTGCATGCATGAGTTTGTCGCGTCGGCGAGTTCGATTCTGAATGATCGAGGCATCTCGGCAATGGATATTGCCAAACGGTTGTTGGACTACGGCGTGCATGCCCCGACCGTTTATTTCCCGCTCGACGTCCCGGAAGCCATGATGATGGAACCGACCGAGACAGAGTCGAAGTCGACCCTCGATCGCTACGCTGCCGTGCTGCGTAAGATCGCGCTGGAAGAGGATCCGGAACTGGTGCATAACGCCCCTCACTCCACGCCTGTCTGCCGGCCCGATGAGGTCAAAGCGGCGCGGCAACCGGTTCTCAAAGCGACCTTGCCGGAGACCCGGGACGAGTCTCCGCTCGACACGACCCTGTTTGAACGCCCGGTCCCCGGCCTGGCGGGAGAGACGATCTGATGTCCGGATGCCGATTGTTCCTCGATCTTCCCCCTCATTCCGGGGTCTGGAACATGGCGACGGATGAAGCACTTCTCGAACGCGCCGTGCATAAGGGAATCGCGACCGTTCGAATCTATCGCTGGGAACTTCCCACCGTTTCGCTCGGGTACTTTCAGAAGAACGAAGTTCACGAGTCGCTCGCCAATTTGCCCCGCGTCCGACGTTTAACGGGCGGCGGCGCGATTCTGCATCATCGCGAGATTACCTACAGTTGCACGCTTCCGGCGGAACATCCCCTGGCGGATGAATCCGAGCAGCTGTACGAAACCATCCACGCCGCGATCATCAACTGCCTGGCACAGCATGGGGCCGCTCTCGAAATGCGCGGAACGACGGTGCACGCGGAAGGCGGCTTTCATGCCGAACCCTTCCTCTGCTTTGGAAGGCAGGATTCCCGGGACCTCGTTGTCGCCGATCAGAAAGTCGTTGGCTCAGCGCAGCGCCGTCGCCGCGGCGCGATATTGCAGCACGGAAGTATTGTGCTCGAAAAATCTCCTTTCGCGACCGACTTCCCCGGCATCAGCGATTTATTTTCGGACGTCTCATGGCCGGCGACGGAGAGTCTGATGCGCGAACTGGGCCCCTCCCTGGCGACCGCACTCTACCCGGAATTCGAGCTTGAAGAAGACAACGCGGCTCTGACGGCAGAGGCGGAAAGATGGTCGACGGATAAATACCTGCACCTCGATTGGAAACGGAAATAGGGTGCTGACGTCGTCTTCACTTTTGTCAATCAAAACAGCGTTCATCTGCCGATACAGATTTAAGGCGGATGCGTCAGCTTCCCATCCGGTACGAGCCTGAGACATTCAGACGATTATTTCCGGCAGGTATCATCCCGTTTACCATCAGCAGACCATTCCGCCGATGCTTGCTCCATCGGATTGTGCTTTCATCCAGATTATTTTTTTTCCGAATCCGATTGGAGCACGAGTCTCCAATTTACAACGATTTTACGACTCGTGAGGTTTATTCGGCGAAATTCCCCATGGGGGTGTATACAATAGTACGATACCTTTGTCCTGCCTTTTACCGATCTGTCATCTTCTTTATTTTGTCCAACGTGACAGATCGGACGATTTTTCATAAACCGGTCGTTGACACTCAACTTAGCGACTGTTAGCGTAGTTGACATATCTGATAAAGTCTCACGCAGATTTCGCGCTCAATCATACCCAACCATTCCGGCCCGCAGCGGCCCTGCCACGCGAACTTTGCAGACTGAATTTTATTCTACCGCGGTGCGTTCTGCATCGCCCCAATCGATTCCTATCTCTATTATTATTCCGCCTTTGCTGCCCTTAGCATTCGCAACCTATCTATCTTTAGGGGTATTTCTTTTTCATTTCGGGTTATTCATTTTTTTCAGCCTAAAATTTGACATCTGTGGACATGGACTTCGCCTTTACCCGAAGGTGAACAAAAGCTGAGATCGTTCATTTGGAGTACCCTGTATGCTCACGGCTGAACTTAAAGTGGTCGGCGGTCGCCACCACGGAAGGATCATCCCACTTAACACCTCAAAATTCTTAGTCGGACGAGAACAAGACTGTCATTTACGCCCCAACAGCGAAATGGTCAGTCGCCACCACTGTGTTTTTGTGCTTGATGACTATACTGTACGTCTGCGCGATCTGGGCAGCACGAACGGTACGTTTGTCAACAATCAGCGCGTGCGTGGCATTGTGGCTCTCAAGCCCGGCGACTTGGTACGGATCGGCAAGCTCGATCTGGAGGTGCTGATTCACGAAGCGGTGTCCGACGACGCCATGGCTCCGTCCGAAACGGACACCGTCCGTCTTTCCGGCGGTGAGACCTCCATGCTGCCGGGATTGCTTGATTCCGATGCGCATGGCATTGAACGCGTCGGCGACACGACCGTCTTCATGAATGCTGTTCCGCAACTCGAGCAATCGGCTGACGATTCATCTGATGATGAAACGACCGACGAAGAACTGAATACCGAGCCGGACACCTCGACTCCGGAAATGCCGGAACACGAGGGGCACGAAGCGGCGATGACACACGAAATGGCCGCTTACAACCCGATGATGGGCGCTCCGGGGATGCCACCGCAGCCCTACCCCATGCCGGGTTATCCCGCCCCGCAGTATCCTCCGATGGGTTACCCCTACGGATACCAGCCGGGAATGCCCCAATATCCGCAGCCGGGTTATCCGCCGATGCCGGGAGGTTATCCGGGTTTCAATGGCTATCCGCAGCCTGGATACGGCTATCCACAGCAGATGCAGCCGCAGATTGCCGAACCGGAAGCAGACTACTACGACGAGCCGGAAGAACCCCAGCAGCCCGCGAAAGCGTCGAATGGTAAGGTGTCAGCTCCGCCGGTCTTTCTGCCCGATCCCGAAACAACTGGAGCGAAGGAAGTTGTGATTGGCTCCGATCCCTCTCACTCTGCCAATAAAGCCGAGGGAGAGCAGGCCAAGGGGCAATCCGTTCCCGACGCCATCAACGGCATTTTCAAGAAAATGAATCAGCGAACCCCGGGATAGTCCGACGCGTCATGCCTTCGAGTTCGCACTGACAACCGGCCTGGTCCAATGTCCTCAGAACCCGGATGTATCCCGTGGGGTACTTCCGGGACCGCCGGATCGCAGTGTGACTTGTTTTACGGTTTGACTTGTTTGACTGTTCGGAACGACTTACCTACTCTGTAAAGACGCTGCGACACCTCGGGTGGGCGCATCGGACCTGTTTCATTCCTACGTAACGACCCGTTACTCGAAAATACTCACCTCACTTGGAAACCGTAAGGCTCGCCAGATGATTCGTCGAAACATTACAATGGTGATCGACAACATTATTTCGGCGCCGATCGTGCAGATTAATTCCGTGCAGATTATTATCTCACGGGCTGCTTCCGGGTGACTTCGAGGTGCATTACGATTTTGATCCAAAATCTACCCTACCCTCAGGACACCCTCCTGAGGGTTTTTTTGTTGTCCGTTCAGTCCCCTGTCATCGCTGATTTTTCTAGCGCTGGGTGCTGAGCACTACCCTTCCGGTCTCGAGCCTTCCGATCTCGGGAAAACGAGTTTTCTTCTAACTGATCAGAATAGTCACAAACATGGCCCGCATTCAGCTATACGACACAACCCTGCGAGACGGGAGCCAGGGGGAAGGCGTCAACTTTTCGCTGCAGGACAAGCTTTCCATCGCCCGCATGCTCGATAGTCTCGGTTTCGATTACATCGAAGGGGGCTATCCGCTGTCTAATCCGAAGGACGCCCAGTTCTTCCAGGAAATTGCGGACATGGATCTCAAACACGCGAAGATCACCGCCTTCGGCATGACGCGCCGCAAGGGAGTTCTCGCTGAGAACGATGATTGCATGCGGGCTCTACGTGATTCCAAGGCCCCGGTGGTGACCGTTGTTGGCAAAACCTGGGACCTGCATGTGACCGAAATTCTGCGAGTCGACCTCGACGAAAACCTGGCGATGATTCGCGACTCGATTGCCTTCCTCAAAGCCGAGGGCCGCGAGGTCGTTTACGACGCGGAACACTTCTTCGACGGATTCAAAGCGAATCCGGATTACGCACTCAAAACCATCAAGGCCGCCGAAGAAGCTGGGGCGAATGTCATTGTGCCGTGCGATACCAACGGTGGCAGCCTGCCCAACTGGATTGAAGCGGCGCTCGAGACCGTGCAGAAAGAAATCAATACGCCGCTCGGTATTCACTGTCATAACGACTGCGAACTCGCGGTGGCGAACTCCCTGCGCGCTGTGCAGGCGGGAGCGATCCAGGTCCAGGGGACGATCAACGGGCTCGGCGAACGGTGCGGAAACGCGGACCTCATCAGCGTCGCGGCGAACCTCTCCCTGAAACTCGGTTACGACGTATTGGCCGAAAATGGCATCACGCATCTGACAGAACTTTCCCGCTATGTCTACGAACTGGCGAACATGAACTTCCGCTCGGGGCAACCGTTCGTCGGTATGTCGGCCTTCGCCCACAAGGGAGGCATGCACGTCTCCGCGGTCAACCGGATTGCGCACAGCTACGAACACATCGAACCGGAGACCGTGGGAAATACTCGCCGCATTCTCGTGAGCGAACTCTCCGGTCGGTCGAACATCGTCGCCAAAACGAGCAAGTACCATCTCGATCAGGACCAGCAGCTGATGTCGCGGATTCTGAACCGGGTGCAGGATATGGAAAACGAAGGTTACCAGTTCGAAGCGGCGGAAGCGTCGTTCAATCTGCTGGTGATGAAAGAAGCCGGGCTGTACAGCTCGCAGTTCAAGCGGATCCATTACCGGGTGAATGTGAAGACCGAAGAAGGCGACGAGCCCGTGACTGAAGCGACAGTCAAAATCGCCGTCAATGGGCAGACCTTCCACGAGGTTGCCGAAGGGGATGGTCCGGTTAACGCTCTCGACCAGGCCCTGCGAAAAGCCCTGACGAGCTCCTACCCTAATCTGGCCAGCATGCACCTGGTAGATTACAAAGTACGTGTGATCAACTCGACCGAAGGGACAGCGGCCCGCGTGCGGGTGGTGATCGAAAGCCAGGATGAAAAAGAGGTCTGGAGCACGATCGGCGTCAGCGAGAACATCATCGAAGCGAGCTGGATTGCCCTGATCGACAGCGTCGAGTACAAACTACTCAAGGACGCGGGGACGTTCGCCACGGAAGTGGACGCGCCCAAGGTCAAGATCACCACCGTCAACAGCTGATCGCTTCCGGTTTCGCCTTTATTTTCCATCCACACGCTCTGGTAGGGAGCCCCCTGCGGGCTCCTGTTCTGGAGAAGGGAATGTCTCCTTCCTGCCGTCTCCTCCGGTCGTAACAGACCTGAATTCCGACAGTTTACAGCGGCAGCTACTTCAAGCAGTGAGCTAATTCGAGCAACATGACCACGGAAATCCCCAAGCAGTACGACCCGCAGCACGCCCAACAGACCTGGTACTCATTCTGGGAAGAAAACCATCTTTTCGACGCCGACCCCGACCCGGCGAAGAAACCGCACACCATCATGATCCCCCTGCCGAACGTCACCGGCGCGCTGCATATGGGGCATGCTCTGAACGGGACGATCCAGGACCTGCTGACTCGCTGGCGCCGGATGCAGGGATACGTTGCACTCTGGATGCCGGGTACCGACCATGCAGGGATCGCCACGCAGGCGGTAGTCGAACGCCGCATGCTCGAGGAGGAAGGCCTGACGCGGCACGACATCGGTCGCGAGGCCCTTGTGAACCGCATCTGGATCTGGAAAGACGCGTACGAAAACCGGATTCTTAATCAGCTCAAAAAACTCGGCGCCAGTTGTGACTGGCGGCGGACACGCTTCACGCTTGATGAGGTCTGCTCGCATGCGGTTCGAAAAACGTTTTTCAAGCTCTTCAACGACGGTTTGATCTATCGTGGCAAGCGGCTCGTGAACTGGGATACCTACCTCCAGACGGCCGTCGCGGATGACGAAGTCTTCAGCGAAGAAGTCGATGGCCATTTCTGGACCTTCACCTACCCGGTGGTTGGATCCGATAAACGGATCGCCTTCTCCACCACCCGCCCCGAAACGATGCTGGGCGACAGCGCGATCTGCGTGCATCCTTCGGACGAACGGTACGCCGATCTCGTCGGGCAGAAAGTGCGCATCCCCGTCAACGATCGCGAGATCCCCATCATCGCCGATGCCCTGCTGGCCAAAATGGATATGGGCACGGGGGCCGTAAAGGTGACCCCCGCGCACGATCCGAACGACTACGCGTGTGGTATGCGGCAGGGACTTGAGATGATCAACATCCTGAACGCCGACGGCACGATGAACGAAAACGCCGGCAAATACCAGGGTCGCGACCGCTATGCGGTGCGCGAAGAGATCGTGGCTGATATGGAGACCATGGGATTCTTCATTGGCGTGGAAGAACGAAAGATCGACCTTAAACATTCAGACCGCTCGAAAACGCCGGTGGAACCTTACCTCTCCGACCAGTGGTTTGTCGCCATGAACGACCTGGCGCAATCGGCAATGGATGCCGTTGAGGATAACCGCGTCCGCTTCTTCCCCGCCCGGTATCGGAATTCGTATCTCGACTGGCTCGGCGAGAAACGGGACTGGTGTATCAGTCGTCAACTCTGGTGGGGGCACCAGATTCCGATCTGGTACTGCGAGACCTGCACCGAAGCAGATCTCAAGGCGGCGTTCAGAGATCGGGATGACGTCTGCTATAAGCTCGACGAAGAGAATAATGTCTGGCTGATTTGCGCGGTGAACGACATCGAGGAAGATGCCCTCGGCGCGCAACATCAACTGGTGCGTGATGAAGACGTACTCGATACCTGGTTCAGCTCGGCGCTCTGGCCGCATGCCACCCTCGGTTGGCCGAACGAAACGGAAAATCCACCGATGGAGAATTCGGCCGAGTTTATTCCCACCGCTTCCGGTAAAAATGAAGTCCTCGACTACTTCTATCCCGGTTCGGTCCTGGTGACGAGTCGCGACATCATCACGCTCTGGGTGGCGCGTATGGTGTTAACCGGTCTCTACAACATGAAGGACATTCCCTTCAGTCACGTCTGCATTCACCCGAAAATCCTCGATGGCTTCGGACAGACGATGTCGAAGTCGAAGGGGAACGGCGTCGATCCAATGGACCTCATCGACAAGTACGGCACCGACGCCGTCCGTTTCACAATTGCCTCCTTTGCGGGTGAGACGCAGGATGTGCGTCTGCCGGTCGGGTATGAGTGCCCCGAATGCGGTGAAGTCATTCCCCAGAAGCTGGAACATCAGAAGATGGTTCCGGGAGGTGGAGCCAAACCCCGGATCGACTGTCCGAAATGCAAACACTCGTTCCAGTTCTCCTCTCCGTGGTTTGAACCGGACCCGGATGAAAAAGTTGGCCGCGTCGTCAGCGAACGGTTCGAGTACGGTCGTAACTTCTGTAACAAGTTCTGGAACGCGGCTCGCTTCGCGATGATGAATCTCGAGGGGTATACCGCGGGTGAGATCGCGGAGAGCGATCTGCAGCTGGAAGACCGCTGGATCCTCAGTCGGCTGTCCCGTACCGCAAGCGAACTGACCGAACTGCTCGGCAGGTACCAGTTCGACGCGGCGACGCGTACCTTGCGTGACTTCACCTGGAACGAGTTCTGCGACTGGTACCTCGAGATGATCAAACTCCGACTGCGGGATGACGCTCAGAAACCCGCCGCGCAGCGCGTGCTGGTGGGCGTGCTCGACAGTCTGATCCGCCTGTTGCAACCCTTCACTCCGTTCATCTGTGAAGAGTTGTGGCATCGGCTCGCGGAGATCGCCCCCGAACGGGGACTGACGAAAGTCGTTGCCGCGGAGAAAAGCGTCATGCAGGCCGCCTGGCCCGAATTGCCGCCGGAATGGATCGATGGGCAACTGGAATCGCGGTTTACACGACTTCAGGAAATCATCGTCGCCATTCGCAACGTTCGCGCGATCTACAATATCCCACCGTCAACCGAACTCAAGTTGATGATGCGGTGTGAAGATCTGGTGGCCGAGGATATGCAGAATGTCTCCAGCCAGTTTGGTAACCTCGCCCGGGCCGTGCTCGAAGGAGCGGGTTCGTCGATCGAACGTCCACCCGCCTCTGCCTCATTCGCGCTGGATGATGCCGATGGTTTCATTCCGCTCGAAGGAATCGTGGACCTCGAAGAAGAGCTGAAGCGGCAACAGAAAGAGGCGGACAAACTGCGGGGAGTCATCAACGGCATCGAGAAGAAGCTGGAGAATAAGAACTTCGTTGAGCGGGCACCTGAGGACGTGGTCAACAGCACCAGAGAAACATTGATGACCCGTCAGAAACAGCTCGCGAGTATCGAAGAAATTATCCAGCAGCTCTCCTGAAATTTTTTTTCCTGCGGTTACTTTCCGGAAAACTCCCGCCGTATAATGAGGGGGCTCAACCTTCGTCGAAACGATTCGTCGTGATCGAGGGAGGACTGACGCGGTATCTCAATTCATGGACTGACAGACCTCCGGGGAGAATCAACCGTGCTGGTTCAGATGGAACTCACACGAATTATCATCAGCGAAATCAACGACCAGCAGGTGATCTATCTGCGGGAAGTGAACGGGGAACGAACCTTCCCGATATTGATCGGTCTGTTTGAAGCCTCCAGTATCAACCGCCGCGTTACGGGAGATCATCCGCCGCGGCCGATGACGCACGACCTGTTGAAAAACAGCATCGAAGCGCTGGGGGGCGAAGTTCAGGATGTTATTGTCACCGATCTCAAAGAGCATACCTACTTCGCTGTCATTCGCGTCCGTCGCGACGGGGAATTGATCGAAATCGACAGCCGCCCCTCCGACGCGATCGCGCTCGCGGCTCATTTCGAGCCCCCCTTGCCCATTCTCGTAAACGACTCCGTACTCGAAGAAGTCTCCTGAGCCTGTTGTCGAGCCGCCAAGGTTTTCTGTGGCCAATTTAAACTGTTTGGGATGCTGTTGTTACGCAATCTGGGCCAGTTCCAGTCTTATTTGGTTGCGTCTCCGGAATTCCTTCGCGAAGATGAAGGGACGGAAATTTCGCCGCACCCTGCCCATTTGCTGCCGGACTGTAAGTGTCGGTCTAAGATGACGGCCGTCACCGTATATCAAGACAGTCCCCCTGATCCCACCCGATCTGCCTTCCCCCCTGCCTTCCTGAAACTCAATTTGCTTCCCTGAAACTTAATGCTCAGATGTTGAGGAGCCGTTTATGCGGATCTATTTGCTTTCCTGCATGATGCGTTTTGCGCTGGTCGTTACCTGTTGCGTCGCGACCTCCGCAGCTTTTGCTGTCGATCTGCCGGCGCACTTCGTGTACCGCGGAACGTTGACGGCGTTCCCTGATGACAAACAGGATCGCGGACAGGAGATCAAGCAGTTTCAGATCGATGCCTTTGTTGAAGAATCAGCAGAAAATGAACTGGTAATGAATTACGTCATCAGCGAAAACGGCAGCGGTGGTTGGCACTGGTCCCAGCAGTATGGAACACTTACCTATAATCGCGCCCAGCAGGCTCAGTCGGGACGCGAATGGATGTTGCTGAACGCCTACGATGAAGCGGAGTATGAAGTCGCTTTCCGTTCCCCGTGGTTCGAGAAGCTTGATCAACTTTCCGCCGGGGCGACGTGGGAAGAAAATCCATTTGTCTACACGGTAAACAAAGATACGAATTCCGACAGTGAGAAAAGCTGGTCGGTGAACATGAAACATAACCTGAGCCGCCATCAGGATCTGCAGATTGAGAAGGAAACGGGCCTGATTACCGAGGCTCGGCAGACGGTATTCATGGGGCAGGGGTTGAAGTTCCAACTCGACTGGAAACTCGAAAAACAACTGCCGCTCGACAGCGAAACATGGGCTGCTGTTTCCAAAGTGTGGGAGACATTGGCGACCCTGCAGAAAGAACTGAAGGTTGACCTCTACGTACCGGTTGAGGAATTGAACTCGGATCAGCTTTCGCTCGCCCGCGCCCAGATTGATACGTTGAAAACGGGTGCGGCAGGAACGCCGTTTGAATCGCTGGTGCGGCGGATTGAACTGCAGACGGAACTCGGCGAAGA
>PABD01000014.1 GCA_002702685.1 Planctomyces sp.
AGAACGCTTACCAGGCGGCCGCGCGAATTGTCAGCATCATCGATGAGTTGTACAACGTTCTGCTGAATATCTGATGCCCTTATAGAGCCCTCAATACGCGATATGAAAAACTTCGTCAGTTGTAATCCTTCAGGAAACTAACAATGAGCATTGGTCCCATTCTCAGCGGTCGACTGCCCGGCTCTCTGGCGACGCGCCAGTTGCAGTCCGATATCGCCTCGGCCAACCAGATGCTCTACCGGATGCAGAACCAGGTGGCGACAGGCCAGAAGTATTTTCTGCCGTCGGAATCCCCCGCGTCCGCGATCCGCGCGATCGGTCTGCAGAAGCAGATCGAACGCAACGGCCAGTTGCAGAAGAACATCGGCATTGACATGTCGTTCCTCGAAGCGTCCGAGAATGCGCTCGGAACGGTGAACGAGGCCCTCAACAAAGCGAAATCGTATATCATCTCTGGCCTCGGCGCCGCGTCCAGCCCGGCGGAAAAACAGGCGATGGCGACGGAATTGCAGTCGCTCATCACCTCGGCCCTCAACGCATCGAATACCACGCATAACGGCCGCTATCTGTTCGGCGGCAGTGCCTCCGGAGCCCCACCGTTCGAAACTCGTGTCGATGGTTCGGTCGTCTATCATGGGGATGATTTCGAAATCAATTCGACCATCGGCGTTGGTTACCTGGAAAGCAACAACATCACCGGGAACAACGCCTTTGATGCGTTGACCGATCCGATCACGGCCGACATCAACCCCGCGTTGACGAACGCCACCAAAGTTGACGACCTGCTCGGCGGTCGAGGAGTCAACCTGGGCCGGGTGACGATCACGCTGGATAACGGAGGGACGCCGCAGACAGCGACCATTGATCTGTCGAAAGCGGAAACGATCGGTGATATTGAAACTCTTCTGGAAGATGCCTTTGCTGGCGGACCGTTGACGCTGGATGTCGAAGTCGACCCGACGACCTCCAGCGGGCTGCGCCTGACCCCCTCGGCGGGGACGGTAGCCGTCTCCGACATCACCGGCAGCTACGTCGCCCGCGATCTCGGCATCGCGAGCGCCGCAACCGCACAGATCAACGGATCGAATCTGAACCCGGCGATCACGCTCAAGACCACACTCGCCTCGCTCAATGGGGGGACAGGAATCGGGCCTGTCGCGGGGAACGGTCTGCTGATCTCCGTCGGCGCCGAATCAGCCACGGTCGATCTGGCCGGGCTGACGACGGTCGAAGATCTGTTCAACGCAATCAAGGGAACCGGGCTCGACGTCGAAACGAGTATCAACGCCGCCGGAAATGGGATCGCGATCCGCAGTCGACGGAGCGGAGCCGACTTTTCGATCGGAGAAAACAACGGACTCAACGCGACGAATCTCGGTATTCGCACCTTCAGCGCATCGACCCGGCTTTCGAGTCTGAACTATAACACGGGGGTGAATGTCGATGGGGAGGTGGATCTTGCCATCACCCGTCGCGATGGCAGCGACATCGAAATCGATCTTGCCGGCGCCAAAACAGTGCAGGATGTCCTCGACAAAATCAACGCCGTCGACCCGGGCAACCTTGTCGCGAGCCTGAACCTTACCGGCAATGGAATTTCGATTACCGACAACAGCGGTACGGGCGCACTCAGCATTGCGGAAAGTTCGCTGTCGAAAGGACTCGGCGTCAATGGAACCTCCGCAGGGCCGGATAACACGGTCGCGCTCGTCGGACGCGATGTGAATCCGCAAGATACGCATGGCACGTTTTCCATTCTGGTCGGGATCCAGCGGGCGCTCGCGAACGGAGACGATGTCGAACTGAACCGGCTCGGCTCGTTGATCGATGGTGAGATCGAGCGGTTTACTCTCGTCCGCAGCGAAATCGGTTCGCGATTGAATGCGATGGAGAACGAAGCGAGTCGCCTCTCCGACGCCCGCATCAATCTCGAAGAGTCTCTCTCGAAGGAGATTGATACCGACATCGCGGAAGTCATCACCAACCTGACTTACACGCAGACCGTCCTGCAGGCCACGTTGCAGATCACCGCATCATTGCAACAGTTGAACCTGTTCAACCTGCTTTGAACCTCATTCAAGTTCCAGGGCGTGCCTCATCGCGGTGACCACTCCGGCCAGCACGCGTCTTCTGGAAAAGTCAGAGGCGATCAACTCCCTCTGACCAGTCGACTCCTTGCAAGGGCGATAGCATCCAATTAGAATCGGGTGTGCTGAAAAAGTACCGTTCTGTGGCAGGGGGAGATCTCGTATGAAGCGGTTTCTGAGTCGACGCGCGTTCTGGACTGCCATTGTCGTCCTGCTCATTGCGGGAGGATTCGTCGCCCGCCTCAAGTATCGCCAAAATTCTCGCGAAACCTTCCTGCGACAGAATCCGAATATCATCCTCGAACGCGAGTTGATCGTCTCGGACTTTCTGGAAGATAATATTCCCTCAGGAACACTCCGGTGGCTGGGTTTCGATGGGATCGTCGGCGTTAAACTGGAATCAGGCGAGCAGCTCGCGCAGCTTGTTGATCTTTTTGATGTCAGTCATGTCCGCGAAGTCCAGCTCCAGAATGGAACAGTTTCAGACGACGCGCTGGAAGCCTTCGCGGAAATGCCGAGCCTGGAAAACCTCTGGCTTGATGGCATGCCCGTTACCGACGCCGCGATCCCCATTCTGGCGAAAATAAAAGGCTTGAAACGTCTTTCGCTCTGCGGAACGAATGTGACCGGAACCGGACTCGTTCAATTCCGGGACGGATATACGCCGGAAGAAATAAATGTTGATCTCCGACTCGATAAAGAGGAGACCTGGCAAGCGATTCTCCAGCTTCCCGAACTCAAGCGATTCGGCGGTGCCTGGATGCAAAATTCAGAAAGCCGTACCGAAGAGCGTTTGCTGAGGATTGACGAGCAACTGTCACTGGAATATTCACCCTTCCTACCCTTAACTTTCAGTGATGCGGGAATGCAGAAGCTCGAGTTAACGCCGGACCTGCGAGGCCTGAGGGTCAAGTCGAACGCGAGTAATCCAGTTACCGATGTAGGATTGAAGAATATTGAGAAACTGAACAGTCTGAGAGTGCTTTATCTCGAAGAGATCGATCTGACCGACGAGGGCATGGCCTCGCTCAACAATCTGCCGGCATTGGAACACCTCGCGATCAACAAACCGATCCGGCCCGAGAGTATCACCTCGGCAGGCTGGAAGCACCTCAGTAAGAGCAAGGATCTAAAACATCTGTCGATCATCGGGTGCCATCTGGATGCCGAAACGATCGAGGTGATTTCCTCTTTCCACAACCTGAATTACCTCACCCTTCAGGAGTGCGAAATGTCCGAAGGCGCCGTGATCGATTTGTCGGCGTTCCCGAAGTTGAACATACTGCATTTTGAAAACATGACTCTCACGGATCAACAGATCAAATCGGCATGTATCACGCCCTCCATAGCTACTACACTATCGATCAAGGAATGCAATTTCGATTGGGTGAATCTGGTGGATTCAGCGACCGCCCAGACATACACCCACCTCTCTTTTTCGAGATTGACGGTCACGGCAGACCAGCTCAAATCACTTTCCAGGATGTCAGGTCTCAATTTCCTTGATCTAGCGGGCTGCCAGATATCAAAAGAGGGCTACGCGATCCTCGGTAAGTTCAAGATGCTTCCACGGCTTCGATTGTCAGATACGAACATTACGGACGATGAAATCCCTCTTCTGGCCGGCATTCCGACGCTGATGCACCTCGGATTGGGAGGAACAGAAATCACCGACGCCAGCATGGTTCAGCTGGCGGGGATGCCGACTCTGACATCGATCAATTTGGCAAACACGAAGGTCACAGATGAAGGTGTTCGCATTCTGCTCGAACAGGCGAAGGGAATGCGGAGTACGTCGGCGAATCCTCCATTGCCATCACTTCCTCCGGCCGTGGCGACGAATCTGGGTAAGCTGACCTACCTGGATCTGACCGGAACCGCGATTACGGATCAATCAATTCCCCATCTCCGGGAGTTGATGATGTTCAGAGCGCAGGGAGTAATACTGGCGGATACGCAGATTACCGACGCCGGTCTCAAAGAATTTGTCGGCATGAGGCGGTGCGGGCTGCTTGATCTGAGCGGAACCGCAATCACGAAAGAATCGGTCCCCGTTCTGGAAGACCTTCCTCTCTTCCACATCAGGCTAAAAGGAACGGGCATCGATCCCGACGACGTCTCCCGTTTATACCGTCGGCATCCTTCGGAAATCGGCGCGATCGGCACGCGCTGGATCGAATTCTAATCGCTCAATAAACTTTCCTCCGCGAATTCCAGCGCCGCGGAGTTGATGCAGTACCGCAGGTTGGTCGGTGGCGGTCCGTCGCTGAAGACGTGGCCGAGGTGGGCGTCGCAGCGCGTACAGCTGACTTCCGTCCGGTTTAGACCCCAGCTTCTGTCTTCGTGGAGGGTGACGTACTCTTTCTTGAGCGGTTGCCAGAAACTGGGCCAGCCCGTCTTGGAATCGAACTTTGTCTCCGATTCGAAGAGCGGCAAACCGCAGCAGACGCAAAAATAAGTGCCCGCCTCGTGATTTTTATGAAAGCGGCCCGAGAACGCGCTCTCCGTTCCCTTCTGCCGTGTCACGTGATATTGCATCTCGCTCAACTGCGTTTTCCACTCCTCGTCGCTCTTCTCGATTTTCTCGAGCGAGATCGGCCCCTCGTTGGCGGCGGCCGCGAACTCCGCCGCACGGGACGAGGCACGTTCTTCAGAAGGGTTACAGCCGCTGAGCATCCCTCCAACCAGGAAGAGGCCGGTCAGCAGCACGGCGAGCGAATTGAGGTATCTGTTCATCAGCACTCTCGAATCTCCTGGCGATCTGATTTTGTCGATTTTCGGACGGACGAACTCTACTGCTCTCCGCAACGGCCAACATCCGTTTCCCCTGCATTCTAGACGGAGGGGAGGGGGGAAGCCACCTGCCGGGCCCCGGTCGGGCCTCGAACTCTCTCCAGCGAGGCGCAGTTCGACACTTTTCATCGCTTGCGCGGGAGATTATCGTAGACAGACTGCCCGAGTTGACGTGTTCCTCCCTGCCCGTGGGCGGCGGTGGAGCAATTCTGAAATCTGAAAGGGGTTCCCTGTTGAATCTGGCCAAAAGCTGCAATTCTGTTCTCGTCTGTTTTCGCCTGCTGTGTTTTCTGTTCGCCTGCTTCCTGATGTTCCCGATCTCCGCCACCGCCGCTGAAAGGTGGGGCGATCTGAAGGGGCGATTCGTTTACGACGGCGCGGCCCCCAAACCGCGCGAACTCGAACTCAATAAAGATATTGAATACTGCGCGCCGAAAAAGCCGACGTCGCTCAAGCTGCTCGTCAATAAAGAGAACAACGGCCTCAAGAACGTCGTACTCTATCTTTATCTCAGCAAAAGCGATCCCGTCCCGCCGATTCATCCCGACTACGAACAGACTGCCGACAGTAACGTGCTGCTCGACAACATCGACTGCCAGTTCCAGCCGCACGTGACCCTGCTGCGGACATCGCAAACATTAAAAATCACCAACAGCGACGATGTCGCGCACAACACGGCGGCTTTTCTCGCGCGGAACAATCCCTTCAACGCGGTGACTCCCATCGGCGAATCCGTCTATAAAAATCTGGAAAGCGGCGAACGCCTGCCGGTGCAGGTCAGCTGTTCCATTCATCCCTGGATGCAGGGCTGGCTGCTCGTGCAGGAACATCCCTACATGGCGGTGACCGATGCCGATGGCAATTTCGAAATCAAAAATCTTCCCGCCGGTGAATGGACTTTTCAGGTCTGGCATGAAGCCGCCGGTTATCTGACGGACGTGACACAGAATGACGAAGCCACTTCGTGGCCACGGGGACGCATCACGGTCACCATCGCCAACGAGCCCGTTAATCTCGGCACGGTGAAAGTCGCCGCCGACAAGTTCACTCCGTAAACGACTTCATTAATCCCACCAACTCCTTCCATCCTCATTTAGTAACAGTACAAGAGAATCCACACATGAAAACATTTCGCACGCTCTTTGCGTTGACGGCCATCGTGCTAGGCGTCACTTCGACGACGCTCGCCGAAGTTGATACGACGCCGCTCGCCATCAAACCGGTACGCGTCTTTCCGGAAATCCTCGTTGATCGCCCGATCGTCGTTACCTATGCGAACGATGGCAGCAACCGTCTGTTCGTCGCCTCGCAAAAAGGAAAGATTCACGTCTTCGCCAACGATCCCGAAGTGGAAGAAGACGACATCTTTCTCGACCTGACTCCCAAAGTCGTTTATGCCGACAACCAGAACGAAGAAGGCCTGCTCGGTTTCGCCTTCCATCCGAACTACAAGGAAAATGGCCAGCTCTTCGTGTACTACACGACCACCGACGCGCCGCATACGTCGGTCATTTCCCGCTTCACCGTTTCGAAAGACGATCCCAGCAAGGTCGATCCCGCTTCGGAAGAAGAAGTCTGGCGTCTGCCGCAACCGTACTGGAACCATAACGGCGGCACGATCGCCTTCGGGCCGGACGGATATCTTTACATCGGTCTCGGCGACGGCGGTAAAGGAGGAGACCCGCATCAGCATGGTCAGAACCTCGGGACCTGGCTCGGCTCGATCCTGCGAATCGATGTCGACAAAACCCCTCGCAACAAGACCTACGGCATTCCGAAAGACAATCCATTCGTGAACGTGCGCGGAGCCAAACCCGAAATCTACGCGTACGGCCTCCGCAATGTCTGGCGACTCGCTTTCGACCGGAAAACCGGCGACTTCTGGGCCGCCGACGTCGGACAGGATCTCTGGGAAGAGATCAACATCATCGTCAAGGGAGGAAACTATGGTTGGAACAAACGGGAAGCGACGCACGAGTTCAACAACAGCGGCGTCGGCCCCAACCCTGAAATGATCGATCCGATCTGGGAATACCACCATGACATCGGTAAATCGATCACCGGGGGCACTGTCTACCGCGGCACGAAAATTCCGGAACTCGAAGGCGCTTACGTCTACGCCGACTACGTGACCGGCAAGATCTGGGCTCTCTGGTATGACTTCGAAAAGAAAGAAGTCATCGCCAACCGCGAGATCCAGAGCGAATCCCTCCCCGTGATGTCCTTCGGCGACGACGCCGCGGGCGAACTCTACTTCACCACCCCGTTCGGCGCCATGTACACCTTCGCCAAAACGGAATAGTGTTGATTGCTGAAGATCACAATTCAAAAAACCGCAACGGGTCGAGGTTCGTTGCGGTTTTTTTATTCGATGTATCCCACCGAAAAGGGTGGCCCAGACAATCGCGTCAGCGTTGTCTGGGTTGCGTCAGCAACACATAAGCGTTGATTTCAGAGTGCGAACGAACCGCTCCCTGGCACCCAGCGATGATTGCAACTCCAGAGGTATTCAGTTCTCTGATAGAGGAGTGCTGGCGAAGCGCTTACTTTGTATCGTGAAAAGATCTGTGGTAAAAACAGATTCTATAGCACATTCCAGATAACCGTAGCGTGTTCTGGCGGCGTAGCCTGCTGTTTTCAAGGGCTTTTCGGGTACGATAGCCGCCACACTTATCCTGGACAGATTCTAATTCACCGTCCACATTCCGAAAGTCGCTCATGCTTAACAACCCCTGGGCCGAACTCCCTGCTGTTGCTCCGCACGTCTTGCCGATGGATCAGGAGATCGTGGAGCAATTCAATAATCACCGCAGTACGCTCGAAACGTTCAAACTGCAGACGCACCTCTATCCGGAACCTTTCATTGGGGATCCGGACAGCCCGGTATATCTCCTCAGCCTCAATCCCGGATATTCTTCCGGCGATGATCTCTGGCATCGACGCCCCGATTTTGCGAAGACACTTCTTGAGAATCTCCGCCACGAGGTGGAGGGCTTTCCTTTTTACTTCTTCAATCCTCAATTCAGCGAATCACCGGGGGCGGGTTGGTGGCGCCGAAAGTCTAGGTGGCTGCAAGACGAGATCGGTGCGGAAGCTCTATCGAGGAAATTGTTCTGGGTCGAATTATTTCCCTATCATTCCAATAACTTCAAACCGATTCCGAAATCGATATCTTCAGACGGACTGGTTCCCTCGGTTGCATATGGAATGAATCTCGTGCGGGAAGCAATGACCGACGGCAAACTGATCGTAGCAATGCGTTCCTGGAGCCATTGGAAACGACAAATTCCAGAACTGGAAAGTTATCCGAACCTGATTCGCCTCCGCAGCCCGCAAAACGTAGCGCTGTCGCCTAACAATGTGATCGGTTACGAAAAGCTGGTGCGGGTCTTAAAGAAGTAGTAGAAGCCTTTCCTGACTTTCGCCAGTCGATGATATCCGGAGCGGTCTCCAGCGACTCGGCTCACTCCTCCTCCGCACTCGCCTTCAACTCCTCCCGTGTTTCCGGCGGGGCTATCATCGAGAAGAGCTTTGGCGACCACTGTCCTACGCGCGTGATTCCTTCGGGGAGGGGTTGTTTGAACTGGACGTAGGCTTCGACTGTTCCCGCAACGGAATAAGTCAGCGCTTTCGCGTCGGGACCGGGGGTGAAGAGGCTGTAACCGGCGAGCGTGCAGTCTTCGAGATCGACATGCAGTTTGCCCGTATCCTTATGCCCCTGCGTGCAGAGGATGCCGGTCGACTGGCCTCCCATCTCAGGTTGCGTGAAGTTGAGCACGATCATCCGGCAGTTCCTGAAGCTGGCCCGGGCACAGTCGCTGGCGTATGAGATGGCAACGGCGTTGTCGGGATGCACGAGCGTGCAATCCTCGAAGACCGCGTGCGGCGACTCGGGCATCTCCTGTTCGCGTCCACCCAGCAGTACGGCCGCGGTGTCCCCCACCCAGTCGAGTGCGAGAAAATAACTGCGGCGGAAGATGCTCGGTTCCTCGGGGCGCACGGTCGGATAAACGACTCCCGCGCCGAACGCGCGACCAATCCCCACGCAGTCTTCAATTACCACCGTGAAGCCCTGTCCACTCTGATCGGTGAGATCAAAGAATAGACCGGCATCGCCGCCGGTGACATACAGGTTCTTGAATGTCCAGCGATCCCAGGCAATGCTCGAAAAGGTCGTTTCATTATTGCCATGCGGCCAATGTTTGTCAGACGCGCGGATGGTCGACCACCAGTCCCAGCTCTTGAACCCCAATTCCTCATCACCACTGTCGACGACGACCCAGCCGGTCGCGCCGGAACCGAGGCTGCCATCGAAGTCACCGACCAACTGGTTGTAGGCACCGGCAGCCCCTTTGAACGACGGGGCCAGGTTCGATTCCATATAGGTATCCGGACGCACGACGATCGCGTACTCGCCGCTCCCATCGGGAACCGCGAGCAGCGCCGCCTGAATCGTGTGAAACGCACTCTTCCAACTCTTCCCGTCGGTATCGTCACCCACCTTCGAAACATACAGCGTCTTCGACGACGTCGCTGTTGCTTCCGCCGCGTAACCGCCGGAGCAGGGGAGGAGCATGGTGATCAACAAACCGAGGGTGAGCAGTCGTCGTTTAGCGTGCATATTCCGTGATCCTCGTTTCCCGCAGTACCGTGACTTTGATTTCACCCGGATAGGTCAGGCTCTGTTCGATGGCGGTCGCCATGTCGCGACACATCTTCGCCGACTCACGGTCATCGACCTGTTGGGCATCGACGATGACGCGAATTTCGCGGCCCGCCTGAACAGCGTAGGCCTGTTCGACACCGGGGAAACCGCAGGCGACGGCTTCGAGCTCTTCCAGTCGTTTGACATACTTCTCGAGCGTTTCGCGCCGGGCTCCCGGCCGCGCGGCACTGACGGCGTCGGCCGCGGCCACGAGGACGGTGTAGATGTAGTCGGCCCGGATGTCGTCGTGATGTCCGAGGGCGGCATGGACGACTTCGGCTCCTTCGCTGTACCGTTTGAGCAACTCGGCTCCCACCGCCGGGTGGCCCCCTTCCATCTCGTGGTCGGCGGCTTTACCGATGTCGTGGAAGAAGCCACACCGCCGGGCCATCGTACCGTCGAGGCCCAGTTGCTCGGCCATGAGACCGGTCAGCGCCGAGACTTCGATCGAGTGTCGCAGCACGTTCTGGCTGTAACTGGTGCGGAAGCTGAGGCGTCCCATCAGGTCGACCAGTTTGGGATGCACATCGTGAATGCCCGCTTCCTGACACGCTTCCTGACCGAGGCGACGAATGTTCTCGTCCATCTCCTTCTGAGTCTCTTCGACGAGTTCCTCGATCCGGGTCGGATGAATGCGGCCATCCTGAATGAGTTTTTCGAGGGCAAGTTTCGCCACCTGCCGTCGCACGTTATCGAAGGCCGAGACGATGACGACGCCGGGCGTATCGTCGACGATGACGTCGGCCCCCGTCGCTTTTTCAAACGCCCGAATGTTCCGACCTTCGCGACCGATGATGCGGCCTTTCATTTCATCGGAAGGAATATCGACGGTGGCGACGGTTGATTCCGACGTATGGGCGGACGCATACCGCTGGACCGCCATGCCGATAATTTCCTGCGCTTCGCGTTCGCAAATCTCTTTGAGTTCGTTTCGATGTTTGAGAACCAGCGATCCCGCCTCGGATTTCAATTCCCGATCGAGCCGGTCGAGCAACATCTCTTTCGCCTGATCGGGAGTGAGGCTGCTGATCTTATAGAGCTGTTCCTGTTCTTCCTTGAGAACGCGGTCGAGCTGTTTGTCTTTGGCTTCCACCGCTTTGGTTCGCTCGGTCAGCTTGAGCTGCATCGTCTCGAGCATCCGCTCCTGTTTCTTCTGATTCGCGTCCCGTTCCTTGAACTGTATTTCCTTCTGGTCGAGCTTCCGTTCGACCTCCCGCAGTTTGTCGCGTTCCTGGTTCAATTCTTTATCGAGTTCCTCGCGACGTTTCAGCATCTCCTCGCGATCCGCCAGTTCCATCTCCCGCTTGGCGTTCTCCGCTTCCTTTTTGGCCTGTTCGATAATTTCGTCGCGGGTTTTATAGGCGGCTCCAGAACGGAGTTTCTCAAAATAGAGGCCGAGCGCGAGCCCGACCACCGCTCCTATCAGAGCTCCGATGACGTATTCCATGGGAATCACTTTCTCTACGGTAAACGCCCGGCAAAGGACCACAGCCTACAAGTAAATACAGGCTGTGCGCAGTGCAGGCGGTTAATCTGGTTTAACAGAACCTATGTCAAACCGGAAAAGCGAATCCTTGAAGCAGGATCTCATGCGGCCCGATCAAAAAGTGCGGCGCTGCCGTCCTTCTGATGGATAAAGAGGCCGAAAGATCAAAGGGGGGGCCGATGGAAAGCGAGAGAGCAGCGGGCAGTCAACTGCCGGTCAACCGGTGCAGGCCGGTCCTCGGGAAGGCGCAGCAGGAATTTCGATTTCTGATAGATCGCCGCACGGGCAGCCAGAGGAGGGGGATTCTCCACGGGGATAACCGGCAGGCAGTCACGCAACATAAAACGTGCTGCGAGATTCTGCAGCAGGCTGCAGAAATATGCCGGTAAATCGGTTCGGGAGATCATTCTCTCCGGCCGGAGACAACCAGCGGACCGGATGCGTTTCAGCATCACAATCAGCATGCCGAGCAACGGACCGATCCCCATGGGTACGGCGGCGGCTCGAGTCTGGTTTGGCTCAAAGAAATGAA
>PABD01000015.1 GCA_002702685.1 Planctomyces sp.
GCAACCAGGCATCGATATGCCGGGAACTGTAATTCATCAGGAGCCATTCCGGCTGCTTGGTGGAATAGATTTTCCCTGCTCCGGGTTGTCCGCTGGAGTCATACAAGGTCACGTGCAAGTGTGTCGCGGGAAGTTGCCTGGCCTTGTCCAGAATACGTTCGAGCGAATAAAGCCCTCTCGGTCCCCCACCTACAATGGCAACTCTTAACGAGGGCTCGTCGTCCGAGTCATCCAGATTGAGTCGTGATGTGGGAACAGTCTCCTTACTGCCAGTTTCCTGATAAGTCATGATATTACCTTGATCGGTTCCTCTGGTGAGAGGTTATGGTTCTGATGAACAATTCTTGTTTTCACTTTGCGATTGGGAAATCCGGTCGCATAGATGCGCCGACGTTTATTCGCCTGCCTCCGCTTGCCGACTCGTTTCTCGAGGTCATCGAGATCGCATCCGAGTCGTTGTTCCACCCAATGATCAGAAAAAATGGTGTCGAGATATCGTGTTCCCGAGTCATGCAGAATGGCGACCACCGTCTTACCCTGCAATTCTGATTCCATCGCGTGAATAGTTTCCATGACCCCGCCCGCAGACCCGCCGACAAGCATTGCTTCACGCCGGGCCATGCGCCGACAGCCTACGACGCAGTCGATGTCGGTCACCCGTTCGACGCGGTCGAATTTCTGCCCCTCCGCGAGGGGAGGGATTTGCCCCGCCCCCAGACCGGGAATATTCCGATCTCCCTGGTGACCACCAAACAACACGCTGCCAACGGCGTCGACGGCAACCACTTGAGTGTGCAGATTCTGTTTGCGGAGATATTGCTGGCAACCCCTCGCAGTACCCGTGCTGCTCGTGGCGACGAAGAGGTAATCGGGAGCCTCCCCCAACTCATCGATGATCTCGGGAATAGTTCCCTCCTGGTGTGCCTGAGGATTCGCCAGGTTTTCATATTGGTTCGGCCACCAGGAATCGGGGATCGCCCGAGTTAACGCGCGGACTCGTTCCAAGCGCTGGCCCAGAAAATCGCCGTCCGCAGGGTTATTCACGCAGATGATATGAGCTCCCAGCGCCCGCATGATCTGTACGTTGTGCGATTGGGCGCGGGAATCGACGACACAGATAAATGAAAGTCCGTAGTAGCCGCATACTTGAGCAAGCGCAACGCCCATATTGCCCGACGAGGATTCAATGATCGTCGTGTTCTGATTGATCTCACCCGATCGCAAAGCCTCTTCTATCATTCGCTTCGCGGGACGATCTTTGGCGCTTCCCCCAGGGTTAAAGCATTCGAGCTTCGCATAAAGCCGAACGCGATCACTTAAGATCCGGGATAATTTCACGAGGGGAGTCTTGCCAACGGCATTCAACACCCCATCGATCGCCGTATCCTGCTCAGCAGGCAGACATGGTGATGCCGGGGCGCTGTACGTGAGATGGTGGGACGAATCTGCAACATCACCATTGAACTCGAACGAGCTCGGAACAGTTTGATCTAACATGGACGGGGGAAATCCGATTTTCAGACAGTTAATGAAAGGCTCGACCCGGAGTGGGCCAAGGCAGGGAATCGACGGGGATGTGTGATCAAAAAATGTTTTTTCCGAGGAAGGAAACCAGGCGGGTTGAAAGGAGCCGAAGCTGATAGAGAGAAGAGGTTTGGCCCGCACCGCAATGCGTCGTTTTATGTTGACAGAGGTGTCGCCAGACCACAGCAGCTGAGTCCTGAAAAACTGCCGCAGTCTGGGCAACACGATTCTGCGTTTCTCATCTTTCTTTTAACTTCAGTTGAAGGGCCACAGGTCAGATATTGCCTTCCACCAAAGCTCCACTCACGAAGTGGTTCCGAATGTGATTTGTTTATTCACGAGCCTTGAACTCGTCCCGTAAATCGCGAACCCGATCATGGCCTTTCTTCACAACGCGGTACTGTGCCTGCAGAATATCTGTCATGGCACTGCCAGCAGTCGCTTTAAGAGCGTCTTCGTATGCGTGTTTGATTTTGTCCTCACCGCGTTCTGCTTCGGCCAGAACAGCGTAGGCGTCGCCGCCGCTGATCAGACTGCGAATTTCAATCCAGGCACGATGTACGGCGGCCGCAGTAGAACCTTCCTTCCGAGGCGTCCGCCGTTCCATTCGCAGTAAATCTGCAACTCCTTGGCCAGCTGCGCCCGTTCCTGAGCCAGTTCGTGAAAAACGACGGCGACGTCCGAGTCCTCAATCTGTTCCGCCGACTCTTTGAAGCCTTCATAGGAATCGATATTGATCCGAATCAGACTCTGCAGATGGTCAATCGTCTCTTCGTTCAAATCGAGTTTTGTTTCAATCGCCATGGTGTTATTCCTGAAGTTGCACCGGGTTCGTATGTTTTCCTCCGTAATCTGCAAACGACATGCCATTTTCAGACAGAGAAAAGCCCCCGGGGTCGACGTGAGCGAGTACTGGTACGTGACCGGGCCCGAGCGACAGCGTCGACGCCCTCGATATCGCGAGATCCCGCAATTTTCTCACCGGCGTCGCTTCACGAGAATTTTCAGGACGTATCCATTTTTTCTCTGTGTTTTTGACGAATCGTCTTCCGCTTATGTGTTCGCTGGACGCCCCTGAATCAAAATGGAGTCTCAGCGAACGCGCATCTCCCAACGGGGCCTGTTGTAAACCATGCATTTTCTCTCAAAGCCCCCTGCAGTGAATCGCCTGAATTTATGCCGCTCTGGTACTGCAATTGCTGAAGGAATGTAACAAGTCATTCCAAGACTGAGCCCTCAGCACGTTGGCTTCCCGTTCTATCTGTCAGCTGGATTAGAAATACCATCTCCCATGACCGCGCCATCCAAGCCGATTCGAACCAATATCATCATTCCCGCTTTTTTCATCCTGTTGATGGCCTGGCTGTTCACCGCCGTTTCCTCTGCGCTGGTCGTCGTCACAAACTTTTTCCTGCTTGGATTCCTCGGGATCCTGCTCGGCGTGTTCCTGACGAAGGCGTCGACGGTGGTGCAGCATTACATCGGGGCGAACTATAAAGTCTGTCTGCTGCTGGTCATCATCACATGGCTCGTGCTGTTTGTGCTGATCTTTGCCCTCACCGGAAACATGATTGAAGATCGTATTCACAAAGCGATCGATCAGTTCGATCGATCGGCTGTGGAGATCTCCGTCTGGCTCAACGAGAACCCGAACATCAAATCCTTCATCGAGCAGCTTCCGCTCGCCGGTGATCTCATGGAACATACATCGGCGATCGATTCGACAGGAGATGGTGGCGCTCCCCAGGAGGCCAACACACAAGCGAATTCGGCTGCGACAGAGGGCGATTCAAGTCAGAATGGCTCAGCTTCGAACGACAGCGGGAACGGGGCTTCGACGGCAAACGCGATGCAGCTCCTGCAAAGCTCTACGGTCAGCCGGACGATCAATGTGATCAATAGTGTCCTGCAGACAGCGCTGAGCGCTATTCTGAATATCGCGATCGTGATTGTGGTCGGCATCTTCCTCGCCGTTGATCCGGAAATGTACCGGGATGGCGTCGTCCGGCTCTGCAAACCTTCGTGGCGTACGCGAGCTCGAGACATTCTGGATCAACTGGGCATCCAGATGTGGGCGTGGTCGATCGGTCGGATTACCACGATGGTGATTACCGGGACGGGAGTCTGGATCAGTCTCTATCTGATCGGCGCTCCTATTCCGTTTGTCCTGGGGCTGATGGCTGGCATCCTCACCTTTATCCCGAATATCGGTTCCGCCATCGCGTTGATCATGGCGATGGTCGTCTCGCTTCCCGAAGGATTCACGACCGTCGGTCTCGTCTTCGCCACCTTCATCGGATTTCAGCTCATCGAAAGCTACCTGATCACGCCGTTGGTGCAGCAACGAGCAGTCTCCATTCCTCCCGCTCTCCTGCTGACCTGGCAGGTTCTCCTCGGAATGGTCGCGGGATTTCTGGGACTGGCGATTGCGACGCCAATGCTCGCAGCACTCATGGTGGTGATCCGGACTCTGTGGCTGGAAGAAATGCTGGGCGAAGAGGAATCCCATCCCACTGCCCCCGGAACTCCTTAACTCCGCACTCGCTTTTATTCATCTCTATTGGAAGACTCGCGTTTAGAACCCGCCCCCCGGATCAATGGCAGGGACTCTTTGAAGGTCAGCGTACGATAAGGGAAGGGGATCTCGATTCCGGCCTCGTCCAGGCGTCGTTTCACTTTCGCGACAACTTCGTCTCGGGACCGACGAACGTCGAGAGGGGTGGAACCGGTCCACCAGGTCACTTCGAAATTGATGCTGGAGGACGCGAATTCCTGTGCAAAAATCTCTACCGGTTCCTCGGTCGCGACGGTCGTGCAATCGCGCACGGCTGCCTCAATGACAGCGCGCGATTCATCAACGTCTTCTCCATAAGCGACCCCGCAGATAATGGTTGTGCGGCGTAGTTTTCGATTGGTGAGAATGTTCACCGAGTTCTTGAACAACATGGCGTTCGGGGCAACCACCAGTTGCCCGTCGACTTGACGGATCGTCGTCATCCGAATGGTAATGTCTTCCACGCTCCCCTGGATATCTTCACATTCGATGAAGTCCCCGCGATCAAAGGGAAATCTCCACAGAATAAGAATACCGGCAAAGAAATTCTCGAAGATATCTTTAAACGCAAACCCCAGCGCAACCGACCCCAGGCCGAGTACGGTGAGCAATTTCGCCGGTGTCATTCCCGGGAAAATGATGATTGCCGCGATCATGATCCCGATAACCCAGGTAAAAAACGTCGTCAGCTGGACGAACAGATCATTCAAGCTGTTGCGAATACGTGCACGCTTCGCCGAACGCCAGACAATTCCAGTAGCGACCCGCACCACCCCCGCCGTGAGAATGAGGACAAGCAGCCCTACGATCAACAGGGGCAGCCGGTTCAGAAAGTCCTCCCACAGCCCCAACAGGCTTGCCCAGACATGATTGAGCGCCAGCTGATAATTAAAAGCACTGCCTTCGCGTACTGTCATCTCATTCAATACGGCGACCACACCCTGTACTCGCTGACTGAGTTCTTCAGCCGCCTGTTTTTGCTCTTTGTCCGGCGCCTCTCCCCTGAGCGTCACAATTCCCTGATCGACCTCGATTTCGTAATCGCCCGATTGCCTCAGCGCTCGGAACAGTCCCTCTATTCGCGACTTGATCTTTGCATCGGGCACTACATCTTTTACATCGATCGGTGATTTGTCTGCCGCCGCATCCACATCATTCCCATCGCTCGATAACGCGGACGCCGTCGGTGATGTCGTCTCCTCTGATGTACTCTCCTCTTGCGCCAGAATCGCGCTCGGGGAGATGCATAATACCAGCGTGATAGAACAGATCAGGATTGCTGGAAGAACGCGATGCCTGTCTTTCCGGACGACATGTCGTCCTCGTGACTGGCTCGAAGGACTTAGGAGCAAAGACCGGAATCGATCGCACATGAATTGAGTATTTTCTGTTGAGATGAGTGGGGTTGGCGGATGTGCGAATAACAACGCGAAGTGATCCAAGAAAGAATGAATTTGAACATCTCGTGAGAGATGATCATCTTCACCTTCCTCAGATCAACTTCGCTCAGGTGTCGATCTCGGATGTAATTCAATGAAAAAGTCAGCACAAGACTGCAATCGATTGATGAATCGATTTCAATTGGAGTCTGGTACTGACTTGTGGCAGTGCGATCAGGTTGGAATTTTGTTGAGCCGTTGAACGATAGCCACTCTCGAAATGAGGGATGATTATTGAAACTGACTCTAGAGACCCCACCGAATCTTCCATGAAGTTGTTCGATGTCGTGCCACCAACCCAGCTTTTCTTCCGGCTCCATACTCAGCATGAAACCACGTGAAGATCAAGCATTTCAGCCCGGACACTCAAGGGCCTCTGTGATAAGTCAATCATTGCTCCGTGTGGATGCAGGAGATCAACTTGCAGTCTTCTTACCTGTATAATTTCGCCCGTCATTACGGGAGTGTTCGGCGTCCACCGATGAATGAGAGCACAGCCAACACGATGAAGATGAAGAAGAAAATCTTCGCAGCACCATAAGCCATACCACCAACAAGACCAAAGCCAAACAGCCCGGCGATCAGCGCGATAATCAGAAACAGAATTGCAAGGTTTAACATGACGACACCTTTATTCAAAACTTGGAAATTTGAATTCAAAGACCTGAGAACACGTCTCTCAAATCAGTTCGATTTATTAGAAACACATTCGCATGTGGTTGTTTTCGAATAATGTTGAAACCAAGCTTTGCAATGAGCATGCCAATCCCTGCAACAGAAATCGGGCCCGTTAGACAACCCCCGTTCATACAACGGTTTAACCAAAGGCGTTCCTCTTATTTTTTCTTCTCCAAGCGAGAACGATGTTCGTTTTTTTCTGGTTGTTACCCAACCAGACTTGGTTGCTGATCTGCCAGTTGCCTTGTCGATTCCCGCCGGAAATCGCGACTCAACACTTTTCTGGTGACGTTTGTGATCAGGAATCGTGCGAGATCGTGCCTTTATTCACCAGGTACAGCGCAAACATGGCTTTCCTCGGAGTTTCGCATCGAATTTGCATAAGCAGCGAAGAGATGAATATCACCGCAGGTGGAGTGATTTCGCGAACTCCCCTCTACTCCAACATCTCACGGGTAAAGAACCATGCATTCTCCTAAAGGACGTACCGCCGGAGTCATTAAAGAAAGTTTCAGTCGCTTCATCGACAATGACTGCCCCACGATGGCCGCGGCGCTTGCCTATTACACGGCCTTCTCTCTTCCGCCACTACTGGTCCTCGTGGTCACCGTCGCAGGTACCTTCTGGAGGCCGCAGGATGTCGGCGAACAGCTCGAACATCATATCACCAACATTGTGGGTCAAGGGGGCTGGATACAGATTCAGCAGATGATGGAATCGGCGCAGGCTCAAAGCACAGGGGGCGGGGCGGCATTGATGGGGATCACCATCCTGCTCTTCGGTGCAACCGGTGTGATGGTGCAGTTGCAATTCTCGTTGAACCGCATCTGGGGAGTTGAACCCGACCCGGAGCAGGGGGGGGTGAAGAACTTCATGATGAAACGTATTCTTTCCCTGGCGATGATCATCGCCATTGCTTTCCTGCTGCTTGTTTCCCTGGTACTCACCGCAGTACTGAAAGTATTGGGGGGCTACATCTCCGAGATGATGGGGTCAACCGTGTCGAGCTGGACTCCGCTTATGATCAATTTTGTGGTCAGTCTGGTCGTCTTCATGTTACTGTTTGCCGCCATGTTCAAATGGCTCCCCGACGCAGAGATGCACTGGAAAGATACCTGGCTGGGCGCGGGCGTCACGGCGCTCCTGTTCATGCTGGGTAAATTCGGTCTGAGCCTTTACCTCTCTTCGACCGATCAGAGCCGGTACGGCGAAGCCGCCTCATTCGTCCTGCTGTTGCTCTGGGTTTACTACTCGGGAATGATCTTCCTGCTCGGAGCCGAATTCACACAGACGTGGGCTCGACGGAAAGGGGATGGCATCGAGGCCTCGAAAGGGGCTGTGCAGGTCATCGAGAAGAAGATCATCGTCGATCCATCCATGCGGGAACAAACAAAGAGTGAGACGCCGAAAAAGCATTCATCGACGTCTCACTCTAAGTAAATTCTACAGGCCTAAAAAGACCGGGGGATCTTTAAGTCTAATTAATCTTCCAGCAATTCCGTTCCTTCGACAATGGTTCTGGCGATTTCGATCATCTTCACGCGTCGATTGTTCGCCATCCGTCGCAGCTCGCGATATGCCGTCTCTTCATCGACGTCCTTCTTTTTCATCACGATCCCTTTCGCGCGCTCGACCCACTTGCGAGTTTCGAGAGCGGCCTTCAATTCCTGGTTCTCCTTGCGAAGCTCGGCGAATTGTTCAAATCGTCGTTGCACCAGAAAAATCGCGGGTTTCAAGTCCGACATGGAGATCGGCTCGGTCAAAAAAGCCATGACATGGTCTTCCATGGCTTTTCGCACCTTGTCGTAACTGTCCGTGTTGGAAATGATAATCGAAGGAATTGGCTCGACGTGACAGCATTGAATCAAAGCGTCGATTCCATCCATGTCGCTCAGATGAATCCCCGAGATCAGTAGATCGGGAAGTTTCTCCTCACAAGCATGAATTAACCTCATTCCGGAATCCGTGACGACAGGAACACTGTGATGAAGCGACTTCAGCATCTGCTCGACGACAGGTCGAGATTCATCCTCGCCAATCGCCAGATAGATCACTGCACTTTCATTCATCTTTAGACCCTCATTCTAATTCTTCTCAATTCTGTTAAGTTTCTCGTTACTCATGAATTTCCACCTACTGAATTTCCGTTTTCCTTCGAGCCGTCGTGGGTCTAAGATCAGACGGATTTGATCGCGAGAAATTGTCCATTCGATCAGGCTTCGAGTCAAGTTACGTGACCCGTTTTAATTGCAAAACTGATTTCATAAGTCCCCATATAATTGACATTTAGGGACCCAACCGATAGTTTTGGGTGTCACGCGCATGCAGCCCATGAAGCGTTACGGAATCATCCAGGGTGGCTGGTTCTTCTGCAAAGAAGCCTATTTAGTTCGCGCTACTCCGACTTCGTTTGAGCCCGGATTAGCCTGAGCTATTCCCGCGCCTTTTCGTTCAGTACCTCGCACCAATCGTTTGACGCGGGGTTATTTCGCGATGATTCCAAAGGTTAAGCCCTGTGGCTGAAAAGCTGAATACCGCTCCGAATATGGATGCCCTCCAGGACCCCGAACCGTGCCACATTGTGGGAATCGGCGCGTCCGCCGGCGGGCTGGAGGCCCTCGAAAAGCTGTTCGACAATCTGGACTCGAACACCGGTCTCGCTTTCATTGTTGTTCAACATCTCTCGCCCGACTTCAAAAGTCACATGGACGAGTTGCTTGCCCGTCGCACCAACATGCCCATCCAGATGGTGGAAAACGGCATGCAGACGGAGCCGGATAATGTCTATCTCATCCCGCCCAATAAAGAGATGGTGATCTCCGGTCGCAAACTGTTGCTGACGGATCGGAATGCACAAAAAACGCCCAACCATCCAATCGATCAGTTCCTGCGATCTCTCGCCAGTGATGTCGGCCCTTACTCCATCGCCGTCATTCTGTCCGGGACCGGAAGTGATGGTTCCCGCGGGATCCGCGATATCCACGACGTGGGCGGACTCGTGTTGTGCCAGGACGAAAACTCGGCCAGTTTCGACGGCATGCCCATCAACGCCATCGCTACCGGTATCGTCGACAAGATTCTACCGCCGGCACAAATCGCCGAAGCAATCATGCAACACGTCCGGCATATCCCGGCCCCTGACGAAGACGCACCTCCGGAAGCGGCCGGAGATTCCGACGAACTGGCATCTATTCTGGAACTGATCAGGCATCGCCTGAACGTCGATTTCAAACGTTATAAGCTCAACACGATCGAACGCCGAATCACTCGCCGCGCCACGCTCAGCAATATTGACTCTCTGAACGAATACCATCAGGTCCTGCAGAACAACAACGAAGAACTGAATCATCTTCTGAGCGATCTGCTGATTGGAGTGACCCGTTTTTTTCGCGACGAAGAAGCCTTCGAGTGCCTTCAAGACGAACTATCTGCATTGATCAAGCGAAAAGCCGAAGAGAAGTCGCCGCTGCGAATATGGGTGGCCGGCTGCGCGACTGGCGAGGAAGCCTTCTCGATCGCCATGCTGGCGGACCAGGAGATGCAACGCCTTAGACTCGAAGTCGACCTGCAGATTTTCGCGACTGATGCTTCGAACGACGCATTGCAAAAGGCGGGGCGAGGGAGCTATACCCAAAAAGAAGTCTATAATCTTCCCGATCAGTACCTCGGTGAGTATTTCAACAAAGAAGGGGATCATTATCAGATCAGTAAAGATCTGCGCAACATGGTGGTCTTCGCTCCTCACAATCTCCTGACCGATCCTCCGTTCACACAGATGGATCTCGTCACCTGCCGCAACCTGCTCATCTACCTGACCCCCAATGCTCAGAAGAAAGTCCTCTCGCTTCTGCATTTCTCGTTGCGTCGCGAAGGCATCCTGTTCCTCGGCCCCAGCGAAACTCCTTACGATCTCATCGACGAATTTGAGCCCGTCTCAAAGCGTTGGCGCATCTATCGGAAACATCGCGACGGCCAACTTCCCCTCACGTCTCGTCTCCCGTTTCAAATGCCCAGTCAACGTCTTACCGCGTCTACCCGGACCGGCCTGCCTCATTCGAACAGTCCCGTATCCGACCGTTCCCGCATGGGCATCTACGAGAATCTGCTCAACCTCAAGATGCCACCCAGCATTCTTGTTTCCAACACGTATGAAACCCTTCACGTGTTCGAGGGCGCCGAAAAGTTCTTGCGCGTTGCAA
>PABD01000016.1 GCA_002702685.1 Planctomyces sp.
ACGTTTTCGGAAGCCCCCTTCCGTCCCGATCCGTCGATTCATTTCCGACATCAGGGCGTCGCGATGATCGGTTGGGCCGATGGCTCCGTGATGCCAGCCCGAATGAGCGGTAGCGGCCCATCCTACTATGGAACGGAACCGATTGAATTCAACATCGGCTGGTTTGGTCCGATGGAACACAATCGACTCTTCGATGTTCGGAAAAAGACCTTCGAAGAAATGGGAGACCTGCAACGATGACCGAGGGCTATCGCAGTTTCAATTGGTCCGCGCTCGTCATGGTGTTCATTGGAACTTCGCTTCTCCATTCCGGATGCACGGGCGAGTATAACGCTGTAGATGACGTCGGTTATCCCACCCTCTGGTATGTCACTGTCCAACTGGAGGATGGCACGGAACAGGACATCCCCCAGGAAGAAATGCTCCCGTTCGGGAAAGAACATCCCGACGCCAAAGGCGTCAAAGGAGTCAACCGGCAGACGGGGGAAGAGGTGCTGATTCCGATCAGCGAAGCGCTGAGCCTGCGACCAACGGGAGCGCTGGTGATCAATCGCCATCAGAATGTTCCGAAATAGCAATCCGCGTGCTTACATCTCGTAAGTGATCGCAACGACGAAAAAGCTGAGAGCCGCGCTCGTCCCTTCGCAGGGGCGGGCGGGCTCTTTTTTTATGCGCGTTCTCAGAACTTCACGTATTTCGCAAGTAGACCATCATTCCCGATCTTCGCAAACTCGTCTTGAGTCGGGTAGCGGCTGACCTTCACGTGAGGAGGATAAACGCCAGCTCCTCCGATCGAGTCTCTCATGACCTCCAGCACAATGTTCCAGTCGGCACTGACAACCCCCAAGGGTGTGTTGAACATTACTTTCTCACAGATTGGTAACACCACGCAGTCACTGTCGACATCAGGCCAGAGACAGAAACAGAGCAGGTTCCTTTCCGCAGACAGCGCTTCCATCGGTGAGATGACCGGGTTCTCGAAATTGGTTTTGAAATATGCCTGCAGAACCATATGCATCTGGTGATAGATGGTGATCATGCTTCTCACGCGCAGGTAGTAGAAATCACTCAAATTCTCGTTTTCCGCAGGACAGTCCCATTCGATCCACTCGCCGCCTTTCTTTATCAGCGGAATAGCGAACAGCGGGCGTTCGCCATCGAGTTCCTGTTCGGCCAGGTCGACCATGATCTTTTGACTCAGTTCGTCATCGTCGTCGCAGAGAAAACAGGAGCCTCTGCTCGGCACCATCGCAATCGTTCTTCCTTCGAGTCCAGTATACTTCGTAAGCTTTTCCGAAACGAATCGACTCGAGTCGTAGCTATCTCCCACCATCCAGCAGCAGAGGCCATCGCCGATCTTACTGACTATCGGGGGCACCTTCTCCAGATTGGCGATTGCTATCTCCAGTGCCTCGTCAAACGTGACACCCCACTTTTCCAATTGGTCCTCATTAACCGACTGCATCGTTTCCGGAAGATCGTAAACGACTCCCAACCGAAGATGTGGTCCCAACGGTACAGTTGGAAGGTGGAATGGTTCCTCACCTTTGATGATCGTCTTTAACTTGGTCTCGTATAATGAAACGAACGGCCATACCTTGGGAAGCAGATGGGAACGTGCTTCCTCAAATTCAGCCGGATATTCTTTCTTCCCGGTCATCTGCCGCGCGATCTTCTGGGCGAATGCCTTCAGTTCCTCTTCGCCCAACCCCTCCGCTTCACGGTAGAAGTTGTGGAGATTCAGCATGCCATCCTTGCCATGCTTCAAGCTGAAGGTTCGCGGGTAATATTTGATATCCGTCTCTCCAAGTTCTTTCAGCTGCTTGGCAACCAGTGTTGCAAACTGTTTACGGGCTTCGTCTTCGGGCGAATGTTCAGCAACCATGTGAACTCCAATCAGCAGGAGAGAAAGATGGAAGACTCGCTAATTATTTACCTCAGCGTACCCGCCACGCCCCACACCGTCAAACATTCGCTCTGTCCGCGAACCTGCTGCGGCGGAAATGGCTCAGCGCCAATGTCATCAGAAATGCCGTTCCGGGTCGCTTCCGTCACCAGAAATGCGCATTGAAGTCGCTTGGTCAAGGATTCGACGCGTGAGGCAATGTTGACGGTATCTCCAATGACGGTGAATTCCATGCGGCGGGGGGAACCAATGCTGCCGACAATCGCGGGGCCGGAATGGAGGCCGATGCCGATTTCCAGTGGTTCGAATCCGGCGGCCGACAATTCCTGATTCAAGTCACCCAGACGCTGGAGCATTTTCTGGCCGGCGCCGACCGCTTCGTGCTGTTGCCGGCCGGGTTCGGGAGTCAGCCCAAAGATTGCCATGAACCCGTCACCGAGGAATTTGTTGACCATGCCACTGTTCGACTCGACGATCTCGACCATTTCCGTCAGGAATCGGTTGAGCAATTCGACGATTTTCTGCGGCGAACAACTTTCGCAGCGTGATGTGAAATTGCGAATATCGACGAACATGATGGTCACATTGGTCTCGACACCGCGGGCACCGAGTTCGCCATCCAGTATCAGGCGAGCCGCCTGTTTCCCGACGTGACGGCCGAAGGTTTCTTCCACACGTTCTTTTTCGCGCAGGCCCGTTACCATTCTGTTGAACTCGTCGATGAGGGGACCGAACTCATCCGCTCTCAGCAGATCGACCCGTGTTTCGAGATTTCCTCTGGAGACCCGTCGAGAGGCTTCAGTCAGTTCATCGACGGGCCTCGTGATCCAGCGTCCGCCGAGCCAGGCAGTTGTCAGGCCGAAAGCGATGCCGATGACGCCGACGGAGAGCTCGAACCACGGAAATCCGGCCTCCTGTTCCTGCGGGGCAAGGCGCAGCAACAACAGCGAAATAATCGGACAGACGCCGGCCGACAGCACCCACAAGAGCCCGCGAGCGCGGAGCGACAGCGGTTTCGCGCCTGGCGTGTTTGAGGGCGATCCCTCGCGGAAGAAAACCGGGTACAACAGTTTCTGCGCCAGGATTTCCAGAACGAAAAAACCATGCGTCGACGCGATCAACCCGGAGATGGCAAAAGAAATCGGGAGGAGGGCATAAATGCGGACATCAAGTGGCGCCTCATGGGCCGACAATGCTCCGAGGAAGACGGGGATGCATAGAAACCATCCGAGCGCTCCGAACCCGCTGCCATACCAGGGAAGATTGATGACGAGACGTCGCGCATTGTCGAGTTCCTCCGCCGGGAGTTCGCCTCCGGAATTCAATACTTTAAACCGTTGATGGAGGTACCGCATCAACAGTACCCAGCAGACCAGCGCGATCGGATACACGAGCAAGTTGTAGATCGCCACGATACGAAAGAAGTACGCCAACTGTTCGGGCAGCAGCAACCGCTCGATATGCACCGCGTTATACGCGATGTTGAAGCAACTCCCGATCAATTGCGGAATGAAGATCGCGATTCCGGTCGTGAGCACCGGGTGACTTTTCACCCATCGCGGTAGCGGCGTTCCCTGGCGACGCGGCGGCTCCAATATCGTCTCTGCAGTCGTCGTCATACGGATGCCAGGAAAGAGGAGTCGTCAGGAAAGGGAAGGGGAGATCTCCAGCATACTCAATCCGTTTTCTTATACAACCAGACTTCGGAGACGAGTGTTCCCCAGCCGCCGGTATTCCTCCAGACGGTAACATCTCCCAGTTCCCCTGCGCCGATTCCGGCCTGTTTCCGGCACCATAATTTCAGCTTGCCATCGGCCGTTGCCGACTTGGGAATTTCGAAGGTGAACGGTTTCGGAGTGAACGGCGGAAGCTCGAAATCCTTCGCCAGCACGTCGTCATCGGCAAGAATCGTCTGGCGGGACTGCGGTTGAAATCCGGCGTAACGTTCCTTGTAAACCGGGCGACCTAATGTCATCCGGACTTCATATTGGGAGTCAGGATCGAGCCCTTCGTATTCGAGTGTGACGCCCTGGTCTTCGTCGGTGGTATACGCACACACGAACTGCGATTCCTTGACCGTTTTATCAAAGATTCCACCATCATACGGCCAGCCATAGGTCACATGCGGCGATTTCTCCGGATTTCCGAGGTCGTCATAAAACGCTCCCCGTCGTTTCATCTCGTAGTCGACAACGTTCTGCAGTATCGGTCGCGCATCTTGAGGAGGAAGAACACTCGCCCGCTTGATCTGATCGGTGTACCAACCGAGTCCGACATAATCCTGTTCGAGATTATACATCCCGGCAATCTGCACGCCGTAGATTTCGTCACTCTCTTTTCCGAGGCGATGCGCTTCCTCAACCCAGCCCTTGGCAGCCTTCGGCAACATCGGACCAACGATCAAGAGGCCGTTGATTTCCTGCAGCTTTACCGTGGTCCTGTCTGGGGAAAGCGCTTCTTCCGTCAGCTTCAAGACCTGATCGCGCAACTTCTGTTGCGCTCGCAGGTCGGCCTGTATGTAGAGGTCGGTATAAGCGCGCTGCTGATACTGTCGCCATAACCAGTCCGCCGCCATCAGGTTGGCCGGCATCTTCTCGCCGGCAGCCTGGACGAGATTCTGAAACCGGTGAATGCCATCGTTGTCGGCGATCGGTGTCTGCAGATTCTGTTCGAACTGAAAAATTGCTTCCGCCATCAACGGTGACGCTTCCGGCCCGAAGAATGTCTCGCAGTACTCGGCAACGACCTCGTCCAGCGGCGTATCGGGCGCCCAAAGCAACCGTTCCCACATCCAGTTGTTGAAGTGGTCATGGTTCCCCTCGGAATAGGTCACGTCGCCAATCCCATAACGTTCGGATTCCCGGAAGAAGTCGTGATACGCCACGGGGCGGGCATTAAAAGCACGCCTGTTGTAGACACGATACATCGCCCGGTCCGGTTTCCGGTCATATACGTAGTGATCCGCAGCCGGAGAGACATCCTTGTTGCGGTCGGGAAGCATGTAGTGCCCCATTAGCCCGTTCTGGGCATAGACCCAATGCGTGATGTCGGTGAAAAAGACGAGATCATGACCGGGAGGCATCTGTTGCAGCATCTCACGGTAGTAACGATCCATTGGACCAAAGGCGGGATACTTGAAAAGATCCATCCGGTGATCCTGCCGGCGGCCGGGCATCCAGCCCATCGCGTTCGATCCCGGCCCCACCGCAATCGCGCGCATCCACGGCCCCGGGTTCTTTCGCAGGTAGTCGAAAATGGCGAGGTCGCCGGCATTGTCCAGCTTCTGGTTGAGGACGAAGACCTCCGCTTCCGGTTGATATTTTTTAATAATCTTGGCGATGTCGTGACACATGCGGATGTAGGGCGCGCCGTATGGCTGGCACTTTTCGCACTCGCAGCCGCCACCGTCGCCTGATTTCATGCGGATGTAATCGACAGGGGGCAGGCTGGCCCACCGACGTTCTTCGCTCGCCAGTTTGTATTTCCCCGCTTCGGGAACGGACAGGCACATATATCCCTTCCGGCCAATCGCTTCCTTTGCTTCCCACTCGGGCTTGTCAGGCGGGTTCCCCTGGTTGGGGTTCAACGCCATCAGGACCTTGAGACCCAGCCCGCACACATACTGATACTCCGGGTTGTCCTCACTCGCTCCATATCCGAGTGCGAAGGTATTTGCTCCGGCGAGCGCGTAGCCTGTTACCGCGCGTTCCCATTCCTCCTGTGTCCATCGACGTGAACCGGTCAGCTCGGTGATCGTATGCCCCTGTCCGACATTCGTCCCCCGGACTTCGAACGCCGGGGCCGTACGTACTTCGAGCCGGTCCGGAACGGCGATGGAGTCGCGATGAAATGTCATCCGCCGCAGCAGTTCACCGATGCCGTAGAGCACACCCCGGGTATCGACACCAACGATGTGCGTCTCCCCACCATTCTGTACCAGCACAAACCCTTCCGGTCCCGGATCCCGTTCCGTCGGGATGCCGCCGTCGTACTCAATCCGTCGCTCCGCCAGCGAATCGGCCGTATGCAGGTAAACGGTGAGCGTATCGGCGGCGGTGCTTTCTCCGGACGACGTCAGCGCCACCGGGACCTTGCTGTACCGTGTCACTTCGTCTTTCAATATCGCAGCATAGCGAGGGATGATTTCGCTCTGCTGCACTGAGGTGACGACATTCAAGCGTCGATACTCCGACGCGCGTGACAGCGAAATCAGAAACAGAGTCAATACGACCGCGGAAACCGTGGACATCACTTTTGAAGACCAGAACATAAAGAACCCAATCCTTCCGACGACGACATTTGAGTATTTAAGTTGATTGTGTTCAGTGCGCGCGGCGGACTCGGTGATTCTCGCTGTCCCCAATATAGACAGCGTCGTCCGGCCCGACGCAGACACCATGCGGCCGATTCAAACTTGCGAGGTTCGCCGCTCCGCCGTCCCCCTCCGGTCCGCGATAATCCGGACCGCGTCCGACCAGTGTGGATATTCGGTTCTCTTTGGGATCGATCATTCGCAAAACCTGGTTTTCGGTATCGACGACGACAACACCTCCCGTCGAGGTGAGAGCGATTCCCTTGGGACCATTGAACGTCGCTTTCAGCGGCGGAGCGCCATCCCCCGTATAACCTTTCTTGCCCGTCCCCGCGACATGCGTGATAACCTCGTTGTCGAGATCGAGCTTCCAGATGCTGTGCCCCTCACGCAGCGCGATCCACATCGTGCGATCCTGAATCGCGAGCGCGCGCGGTCCCAGCATCGGCTTGCCCCGCACAATTTCGCCATCGATGGGAAGTTGCTTCTGTCCGTTACCCGCCAACGAATCAATCGTGCCCGTTTGCAAATCCACCACGCGTATCCGGTGGTTGCCGATGTCCGCGATATACAACTTCCCCCGATCATCAAGTGCAATGCTGTGAGGATCGCGCAACTTCGCTTCGAGAGCAGGTCCCCCATCACCTCCGTAACCCGCTTCGCCACTCCCGGCTACCGTGGAGATCACGCCCGTCTTCGCGTTGACCTTACGGACAATATTGTTCCGCATTTCGACAAAGTACATATTTCCCGCCGCGTCGAAACGGACTTCGTAGGGTTCATTTAAGAGTGCTTCGGTCGCGGGGCCACCGTCGCCCGCGTAACCCTTTTCGCCCGTTCCGGCTACAGTCGTCAGCTGCCCCGATTGCATGTCGAGTCGACGGACGCGGTGGAAATCGACCTCGCAGATATAAAGCGCTCCCTCCGGTCCAATCTCCACACCAAACGGATTCCCGATCGGTACTTCCAGCGCCGGCCCCGATTCCGGACTTCTCGCCGATTCCCCGGTTCCGGCGATCGTTTCGATCCGGACTGGTTCATCGCCGTGCGCGAACAACGGCACGGTCAAAAAGATCAAGAAAGCGCATAACGAATTTTTTCTTATCGAGAACAAAGACATCATTTACGAGTCCTGAAGGGCGTGAGAAATGGAGGCAAAACATATTTCGAGTTATTGCGAATTGGCTTTTAACCATCCATAGAATTTCCGGATGGCCTCAATATCGGGGAAGCCGGAAACCTGTCCATCCCCTAATTCGACGATCATCCACTCACCGTCGACCGTGCGCGCAATATCCATCGTAAAGAAGGTACTTCCAATCTGCTGAATCAAAGATTGAAGGGCGCTCACTGGTGGTGAAATGCCATCATAGTCGACTTTACTCCAGTAAGGAAAGCACCCGGCGACCTCCCCGCCGTACACGAACAGGCGATATTCGCGAGTGAGATTCAATCCGCTTTTGGGATGAACGCCAATCGGCTCGAATTTGTGGTACCTGCGAAATACCAGGTTACCGTTCAAGTCTTCTCCCTGACGTTCCAGAAAGCCGGCGACCACTCGAGCGACTTCTGACTGCGAACTGGAATCCGGGATGTAACAGGCATCATCCCAGGCATGTTTACACGACTTCACGTAGTCTTTCACGATGACGGCGTCGCCATGGAACAGTTCCAGAACCTTCATCAAATGACGAATGTCCTGACTCTCCGTCGGGTGCAGCCATACCGATTCTGGAGTACTGTTCTCGATGAGGGAATAGTAGGCCGGCAAGCAATGCGTCGCTTCATACTGCTCGGGTGAGTTGATGAGCCGTATATTCTTCTTCCACAGGACATCGTATAACAGTCGGTATTCATCCGGAGTCAGCATCCACCCCCGATACATCGCCTTGACGACACAATCGCTTACTGGAATGCGCCTTGTTGTAATACTCGCGTCTCTTCCATCCTTGATGCGATCAAAGTCTAACAGTGTGGTATCGAATCCGGCATTTCTGGCGGCAGAATACTCGTCCGCGAAATCTTCCTCGACACGAGTCGGATCCAGGGGATCAGAACAGAAAACAAATTTCATGGATCATTCCCTGTTGAATTCCAGAACCGAACGGGGGGCATGTTCATCTTACCCACCTTAAGATTTTTTTCGAGAATCGAGGTTGATCCGTCTCCCGTTTTCTCGTTTTAGGAAATGACGAACTACCCCATCACATCTTTCTTTGTTCGTCAACGAGAACCACTCTCGTGTTTCATCTCTATCATTTCTGATCTCATCCTTCCCGTTACCGGCCTCTTTTAACCGGCTGAAAAAGCGTCGTCTTTTGCGGTTCCATCGCTCATCGTGTGCTTGATGTTCACGGTGACGATCTCTCGTCGCGGGCTAAGTTACCACTCCACCGAACGGCAGTTTTTGCCGGTCCGATTGCGGAGAAACGCTGCTCGCACTTGCCGCACCGCTCTCTCCCGCTACCGGTCCGCCTGCTGCCAGGCCCTTTTACAGGCGAAACCGGTTCGCACCGCATGATCCGCGCGCAACGAATCAAGTTGGCCAATCTGCGCGACCGATTTTACCATCAGGAGAAGAATGATGAACAAGCAGATTATAACACTTCGCTGGCGGGATTCACTGAAACGACGTCCGGCACAATTTGCCAGTTCCGCTATCGAGCGGCTGGAAGAACGCACGCTGTTGTCCGGAATCACCCCTTCCATCGATGGAACAGGAAATAACATCGCGAATCCCGACTGGGGCTCGACCGACACCGATCTGCTACGGACGACCACGGTGGAATACGGCGATGGCATTTCCTCCCCAGCGGGCGAAGACCGGCCGAGCGCACGCGAAGTCAGCAACATCGTCGTCGCTCAGGAAACGACGGCGCTCAATAGCCGCCATCTCTCCGACATCGCCTGGATTTGGGGACAGTTTCTCGATCATGACATCGATCTCACCGAGGGGGGACATGTCGTTGAAGAGTTCGACATCGACGTGCCCGCCGGCGATACATGGTTCGACCCCTTCGGTACCGGCACGGCCACGATCGACCTTTCGCGCTCCATCTATAATCCGGAGACCGGGACTTCGACCGATAACCCGCGACAGCAGATCAATCAGATCACCGCGTTCATTGATGGCTCTGTTGTCTATGGTTCCGATGCGGAACGCGCGGCCGCCCTGCGAACTTTCGTCGGGGGGAGACTGAAAACGAGCGCCGGAAATCTACTTCCCTTCAATGAAGCCGGACTCGCTAATGCGGGGGGGACCAGTTCGTCACTGTTCCTGGCAGGCGATGTCCGGGCGAATGAGAATATCGCATTGACGTCCATGCACACCATTTTCATGCGGGAACACAACCGGCTTGCGGATGCGTTCGCTTCGGAGAATCCTTCCTGGAGCGATGAGCAGATCTATCAGGCTGCGCGCCGGGTCGTCACCGCCGAGATCCAGGCGATCACCTACAATGAATTCCTGCCGGCCCTCCTGGGCGAGGGAGCGATCAGCGAATACGCAGGATACGACGCGACCGTGAATCCGGGAATCGCGAACATCTTCTCCACGGCGGCCTATCGACTTGGCCACAGTCTCCTCTCGTCCGAACTGTTACGGCTCAATCCAGATGGTTCGACTGCGGATGAGGGAAACATCTCCCTCAGCAAGGCCTTCTTTTCACCGCAGGAAGTGATCACGAACGGAATCGATTCCGTTCTGCAGGGCGCGGCAGCGAATACGGCACAGGAACTCGACAGCCAGATCGTCGACGATGTCCGTAACTTCCTCTTTGGCCCTCCCGGGGCAGGGGGCTTTGATCTCGCGTCCCTCAACATTCAACGCGGTCGTGATCACGGACTCCCCGACTACAACCAGGCCCGCGTCGACCTCGGCTTGGCTCCCGTGACCAGTTTTGCCGACATTACGTCTGATATCAGCCTGCAACAGAAGCTGGAACAGGCTTACGGCTCTGTCGACAACATCGATGTCTGGGTGGGAGGCCTCTCCGAGGATCACGTTCCCGGATCCAGTATGGGCGAACTCTTCCAGACGATCCTAGTCGATCAGTTCGAGCGCCTTCGCGATGGCGACCGCTTCTGGTATCAGAATCAGTTCTCGGGCGCGGAGTTGTTCGAAATCGAGAACACAACCCTCTCCGATATCATTGAACGCAATTCACAGGTGCGCAATCTGCAGAATAATGTATTTTACGATCCATCCGTCTTCTACTACCGGACCGACGCATCACAGTCGTCCGTGAACATCGCCTTGCGGATGGACAAGTACCGGATCATGATCCGCGATATCAACGCGCAGAAGGCACTTGATTGGATCATGCTGGACGGCATCTCGACTATCAAGATTGTCGGCGTCCGTAATCAGGATACGCGACTCGTTGTTGACGTCGCTGAAACGGCTCATATGGGCGTCATGAACCTGGAGGTCTTCGCGCATGGTAATGAGGACCGACTCATTTTCAAAAACATTCCGCTGCAACCGCTGCCGAAAAACGACGGACTCGCTTTTGCGGATGATATGACGATTCACTATCACGACTTCGAATGGGTTAGACCCTTCAACTTCCGCGACCAGAACAGAACTTCGCCCGCGCCGGCTCCAAACGATAAACATCGCAAAAACGACACGATGCGATTAGCCATCAGCGAGATACAAGACCGAAATACGAAACATCACAAGCGACAAAAAGAACAGAAGCCGAGCAGCTTTGCGGCTTCAACCATCGACTCGGTGTTTATCACACTGAGGGATGTCCTTTTCGTTTGAGTAAATGATAGTTCGACGAAAGCTGGAGCCTGCCCCTTCGGACGGGCTCTATTCTTTTAACTGCCGCGACTTGCGATCCTTCCAATAAGCCGCCTGCAGAAAGAAGATGCCGTTGCTGCTGACGCGATCGAAATCGATTTGCTTGATGGAATCATACAGGAGTTCGCGTTGAGTCGCTTCGAGCGACTGTCCATTTACCAGCTGAGTCAACGCCGCCTCGCCGCATTCGCGGATCGCATACCAGACAGGACGATAGGTTCCCTTCGCTGACAAACCCGCCGTTGTCCGCCAGTCACCGCAAACGGCAGTGAGATCAAGCTGGGATAGACGACCATGGGCTGACCGCAGTCGTTGGCGCCCCACATCTGCGATCTCGGCCTGAATCTCTTCCATGTCTGCTTTCAGCCTTTCGTCTGGTTCCAATTCGGCCAGCAGTTCCAGTGAGATCTGCATCTGCAGGAGGGCATACGTCGATTCGCCCGTCGGCACCCGTTTCGACTTTTCAATCGCTTCCCGGATGTACTTCCGCCATAGATCGCGATATTTCTCGTCGCCGGTGACATCCCAGGTCGCCGCATAGATCATCGGCAACCGCGCCCATTCGTGGGAATTGACATTCCACATCCGACTGATTCCGCGGGTATCACGCGAACCGTCCGCTCGAAGGGAATCATAATTGTTCTCGGGAGTGACATTGCGAATCATGCGGTCGCTGATACGGGAAAGCAGTTCTCCGATTTCCGTCCGCGTTTCCTCATCGCACAAGGGACTTTTCGCGTAGTGCCATAATCCGTGGACAGCGTGTGTGTACTGATCGCGTGAAGAGTTGGGATAGAAGCATTGCAAGTCTTCATGACAGACAGCCCGCGCGACGAATCCATCCTCCGTGACACAATTCCGGATTCCGAGATAGACCTTCTTCGCATGGTCCCGCATTTCATCTTCGCTCGTAACAGCAAAGCGATCCACCACCAGCGACAGCATGACCCCGGCGGAAATCATCCCGTCTTCCATGCCTGTCCCATACCCACATTCGTTCGGATTCTGCGCCAGTACCTCATCCTTAGTGGGCAAATGCGCGAGTTCTTTGCCCGGCTCGTAACTTGAAAGGTAATCGTAAAAAAGATGGGTATCCTCACGATAAAAGCGATCCCAAGTGACCTTCCAGGCGTCGTTAAGTTTGTCACGCACGGCGTCGGGTTCGACCGTCATTCCGGGCGAAGTGCAGACAATCACGAGCAAAATGAGCGGCAATCGGATACGATATTTTTTCAACATATTCTCAAACTGATGAATAGAAGCGATAGTACGGGACCCAAAAGGGCCATGATAGTTGAGCCGTAAACAGGAAAACAGTGAGACCTTGAAGCCATGCTCTACAAAGTCGTCAAGCTCCCGCTTCAAGTTCTTAAAATCCTCTGGGCCTCGCCTAATACCATCATGGGCCTGACGGCTGGTTTCGCCAGCGTCTGCCTGGGAGCAAAGATTCGCTGGCGATTTCCTTTGGAGTTCTACGGTGGTGGTATTACCGATTACTTTCAGCGCATCCATGCCAGGCACGGCAGCCTGCCGATGGCGATGGCCTTTGGCCACGTCATCCTCGGATACTCCGAAGCCGCCCTCGATATCACGCACGACCACGAAATGGTCCACGTTCGTCAGGCGGAACGTTGGGGACCGCTGTTAATTCCCGCCTATTTAAGCTGCAGTATCTACCTCAAACTCCGCGGCCGCGATCCCTACCTCGACAACCCCTTCGAAAAAGAAGCCCGCCGAGAGACAGAACGAACCTGATGACGAACAGGGTGTCTCTTAACTATATCTCCATTCACTCGTTTCTTTCTGTGATTCAACATTTTTTTTGTCGTCACGAATGCTCCTTTCCATCACCACCACCCACGAACCGGTCACCGACCTCGGCTTTCTGCTGCATAAGCATCCCGACCGGTTTCAGTCATTCGATCTCAGCTTCGGGCGGGCGCACTTCTTCTATCCGGAAGTCAGCGAGTCCCGTTGTACGGCTTCGCTCCTACTGGATTTGAATGAAATCGAACTCGTCCGCGACAGTCACAAATCCCCGCAAGCATCCCTGGACAACTACGTCAACGATCGCCCCTACGTCGCGTCCTCGATGATGAGTGTCGCCATCTCGAAGGTGCTGCGATCCGCCATGCAGGGGACCTGTAAGGATCGCCCGGAACTCGCCACAACAGCGATCCCACTCGTTGCCGAACTCTCCGTACTGCCGGTGCGGGGTGGGGAGGAGTTTCTACGGAATGTCTTCGAGCCGCTGGAGTATGTAGTCACCGCCCGTTCCCACCCGGTCGATGATCATTTTCCCGAATGGGGAGAGAGCCGATACTACACCGTCACCCTCCAACACACGATCTCACTCGCGGAACTGCTGCGGCATCTGTACGTCCTCATCCCCGTCTTCGACAATCTCAAACATTACTACATAAGCGAGCAGGAACTCGACAAGCTCATCAGCAAAGGGGAGGGGTGGCTTACGAGCCATCCGCTGAAGGAACAGATTACGAGGCGGTACCTGAAGAACCGCACCATGCTGACGCGCCGAGAGCTCGAGCTGTTACGGGACGAAACGGAGGCTCCCGGCGAGGATCAGCTGGAAGATCGCGACGGAACGGAGTTGGAAATTGAACGTCCCCTCAGTCTGAACGAACAACGTCACGCCACCGTCCTCAGCGTCCTCCAAGCGAGCGGCGCCAAACGGGTGCTTGATCTGGGTTGTGGCGAAGGCAAGCTGCTACGCGACCTGATGACGGTTAAAGAGTTCGAGGAAATTATCGGGGTCGATGTCTCGGTCCGCGCGCTCGAAAATGCCGTCCGCCGGCTGAATTACGAACGTCTTCCACCTCACCAGCGGGATCGGGTAAAGCTGCTGCACGGTTCGCTGATGTATCGGGATGCGCGAGTCGAGGGATTCGATGCCGCCGCCGTCGTGGAAGTCATCGAACACCTCGATCCGCCACGACTGACCGCGTTCGAAAGCGTCCTCTTCCGTCACACTCGCCCGCGGACCGTGGTGATCACCACACCCAACCGGGAATACAACATCCGCTGGGAATCCCTCCCGGCAGGCGCGTTCCGACACGCCGACCACCGTTTTGAATGGACCCGGACGGAGTTTCAGTCCTGGGCGACTCGGGTCGCGGCGGAATACGGGTATACTGTCCGCTACCTCCCCATCGGGCCGGAAGATCCGGAAGTCGGGTCACCGACACAGATGGCCATTTTTGAGCGAAAAGCCAATCCAGATGAATGATGACCTGATTAAATCTCTTGAAGACGATCTGGCGCACGCCAAGGCCGAGCACGAAAAGACGCCCCATCCTTTCCCTTCTCGCAATAGTCAGCAGGAGTGGGGGGCGTATCAAAACGCGTACGCAAGAATGCTGGAGGCGGAACGGAAGCTTGCCGCCGCTCGTCACGAAGAATACGCAGCGGATATCGCCTTTCCGTTGAAGTGGTGTACCGGAGCGCCGTGCCCAATTCTCCTGGCGAATGATTACCGTTCGTTTTTGACCTTTTTCGTTGCGAAAGTAGATCCAGACTGGGACGGCACATATACCACCGTGTCCGATCCAGCAGATTCTCAAAATACCGGGGTTGGCGTGGTCGAGTTCGACCTCTGCGTCGGATCGAAACTGGGTGACCCAAACGACGAAGTATTCCATGGTCACCCATTACATGGCAGGGGAATGCGAGCCTACACCGCTCAGGAGGTCATCAACTCCAGATGGATCGATGAGACAGACAGAATCAATAGCGTCCATTCTCAATATTCGCCAGAATCGTGGAAAAAGTTGCGCCACTATGTTTTCTGGTTTCATGACTCAACCTTCGAATGTCTCGCCATGTCGTTCAAAGCGCAGCTGAGAAATGAAAGCATGCCAGAGGTATTGCAGTATCTCAGTGATAGATTAATTCACGGTTGACAGTCTCATTGCAGTGTGAAGAAATCAATCGCGAATCTGGACCACAACGTGTCGTCTAGTCTATCAAACATTTTTATCATCACTATATCACTATGTAGGTTCATCCTTGGTCTCTGCTTTGAGAAAACGGATCGAACAATTCGTGCCGGCAGATCCGATGCATATCAAGATTCCCAAACTCTCGCTCGTCGTCCTTATCGGTCCTACCGGGGCCGGTAAGACGACGTTCGCTCAAAAACATTTCGCACTGTCGGAGGTCGTCTCATCCGATGAATGCCGCTGGATGATCTGTGACGATGCCAACGACCAGACGATCTCAAACGAAGCCTTTGAACTCGTCCACTATATTGCGGAAAAGCGCCTGCGCGCGGGCAGGCTGACTGTCATCGATGCCACCAGCGTACAACCGGCCTCGCGAGCGACCCTCGTTAACCTCGCGAAACAGCAGCATTGCCTGCCGGTTGCGATTGTGCTTAATCCGCCCGAGAAAGTCTGCCACGAGCGGAATCGAGAACGCGCCGATCGGCAGTTTGGGCCGCATGTGATTCAGAACCAGCGCTCGCAACTTCGCCGTACGCTCAAAAAGCTGAACCGGGAGGGCTTCCGTTACGTTTACATCCTGAACAGCGTGGAAGAGATCGACGCCGTCACCATCGAACGCGTCCCGCTGTGGAATGACCGGAGCCACGAACACGGCCCTTTCGACTTCATCGGTGATGTCCACGGATGTGGTGATGAGTTGGAAGAACTTCTCGTCGCACTCGGTTACGCCCGCCAGGAAATGGAATCAGATCACCCCGTCCCTCAGTTTCTCTATACACACCCGGCCGGGCGCAAGGCGGTTTTCGTAGGCGACCTGGTTGACCGCGGTCCGCGAATTCTGGAGAGCCTCTATCTCGTCCGCAACATGATCGCCGTCGGCTCCGCGCTGTGCGTACCGGGGAACCATGACATGAAACTGATGCGCTACCTGAAAAAGAAGCGCGCGCAAGTCACTCATGGTCTGGCTGAATCTCTCAAAGAGATCGATGCCCTCCCTGAAGCTGCGCGCGGTCAGTGCATTCAGGAAATTGTCGATTTTTGTGACAGCCTGGTCAGCCACTATCTGCTCGACGATGGAAACGTCGTTGTCGCCCACGCCGGTATGAAGGAGAAGTATCAGGGACGTGGTTCGGGACGAGTTCGCGAGTTCGCCCTTTACGGAGACACCACCGGCGAAACCGATGAATTCGGTCTGCCGGTCCGGCTCAATTGGGCCGCCGAATACCGGGGCCGGGCGATGGTCGTCTATGGTCATACCCCCGTCGCCCAACCCGAATGGCTGAACAACACCATTAACATCGACACCGGCTGCGTCTTCGGTGGTCGGCTGACGGCGCTGCGTTATCCAGAGAAAGAACTCGTCTCGGTTCCCGCCCGGCGGACCTATATTGAGCCCAGAAAGAGTTTTCTGACAGCGGATAACAATGGTCACGGCGTGTCGCTGCAACATCAACTTGATGATACGCTCGATGCCGCCGATGTCATGGGGAAACGAATTGTCTCCACACGGTTGATACAGAACATTACCATCCGCGAGGATCAGGCAACTGCGGCCCTGGAGGTGATGAGCCGGTATGCCGTTAATCCGAAATGGCTGATCTATCTTCCCCCCACGATGTCTCCCTGTGAAACAAGTCCGCACCCAGACTACCTCGAACATCCGGATCAGGCTTTTTCTTACTTTCGCAACGAAGGCGTGCCGCAGGTCCTGTGCGAAGAGAAGCACATGGGCTCGCGGGCGATTGCCGTCGTCTGCAGAGATCGGCAAGCGGCCCGGCAGCGATTCGGCGTTCTCGAAGAGGAATCGGGGATCGTCTATACGCGCACGGGACGCCGGTTCTTTAACGACATCCGGATGGAGGAAGAGGCCCTCGAACGACTGCGGTGCGCGCTGACGGTCGTCGATTTCTGGGAACGCTTCCACACGGACTGGGTCTGCCTCGACACGGAGTTGATGCCCTGGTCCGCGAAGGCGCAGGCGCTTCTGCAACAACAATACGGTTCCGTCGGCGCCGCCGGCAAAGCCGCGTTGCCTGACGTCGTGGAAGCACTGGACCTCGCGTCCGAACGACTGTCCGGTGACGATCTTGGTATAGCCGTGAGTCATCTGAATCGGTTTACTCAAAAGGTGGAATCCCACGACAAGTTCGTAAGCGCTTACCGCAATTACTGCTGGCCGGTGGAAAGCATCCGCGATCTTAAGATCGCGCCGTTTCATATCATGGCGACGGAAGGGAAGGTACATACGGATCAGGATCATCACTGGCACATGCAGGAACTCGCCGCGCTCTGCCGCCACGAGGAGATTCTGCACGCGACGCGGACGAAAACGATCGATCTGACCGACGCCGGCAACATGGTTGAGGGAGTCGACTGGTGGACGAAGCTGACTGAGCGCGGCGGGGAAGGGATGGTTGTTAAGCCCGTCGACTTCATTCATCGGAGTAAACGGGGGTTGACTCAACCGGCGATGAAAGTGCGCGGGCCCGAGTATCTTCGCATCATTTACGGCCCGGACTATCTGGCCGCAGATAATCTGGAGAGGCTGAAACACCGCCATCTCGGAAGCAAACGCTCCCTCGCCCGCCGTGAATTCGCATTGGGAATCGAAGCCCTCGAACGATTCGTGCGGAAAGAGCCCCTGCGCCGCGTGCACGAGTGCGTCTTCGGCGTGCTGGCGCTCGAAAGCGAACCGGTCGACCCCCGGTTGTAAAGTGAAGGCCAGGCCGCAGCGGTTCAGTCATCGCTCCCGCCGCATACATTGAGTCTTTCTTTCGGAACAAATATGATCTCGTTGCCACCCGCGTGTGGTGACGTATCGCATATCGCTGTTTACGAAGAAAGCAATCCGATGAGCAACTCCGCTTCTGATCTCGACCGGATGATTACAGGCTATTGGATTTCGCAGGCAATTTACGCTGCCGCAAAATTTGATATCGCCGATCATCTGAAAGACGGCCCCAAGTCTGCAGAGGTCCTGGCCGAAGCCACCTCGACCCATCCGGATGCGCTGTATCGGTTGTTACGGGCGCTGGCAAGCGTTGGCATTTTTGCTCAGAACGAGGAGGGACTTTTTGAACTGACGCCACTGGCGGAACCGCTGCGTAGTGACGTGCCCGATTCCAAACGCGCCCTCGCCCTCATGTCGGGCGATGAACAGTTCAAAGCCTGGACGGAAATCGAATACAGCATTCGCACCGGGGAGATTGCTTTTGATAAGGTCTTCGGCAAGCCGATCTTTGATTATCTCGGCGAGCACCCCGATAAAGCGCGTATCTTTGACGCGGCGATGGTGGGCATTCATGGTCGGGAATCGGACGCCATCGCCAAAGCGTACGATTTCACCGGCATTAACGTCGTGGCCGATATCGGCGGCGGTAATGGTTCCCAGATGATCGGACTGCTGCGGCACGAACAGGATTTGAAGGGGATCATCTTTGATCTTCCTCATGTCATCGAGCATGCGAAAACGAACGTAGAAAAAGCGGGACTGACGGATCGATGCGAACTCGTCGGCGGCAGTTTCTTTGAATCCATCCCGGCGGGTGCCGATCTTTACATGATGCGACACATCATTCACGACTGGCACGAAGACAAAGCCCTCGCGATTCTCCGCAACTGCCACACCGCCATGCCGGAGGGCGGCAAACTTCTCGTCATCGAAAGTGTCATTCCTCCCGGAAATGGCCCCTTCGGCGGCAAGTTTCTCGACCTCGTGATGCTGCTCATCCCCGGTGGAAAAGAGCGTACCGAAGATGAATACCGCACGCTCTTCGCCAAAGCCGGCTTCGAACTCTCCCGCGTCATCCCGACAGATACCGAGGTGAGTATTGTGGAAGCGGTGAAGCGGTAGGGGGGCCAGCCTCCGAAAATGACTCTGGCTACGTTCGATCGCAATTGCGATCGAACGTAGCCGCATATTAATCACGACGGTACGGCGTGATCTTTTTGAACTTCCGGGTGCCCATTGCGAATGAAGAGGCTGACGACAGCGGCG
>PABD01000017.1 GCA_002702685.1 Planctomyces sp.
CCCCAAACCTCCCATTGGAAGGTCTTCGCCCATTCCTTTCCTCCCTTCCACTCTCAAAAACACCCACTCCAACCATTGCAGATAGAGCACTCGGGAGAGCTCCCTATGTCCGAAACTAACAGGTTCCCAATTTTCGTCGCCAGCTTTCTCACCTTGATCGCCGCGGGAATGGGCTTCGCCATTCGAGGCGCGATCCTTGGTGATTGGTCCAACCAGTTCGGATTCACGCAGGGGGAACTCGGCGGGATTACCGGTGGTGGCCTGGTCGGGTTTGGTGTGATCATCCTTTTTTTCAGTCTGTTTACGGACAAGGTCGGTTATAAACCGCTGCTTGGCCTCGCTTTCACGATGCATGTTCTCTCCGCACTCCTGACACTTGCCGCCACCCCCGTTTTTGAAGCGTACGGCAAGGATGCAACCTTTTATTGCCTGTATGTCGGGATGTTCATGTTCGCCATCGGGAATGGACTGTGTGAGACGGTGATCAACCCTCTGGTGGCGGACCTTTATCCGAAAAAGAAGACGCACTATCTCAACATTCTGCACGCGGGCTGGCCCGGCGGACTGATCGTCGGTGGCGTGTTCGCATTTCTGTTCTGTGGCTCGGAGGCGCTGATTACAAAACTTCGGTGGGAAATTCCGATGCTGTTCTTCCTCATTCCCACAGTCATTTATGGTTTCATTGTCTTGAAAGAGAAGTTCCCTGTTTCGGAAGCGACAGCCGCCGGCGTGTCTTACGGTCGGATGTTTTCGATCTTTGCTTCTCCCATCTTCCTGATGCTTCTGCTGCTGCACGCGATGGTCGGTTATGTTGAACTCGGAACGGACAGTTGGATCACGAACATCATGCAGAACGTGATCAAGGGGAACGCGATCCTGCTGTTCATCTACACTTCCGGCCTGATGTTCGTGCTCCGTTTCTTCGCGGGACCGATCGTCGAAAAAATCAATCCGATCGGCCTGCTGCTCGGAAGTGCCGTATTGGGCTGCCTGGGACTCGTCTTCCTCAGTGCCGCTGATGCCGCCATCACTATCCTTGCCGCTGCAACCGTGTACGGTCTCGGAAAGACATTCCTCTGGCCGACCATGCTGGGCGTTGTCGGTGAACGGTTCCCGCAGGGGGGAGCGATCGCCATGGGAACGCTCGGTGGTGTCGGCATGCTCTCCGCCGGATTGCTGGGTGGACCGGGGATTGGTTACAAGCAGGACTATTTCGCGTCCGAATATCTCCAGGAAGAATCGATGGAAACCTACCAGGAGTACAAAGTTGAAGACGCCAAGAGCTTGCCGATGCTTCCAGAAGTCGCCGGCCTCGATGGTGAGAAAGTTGGCGCCCTTAAAGAGAAGGATGCCGAAAGTCTCACCCCGGAAGAAAAAATGGTTCTCGAGGCCAACATCTACGGTGGCCGCATGGCTCTTCGTTACACCGCCATTGTTCCCTTCATGATGGCCATCGGATACTTGATCCTCGTGATCTACTTCCGCGCTAAGGGTGGCTACAAACAGGAAGTCCTCCACGGCGAAGAACCGGATGGAGAACGCTACACGGGCGGCGTCGAAGCTCCCCTCGAATAGTCACCATCCTGAAGTTCAAAAATTAAAACCCCGCTGGTCACCAGCGGGGCTTTTTTTTGTGCTGAAGATCGCCGCGAGGGTGAATCAATACGTCAGCGATTCGAGGAACAAGTCGTCCCAGTCCTGCTGACGGTCCATCAGGAAGCGATTGATTTCGCGGGAAATCTGCCGGGCCCGATGAAAGCCTTCCTGCCAGGCGTCGTTTTCTTCCGGGGCGACTCCACCGTCCAGTCGGTCGAGGAAACGGGGGTCGCGCATCTGGCTGAGGAACCAATCGTAGTGGCGGGCAATGACATGGAACATCGCGTCGTGCCGACGCGCATAGATCGCGGCGACCCGTTCCAGCGGCGTCCACACGAGTGCTTTACGGAGCCATTCGCCGCGGCCGACCGGTTGGATTCCCATTTCACCCAGGATCAGCAGCATGCCGAAATGATTGATAAAGCGACTGTTGCGGAACTTCAGGTTGAGCAACCGCCACTCAAGCGGATCCTGTCGCTGCTGAAACTGATATCGGATCGCCAGCGCACGCTGATACCGTTGCAGGTCGTTCATAAGATAACGAACGTCGGCGGGGTCGTTGCTGTCCTCGGGGATCTGGTACCAGTCGAGAATATCGGACTGCAGTTGCAGAAATTGGTCGCGACCGAAGAGGGGTTGGCTGTCGAGTAACAATTGAATTCGCTTGCCGAAGAGCGCGGGTGCGGCTTCGATCTGGCCAATCAGGTCCTCGTTACATAACTCGAGGCGGGTCGTGTGGGCGGCGAAGATCCCCCCCGGCTTCGGGGTCGGGAAACCGAGTTGCACGATGACCTCCCAGATCTGCGACATGATCTCCCTCCCCGTCGTGGGATCGCCGAAATAATCATCGCTCAGTACGACGATCAGATCGACGTCCGACTTGGGGTGCGCTTCCATGCGGCCGACGGAACCGGAGACCGCGATCGTGGAGACGACATCCGGCGGCAACAGCGTCGCGAGTGCCCGTTCGACGCGCTCGCAGACAGAACGGGAATGCTGCCACGACTGCTGCAGGGCCGGGTAAGTTCGCAGAGAGTGCGTCGTATCCAGAATCCAGTTGCGTCGGGCGGCGAACTCTTCCGCAAAGCTTCCTGCCGTTTTGATCATCATCTTTCCTTCGTCGATGGCACAGCTGTCGGGGACCGTTATGAGCCCATTTTAGGCGAATGGACAGAGGATGGAGAGACCGGTTTTCGCGAGTTTTCAGGAGAGGGATTTTACCGCGGAATCCAGCTCGATTCAGAGCGAAGTGCAGGCTGGGCGGAAAAGTCCGGAGATGACAGAGGGTGTTTGCTCTAAGTTGTTGACTGTAAAAGACCTACATTTGGTCGATACATCCTGTTAGTTGGGAGTTTAGGGCGTCCTGTCGATTGAGAAGCAGGCTGTTTTTAATTAAAATCACGACGTGGTTTTATTTCGCTTTTTGCCCCCGACTTTCGGGCGAATTTTTGTCCGAAATCGGAAGCCTGTTACCTCAAAAACGGCCCTCCCCGGGAGGGTCGGATCCCGTCCGGAGCCGGAGACTTCGCACCGCGAATTCTCTCTCGAGGCCTCGTCGCATCAGGCGACCTGACCTCCGCTGCTGTGTCCGGACAATTACAAGCAGTTTCAACCCCCTCTGGTGCGTCCCCTTTACTCTGTTGATACAGAGTTTAGAACAACCACAACCGGGTGTTGAAATGGCCTCTAAGGAGCTGATTCTTGTCGAACGGAAATCCCCCGGATGAAACTCCGGATTTGCCCGCAGTGACTGAACGCGTCATTAAACACGACATCCAGGATGAGATGCGTGAGAGCTATCTGACGTACGCCATGTCGGTGATTGTCAGCCGTGCTCTGCCGGACGCGCGCGACGGATTGAAGCCATCGCAGCGGCGTATTCTGGTCGCCATGAACGACGCCAATCTGGGGCCCTCTTCGCAGCGAAAAAAATGCGCGAAGATTTCCGGTGACACCAGCGGTAACTACCACCCGCACGGGGATGGTTCGGTCTATCCGACCCTTGTCCGCCTCGCCCAGGGGTGGGTCATGCGAAACGTGCTCGTCGACAAGCAGGGGAACTTCGGCTCGCTGGCCGGACTTCCTCCCGCGGCGATGCGATACACGGAGGCCCGTCTGTCCGCCGCCGCCGCCGAGATGCTCAAAGACCTCGAACGCGAGACGGTCGACTATATCCCCAACTACGACCAGACCCAGACCGAACCGGTCGTCCTGCCGTCCCGGTTTCCGAACCTGCTTGTCAACGGTTCGAGCGGGATCGCCGTCGGCATGGCGACAAGTATTCCGCCGCACAACCTCGGTGAAGTCTGCGATGCCGTCGTCGCAATGATCGACAATCCGTTCATCACCGTCGACGAAATCATGGAGTATCTGCCAGCTCCGGACTTCCCGACGGGGGGCATTATCTGCGGTCGACTTGGTGTAATGCAGGGCTACAAGACAGGCCGGTCGACGATCACCGTTCGCGCGAAGACGCACTTCGAAACCGAAAAGAAAAGTGACGTCATCGTTGTTACCGAGATTCCCTATCTCGAAACGCGCGATCGTATCCGGGAAAAGCTGGAACAACTCGTTCGCGACAACAAGGTCGAGGGGATCTCGCGTATCGTCGACCTGACCGACCGCAACGTTCCCGACTGGCAGGTGCATCTGCAAATCGTCCTGAAGCGGGACGCGGATAAGGAAGTGGTGCTCAATCAGCTTTACAAATATTCTACGCTGCAGACGACCTTCAGTATCATCCTGCTCGCGCTGGTCGGGAACCGGCCGAAGACGCTTACGATCCTGGAGATGGTGCAGGAGTTCCTGCGTCATCGTGTCGAGGTTATTCGCCGTCGAACGGAATACCTGTTGCGCGAATCCCGCAACCGGAAACATACGGTCGAAGGCCTGTTGATCGCGCAGCTCGACATCGACAAGATCATTCAGACGATCCGCAACTCCGCCAGTCGCGCCGAAGCGAAGGACCGGTTGCAGGAAATCAAAGTCCCCGCCGAAATGGTTCAGCGGGCGCTTGGCGACGATGGATTCAAGCTCTTCCTGCAGGAGAAAGGACAGGCAACCGAGTACAGCCTGTCGCAGAAACAGTCCGAGGCGATCGTCTCGATGCAGCTCGGTTCGCTCGCCAACCTTGAACGCGAAAACCTGCAGGGCGAATATCTTGAGTTGATCAGCCAGATCAACGAGTACCTGACCCTGCTCTCGGATGAGGACAACATCCGCGCGGTCGTCAAAGAGGATATGCTCGAACTCAAGAAGAAGTTCGCCGACAAACGTCGAACCGAAATCTCGAGCGAAGAACTCAATGACGTCAACCGTGAGGATCTGATTCCCGAAGAGACAATGGTCGTCACTCTCTCTCAACGGGGTTACATCAAGCGGACCGCCCTCTCGACCTACCAGGCCCAGGGACGCGGAGGTAAAGGTATTCGCGGCGCGCAGTCCGATGATGAGGACGCCATCCAGCACCTCTTCGTCAGCAGCACGCACGCGTACCTGCTCTTCTTCACCGACCGAGGTAAGGTTTACTGGCAGAAGGTCTACGACCTGCCGCTCCAGAGCCGCACTTCTAAAGGCCGCGCCGTGGTGAACCTTCTGGCGCTGAGCGAAGAGGAGCAGGTCCAGAGCTGCATCGCCATCCGCGAGTTCGACGAGAATCACTTCCTGATGATGGCGACGCGAAACGGCACGATCAAAAAGACCGACCTCGCCGCCTACTCCCGCCCGATGAAGGGGGGCATCATCGCGATTCGACTCGACGACGACGATCACCTCATCAATGTGGCAGTCGTTTCTGATGACGACGATGTTGTGCTGACGACGGCAAATGGTATGGCCATTCGCTTCGACTCGAAAGATGCCCGCAGTATGGGACGCGCGACACGCGGTGTCCGCGGAATCAACCTCGGTAAAGGGGACTACGTCGTCGGCATGGCGGTCGCGGATGAAGACATGACTCTGCTGTCGACCTGTGTGAATGGTTACGGCAAGCGAACTCCGTTCGGCTCGGTCGATGTCGTCTCCGATGCGGAAGGCAATGGGGCCGATGTCGATGCCGAGACAGACACTGATGCCGAAGTTGATGGTGACGGAGCCAACGTCTCCAGCAACATGCGATACCGTCGCCAACGCCGCGGTGGAAAAGGCTTGCGGGACATCCGGACTACGGAACGGAACGGCAAAGTTGTCACTTCGCTGGCCGTCGCGGACGATGATGAAATCCTGATGGTCACCCAGAAGGGTAAAATCCAGCGTATCCGGGCGAATGAGATCAACCAGATCGGCCGGAACACGCAGGGTGTGCGCATCATGCGGATGGATGAGGGGGACGCCCTCGCTTCCGTCGCCCGCATCCCGGCGGAATTCGCCGACGAAGGACTCGAAGAAACGTCGACCCCGGTAGATGTTCCTCCCGCGAGCGAAACGCCCGCCAATGAAGCTCCCACCAGTGACGCATCGGACTCGGCGCCGGACGTGGAATCCGCTGGTGAGGATACTGCCGAGGAATAAACGGCGGCGACGGACATTCTCAAACAGGAAAACTCACGACAACCTGTTGAGTACGGTCCCGTCGAATCGGAATATGATCTACAATGAGAGGGAGTTGCTTCGATGCGGCTCACCTCTCTTTTTTCTTATCTCCTCCGGATGTGACTAATGAAATCGATTCTGGTGACTGGCGGCTGCGGCTTTATCGGTTCGAACTTCATCCGCCTGCAGCGGCAACTCTATCCGGACCAGACCGTTCATAATGTCGATAAGCTGACGTATGCCGGAAACCCGGAAAACCTCGCCGACCTGGAAGGTGATGACCGTTACCAGTTTCACCAACTCGATATCTGCGACCGCGTGGCGATTCTGGATCTGCTCACCAGCACAAAGCCCGCAGCCATTCTGAACTTCGCGGCGGAAAGCCATGTCGACCGCAGCATCATCGATTCCGGCCCGTTCGTGCAGACAAATATCGTCGGCACGCAGGTCCTGCTGGATGCCGCTCGCGAAGTCGGTATCTCCCGTTTTGTGCAGGTTTCGACCGACGAGGTCTACGGTTCCCTCGGAGCCGAAGGTTACTTCACCGAAGAAACTCCCCTTGCGCCGAACAGCCCGTATTCCGCTTCCAAGGCGGCGGCGGATCTCCTGGTCCGCAGTTATGTGCACACCTTCGATTTTCCAGCCGTTATCACCCGCTGCTCGAACAACTACGGACCGTATCAGTTCCCGGAAAAACTGATCCCGCTCTTCATCTCGAACGCGATGGAAGACAAACCCCTGCCTGTTTATGGTACGGGAGAAAACGTGCGCGACTGGATTCATGTCCTCGACCACTGCCGCGGAATTGATGCCGCGCTCCGGCAGGGTGAAATCGGAGAAGTCTATAACTTCGGTGGTCACCACGAATTGACCAACCTGGAGATGACCCACATCCTGATCGAACTCCTCGAGAAATCGCGCGAGCTCATTACGTTCGTCAAGGACCGCCCGGGCCACGATCTCCGCTACGCCATTGACTGTACCAAAGCCGAACAGCAACTCAGCTGGTCCCCCGAGATCTCTTTTGAACAAGGCATCCGCGACACCATCGCCTGGTACCAGTCCCACACCGACTGGGTCAACCGGATCAAAACGGGTGAGTACCTCAAGTACATCGAAAAGCAGTACGCGGGCCGGATGAAGAAGTAGGGTAGGCGCTCTCCCTGAAGGGTGGCCCAGACAATCTCGTCAGAGTTGTCTGGGTTGCGCAGCAACACAAAGGTATGTTTGGGGATCGACTGGAAAGGCCTCTCGACTCTCGCGACTGTCAAGTTTGACGGCTTTGTGTGCCTGACGGCACCCAGACAACGCTTGCGCGATTGTCTGGGCCACCCATTTTTGTTGCTTATCCCGCATAAACCTTGTTCGCGGCGGCGATGCTCGCGCCTGGGGTCAGGTTGTAGCCTTGTTTGGTGAGGCATTGTTCGAGCGCGGCGAGGAAGAAGAGCACGTTCCCTTCGCGGCTGGCTTCGCCCATGAGGCCGATGCGCCAGGTCTTGCCCGCCATCGGACCGAGGCCGGCGCCGATTTCGATGCCGAACTGGTTCAGCAGTTGAGCGCGGACTTTCTTGTCGTCCACTCCCTCGGGGATGGTGACCGCGTTGAGCATCGGCAGCGAGTGCTCTTCGTCGAGCGCGTAGGTGACGCCGATTGCTTTGAGTCCCGCTTTGAGCGCTTCGTGGTTGAGCTGATGCCGTTCAAACCGGGCTTCGAGTCCTTCCTGAAGAACGATTCGGAGGGCTTCATGCAGCGCATAGTTCATGTTGATCGGCGCGGTGTGATGATACGCCCGGCTCCCCCCCCAGTAGTTGCGGATGAGGCTGAGGTCGACGTACCAACTGCGTACAGGTTCCTTCCGCTGATCCATCACTTCAACCGCCTTGGGGCTGAAGGTGACGGGAGCGAGACCCGGGGGGCAACTGAGGCACTTCTGTGTTCCGGAATACGCGGCATCGATTCCCCATTCGTCGATCTCGACAGGAAGACCGCCGAGCGAAGTGACCATGTCGGCGAGTATCAGGGCGTCGTATTTGTGCGCCAACTGTGCGATGTGATGAAGAGGTTGCAGCGCGCCCGTGGATGTCTCGGCATGCACGATGCCAAGTACCTTCGGTTTATGTTCCTTGAGCGCGGCTTCAATATCGGTGGTCGTGAAGATTTCGCCGAACGGCTTTTCAATGGTAGTGACTTCGGCGCCTGCGCGGCGGGCGACTTCGGCCATGCGTCCACCGAAGACGCCATTGACGCAGACGAGCATCCTGTCGCCCGGTTCAATCAGGTTGAAGACGCACGCTTCCATGCCGTCGCTGCCGGTTCCGCTGATGGCGAGCGTTAACCGGTTTTCCGTGCGGAAGACCTGTCGCAACATCGCCTGCAGTTCATCCATGATCTTGAGGAAGTACGGATCGAGGTGACCGACGGTCGGCGCGCCGAGCGCGGCAAGGACACGCGGAGAAATGTCACTCGGGCCGGGGCCCATCAGAATCCGGCGGGGAGGACGAATCGGGGGGACAATTTCGGTAGACATATCAGGCACTTTCCACACAGGAGAAGACAGTTTACGTGATCCGGAAACCCTCTGATGGTTTCTTCTATTTCGATTGCGCGACTGTGTTATTTCGAAGTCGCGCGGGCTTTCAGTCGTTGACTCAATTGTTTGAATTCGGGTGTTCCCGCGGCGCCGCACCACTCGAAGATGACACTCTCTGTCGTCGTGATGATTGCTCCGGAGAGGGCCAGGCGTTCGACGGCGATTTTCCAGTCGAGTTTGAATCGACTGGCGATGGCATCCACGGGGATATAGACGCGGTAACCCTGCGCGAGGAGGTCGAGTACCGTCTGCATCACGCAGACATGCGCTTCGATCCCCGCGACGATGATTCGCGGACGTTCGCACTCGTCGTTGAACGGAGAAGGCCAGTTGAGACAGGGCCAGCTGCTGAATTCCGTTTTGGCGGGAATCTCGAGATCGGCGATACCAAGTTCCGTTATCGTCGGGCCGAGCCCCTGCGGATATTGTTCCGTGGCGGAAATCGGTACGGCGAATAACCGGGCCATCTCGATCAGCAGCTGACAATTAGCGATCAATCCTTCCCGGACTTTGTCCTTGAAGGCGGGCAGAAGTTTTTCCTGCATATCGACAATGAGCAACTGGCTGTCTTGCCGGTGTATCAGGTCATCGCTACGGAACGAAGAAGACATGGATTGGCATGGCTCTAGCTGGAGGTGAAAACACCGATGGAAACGACTTCCTGTTTTACTGTATCCGCTTCCTGTTTGCATCCGTCAGCCGAAGATGGGATGATCAATTATGACGACTCTCTTCACCTACCAGGAGTAACTTTCGGAAAGAAACATGGCGACTTCAATTTCCCAACTGGGTACCGCTCTTCAGCAGGCCGTCGCAACCGGTCAGGTTGGACAGGCAGTCTCGATGCGCGCGCGGGTGACTGCCCCGACCCCAGCCATCCCCGCGGCGATCAATTCACTTATGGCAATTGCGACTGACCTGCTGCATCTTTCGGGAAACGACGAGATGCCAACGGGCCGATTTCGCGCGCGACGGCACCCCTCCGGACTGCAGATGGATGTGCTGCTGCAGGCAGAGAATGGCGTGTCTCTTTCGCTCACCTGGGTCCGCTACGAAGACCAGCCTGCTGCGATCAAGCTGCTGCTGATTGGCAACCACGGTATCGTCCGGCTGGAGGAAGGCCTGGCTCCGGATTGGGCGGTGGACTCCGCAGGTGACGTGGGCCTCGACTGGTATGCGGAGTTCGAGCGGGCGATCGTCGAAAAGTCGGAAGTCGTTGTGCTGTCCTGATTTCGCTGTCAGGCATTCGCTGGACCTGTCTCTAAACAGGTCGTTATTCCTGTCCAATCGGGTTGAAAATTTTTACAATCCCAATAGTTTCCACGGGAGAATGTTTGCATTGCAGGCGGAGGGCTTATAATTGGGGTTTACGCGTTCCGCGGGTCGATTCCAACCTGCCGCCAACGCAACCGCAGTCCCCTTCCCCGCGGGAGTTCGAGCGAGCAAATCGAGTCGTTCGAATTATTGATTTGATTCTGACTTCTCCAGAATCCCGTTCCGCCAGGATCTCGCCAGCGCTATTTGCCGCCCGCGCCTTCCGGACAGGGGACGTTTCTTACTGATGTCGGCAAGGACGCCGATCCCGGAATCTTCCGGAATACGATCACTTCGGCAACCTTCATTATCCTGCCAGCATCTGTCGCCCGCATTCGTCCATGAATAAAATCGCCACGAATCTTTCCAGCCAGGAATTTCTGGCGCTGCTCAATCGCAGCAGACTGGTGCGCCCCCGTCGGGCCGAAGAAATCGTGCGCAATCTCGGACTCGATCCTTCCGTCTCCTCGACCCAACTTGCCAGTTCGCTCGTCGCGCGGAATGTCCTGACGAACTATCAGGCGATGCGACTGCTTTCGGGTCGATACCGGGGTTACTTCTACAACCAGTACAAGATTCTGGACGTCCTCGGTGCCGGCGGTATGGGGTGGGTCTACCTCGCGGATGACCTCGAGAACAACAAGCGGGTCGTGCTCAAGGTGCTGTCGAGCCACCTTTCCGATGATGCCGGCATGATGGCCCGATTGCAC
>PABD01000018.1 GCA_002702685.1 Planctomyces sp.
CACGATCCCGATCGCCAACATAGCCGTACCCGGTGCCGACCCTTGAATTGATCGTACGATTTCATCTACGACTGTGGTCAGCACGAGCGAAACAAGCAGCAGAAATGCGATGATGGCTACCATCCCCAGCGACAACAGGCGTTTGGTGATAAAGCCTGCTATTCCCCCTTGCTCGGGATCAGGTTCCACTTCCCACGCCTTGTTGAGAGCGTATTGAAACTGCGCGAACAGGCCCGTGGCGGAAAAGATCAGGATCCCGATGCCGATGATGCGCATGATCCAGCCCACCCCGGCGAGATTCGACATCGCACCGCCCGCCTGCTGCTCTTCTTCATTTTCCTGGATATTGCTTTCCGCTCCGCCGGACTCCGTTCCCGCTACCTCCGTAATCGGAATCCCCAATTGTTCTTTGACCATCGAATCGATCTTTGATTCGTTCACACCGAACCATCCGGCGATAGCGAATACGATAACCAGCAGAGGTGGAAGCGAGAAAATGGTGTAGTATGCCAGCGCCGCCCCACTCACCATACATTCGTCCTCAGAAAAATCCTGACCTGCTGACCTGCTTTTTTGAGGGCATTGACCACTCGCATATCAAATCTCCTGACTGATGAAAGTTCGTATCGCTGTTTCATCGCGCGACCGATGAACAACTCGTAGTGTGGGGGACCGTTTCCCGAATTCCACAATGTTCCGCTAACATCATGCCGGAGGAAGCTCTTTTTGAGCGGATAGGCATTGTGATGGCTGTGCTTGCTCGGTGGGGCTTCCCTAAGTCGGGTGAATCCAACCGGATCGACGGAGGTGCGTGCACTTCTGCGAAAATGATTCGCGATCGGGGTTCTGGCTGGGATTTCCCTGCAAATAAAACATCGCGCGGCCGTTGGCATGCGCTTTGCGAATCTGTTTCTGTTCTGAATGCTAACAGTTCATCCATTGATCAGCCTCGGTCCACGATCGAGTCTTCCGAAACAGAACGAATGGAGCGACGATATGCCTGGTAAGGAAAATCCTACTCACACAACGTCTCGCCCTGGCGCGACCGCGTCACAGACGCGCGGGACACAGACGCGCGGGACACAACAGATTCACGAGGCGCAACAGACGGCCCGTGGCGCAACTCAGCAAGTGCGGCAGAAATCCGCCGAAGCCGAAGAATCCGTGAAACAACAATCGTCCGAAGCGGCTGAGGAGAGCAAGCGACGACTGCGGGAAGAAGCCCGCAAAGCGCAGACGGCCGGCAAAGAGGCCGTGGAAGCGCAGAAACGGCGCGTCGCGGATGAAATCGAAACCATCGGTGACGCGGTCGGCCAAGCGGCGCATTCGCTGCACGAAGATAACGAAAACCTCGTTGCTGGTTATGCGGATGAAGCGGCGCGTCAGATCCATAATGCGGCGGGGTATCTGCGTGATTGCAACTCCGGACGACTGCTGCGCGACGCGGAGAATTTCAGCCGTGCGCGCCCCGAGCTTGTCTTCGGTGGCCTGTTCGTGGCCGGCCTCGGCATTGCCCGCTTCCTGAAAGCGTCCGACTCGCGCCACCGCGACTGATCCACATTACCTATTCCTATACACGCAAACCTCAACTCGAAGGAGGTTTTGTCATCATGATTCAATCAGATACACGCACCGACACCCGGGAAAAGCAATACGCGCCGGCAAGCGAACGCTCTCAGACGCACGACGATCCGGAGCGCAGGTCCATGTCGGATCTGTTCAAGGAACTGCGAGATGAATCATCTCTTCTGCTGCGGCAGGAGGTCTCGCTCGCGAAAGCGGAGATGGCGGAAAAAACCGCGAAGTTCAGCCGGAATATCGGTTATCTCATCGCGGGCGCTGGCGTCGCCATTACCAGTGTGCTCTTTTTCGCGATGGCTGGAACCGTCGGACTCTACAACGGACTTGTCGCGGCCGGGCTCAGTCATGCGACAAGTGGCTGGCTCGCTCCGCTCATCATCGGCCTGGTGATCTCGATCATCGGTTACGCCATGATCCAGAAAGGGATCTCTACCCTCAGGCGGGCGTCGCTGCTTCCGGAGCAGACGGTCGATTCGATGAAACAGAACAAAGAATGGATTAAACAGAAAGTCAAATCATGATTAGTTCCAGAGAAATAGAACAGGATATTGAACGTACCCGCGGGGACATGGATGAAACGCTGGACGAAATGGAACGCCGCATTCATCCGCGTCAGCTACTGGACGATGTACTGGAAATCTTCCGCACACCTGGCACTTCGGCGACGAGTAACCGGGAACAGGTCCGACAAATGGCGAAGTCCACCGTCCGCTCGGTGAAAGATCATCCGATTCCCCTGCTGCTGTGCGGCACGGGGCTCGCCTGGTTGGCGGTGGAGTCGTTGTCCGATTCGGAAGACGAACCCCGCCGCCGGACGGACTTGCCGAGCGAAAGCAACGTCTATCTGGATCCGTATACGGGTCGGCCTGATCCATCGAAGTACGCTGCCGCGGCCGCGTGGGACGAGCATTATGACTGGTCCGACGAAGACGAGTCATCCTGGACGGAGCAGGCGCGGCAGACGACGGACAGGATCAAGGCGCTGCTCTCGGACCAGAGCAAGTCGGCTCGGGACAAACTGCGGGACTCCGCGAAACATCTGCAGAGTCTCAGCGGCCGCAAGTACGCCGAGTCCTACCGCGAGTGGCGCGACCTGCGTTCGCACAGTGGTTCCTTCGTCGACGCCCGCACGGGCGAACCTTATGACGATGACTACGGCGACGAATTTCGCTCCGGCGCCGATCTGGAATACATCCAGTCGAGCGACTGGCACACGCGGGATGCGGAATCCTGGTCGAACAAAGCCGATCGGACAGTTCGCGGGATGAACGAAAGTCTCGCGAATACGAAACACAGCACGCGTCGACGGATACAGTCGGTCGCGACGCAGTTAAGTGGCTTCGCCGGCTCCGTGCAGGGCCGCACCGCGCGTTCTGGCCGTAAGTTGCGCGACAGTGCCCGTCGCGCGGGCGCACGCACTGGCCAGTGGGCCTCCGACACCCGCCGCCGGGGATCGGCCATGGCGGGTCGGGCTCAGGACAACGTGGCCGAGGCGGTGAAAGAATATCCGCTCGCGGTCGGCGCCGCCTGTCTGGGACTGGGGCTGCTGGTGGGACTCGTCCTGCCCGCGAGTCGAAAAGAAGATCGCCTGTTCGGTGACAAATCCGACGAGGTGAAAGAACGCGCCCGCGAAATGGGTGAAGAGGCGGTTGAACGTGGCGAGCAGGTCGCCCGTGACACCGCCGCAGCGGCTCAAGCCGAAGCCGAACGCCAGGGCCTGACGCCAGACCAACTCGGCCAGGAGTTCAGCCAGAAAGCCTCCCGCGTGGTCGAAACCGCAAAAGAGGAAGCGGCGGACGCCGCCAAACTGAAAGGCAAAGCGCAACGAGTCGCCGAAACAGCGGCCGACACCGCCAAATCCCGTTCGCGGGAAGAAGCCAGATCGGTCTCGCATCACCAGAAATGATGCCGAGTCGATTTGACGCGATAAGAAAACGACGCTGCTCCACAGGGGTAGCGTCGTTTTTTCATGGCTGGTTCAGGGGAGGTAGATGGGAACCAGTAAACACACGAAAGGATCCTAAAAAAGCAGCGAGAGAATGGATACGATGAACAGGCTGTCAGATCAAGAAACACCGAATCGAATTTGCGTCAAGATGAGGCGTACCTGATGAATCGGCCTCGTTTTACTGTTTCTTCAAACATAAGAATCGGCAACAGTTTTATGGACATCTTCGCCATCCTCACTGCGCGACGCGATGTTCTGGAAACCGTCGACCGTGAGTCCTGGCGTCAATTGGTGGAACACTTGATTGCGGAGGTGGAATCGACTTTCGACTGCCAACTCACTCCCGACTCACCGGATAAGTGGTGCTTGGGCTCGGGCTTCTGCGTCGATATTAAGGAAGCCCAATTCCGTGATCGTTGCCCCATCTACTGGAAGGGGATTCTTGGTGCGACCATCATCCAAGACGCGCTCTACGTAACCCTGACGAAGTTTCTCTACTACGGTAGTCATCGCCTCGTGGCCCGCGATGGCAATGAGTTCGTCGACTACGAATACAAACAGAATGATCAAGGTGAATGGCGCTGGCGACTCTTCGGTTGGTTCAAAGACGAGAATGAAGAATATGAAGATTTTGACAGACCTTAGGTCGATCGAGCAGCCCTTCGTCTCTTCGAGACTTCGTGTTGAAAACAAGCGTCGACAACGCAGCAGATCCCAAATTGCTCCCTCACCCCTCAATCAACTCCCGGTTCAACTCTACGAACTCATCCCCCCAGTGATACTCATCCAGTAAGGCATCCACCGGTCGGCCGAGGTGGATGTTCGCCGCGTAGAGGGCTTCGATCGTGGCGAGGCCGGTGCTGGGGTCTTCGAAGATTTTGGATTTGCGGGGGTAAGCCGTTTGCCAGGTGGGGGCGAGGCTGCGGACAGGCAGGTGTTCGTAGTCGGCCGACATCTTTTCGGCGAGGCGCCAGGTGCCATCGAGAATCAACAGCCCCCGGTCCGCGTCGGCTTCACCCAGGATCGGGCCACCGATGCCGAGGCGGACGTAGTTGTCGAGTGGCTCAGATCCGCGCTGCGGGAATTTCCAGAAGACATAACCCTCGCGACCGCGCAGCGGTTCGATCGAGCATTTGCTCCGCTTCTCTTTCGGATGGACAATGAAGATCGTCGGCGGGGGATCGGGTCTGGTCATCGATTCGGCGCGGTGCGGGAGAGCGGCATCAGGAGGGGGAAGACTGAATATCGTCGATCTGTTTTTTGTAACCTTCGATCTCTTTCTGCAGACGGGGAATTTCCGCTGGATCGTCGGGTTGTTTCTTTGCCATCGCGAGCAATTGCTCCGCCTTTTTAATCTTCGTGCGGATGACGTCGATGTGTTTTTTCTGTTTTTTATTCAGTTTGTCGGCCATGGGTCAGTCTGTCGGGATAAGGAATGGGGGAGCATTTGAGCATGCAATGGCGATTGTCGCTGCTATAGCGTAACAGAACGCGACCCGCACAACGCTTCGCGATTGTACGGGCTACCCGGACTCAGGGCCCGCGCAATGCCGTCTGGGTGATACGGATCAACCTGCTATCGGGGAAACGGCTATCATCGGTTTGCGGAGCGGGATATAATTTTCCGGGTGGAGATTGCATTGTAATCGGGAGGGGGCTCTGTTTGTATCCCCTGCCACTCGTCTGCCAGGTTGTTTCCGGATCGCGAGTGATGACATTTTTGTTATGTCGGCATTGTCTGGGTTGGGTCGAACCGATTCAACACCGGTGCGCGCTCTGCGGGGAGATGATCGATCTCTCCGATCCCGACCCGTCGCCCGACGTATTGACGGAGCGGATGGGATTTTTCGAAGAACGGATGGGGGCCGTGCAACTGCTGCGGAACGAACTGCCGCAGATCGGGCACTGGTACCGCGCGACGAAGGGCTTTCTCTTTCTGCCTCACGAACTGCGGAATGTCGTCGATGAAGAGACGAACTGGAAACCGCAGTCCTCGGTCGGCGACTGGTGGTCGCTCATCAAGTCGATGATGCCGCAGGCCGCGTTGATTGACTGGTTGACGCATCGATTCAACGAGAATCACTGGAACGATGCCTTGCTGACGCCGCCCGAGATCGACACGCAGACGCCGCAATTGCTCGCCAGGTTATTGATGCGTCATCCGGGTGTACTCTTTATTGAGCATACGACGATCAGTCAGTACCGCAACCGCAAACGGAACTGGACGCTCTACCGCTCCCCGGCCCGCACGATTCATCTGCGTGTGCTGGGTGAATGGCGCGAATTTCAGGAACGGATGGAATCGACCCTGAAGTTCACCCACCCCGGTTCCGCACCGGTCGAGATGCTGTAGTCCCGGGTGGCGGGTGGCCCAGACAATCTTGTCAGAGTTGTCCGGGTGCCGCAGGCACTCAAAGGTATCCCATGTTATTGATGTGAGAGTCGCGCGACTTTCACCGTGAAGACCATTCACCACTTATGTGTTGCTGCGCAAGCCAGACAATACTTCGTGATTGTCTGGGCTACCCTTCGGTTCTCGCAGCTTCAATCGTGTTTCCTGCTCTTCTGTTTCCGCGGGTTCTTCGATTTCTTCCGGGAAGCGGATCTGGTAACGCTGGAGTTCGAAACCAATCGAGATTGTCGCCATCCCCCAGATGAGCGCGGGAGAAAGAATCCAGAGGAGCCAATGCACGGGGCCGGGGAACCAGCTAAAGGATTCCGGGGGTGTCGTCGCGGTGGTGATCTCGACGGGTTTCTCTTCGCGGGTGAAGATGATGAGCAGGCCGATGGTAATCGCCAGTACGAAGGTGAGCAGGTTCGTCCAGGTGGGGCGGGCGAGCAGCAGATACATATTGAGTACGAGAATCGTGATCAGAAATGCCTGCAACTGCGCGCGACCGAAAGGAGACGCGGGGACCATGGCCAGTTTGCCGCGTCGCAATCGCAACAGGACAAAGAGAAGGACGCACAGGTAAACGATCGCCGCCGGCACGGCCCAGTTCTGAATCGGGAACGTCAGCAGCACCGTTTTCATATTCTCGATCTTGAGCCAGCCGTAGTATGCTTTGGCGAAGTTGACGATCATCAAAATGCCGAAGACGAAGAGGAGGCTCAGGACATCGATGCCACGGCTTGGGGTATCGTCGGCGGGAGGGGCGAGCCCCTTGCGGTTAAACCGGATGAGTGCGACGGCCGCGCCGAAGCCCATGAAGCAACCGAAGAGTTGTTCCATCACGGTCCAGTAACCGAATTCGCGCAGCCAGGCGTATTCGCCGATCGGTCCCCATTTGGCATTTCCCAACGTCTGTACGAAGTCAGCCATGCTGAAGCCATACGCGCCGGCGATAAATCCATAACAGCTGAGCATGAAACCCGCCCAGTTGCGGTGGTAGAGGAAATACCCGAGCAGCGCCACTTGCACGCCCAGGACACCCGCCCAGGTTTCGGCCCGGTGAGGATTCATCCGCACGCCCGCCAGCTTGATCAGGATAAACATGCCCGCGAACCAGCCCACGGCGAGAAGCACAATCAGCGCGTTCGCGTTTCGCCATTTTGGGACGGCCGCCCAGAGAAGCGAATTGAGCACCACCGTCACCGCCACGCATAACCAGAGCGTATCATGCAGCCAGTAGATGGAACCTTGAGCTTCTTCGCCTCCTTCGTAGTACAGAATACTCTGCCGCAGAAAATCGAGGTGGTGCCACCAGGCATCCGCGGTCGCTTCACCATTCCCGAGCAGCCATTCGAAATACGGTTCCAGTTCCACAAGGTGTCGCACCGCGAGCCAGCCGATATACATCAACACGAGCGGCCAGACAAACTGTTCCAGAAAGGACCGGGGCCTCGTTAATACCAGTGCAAGGATCGCCGCGCCGATGCCGCCGTATAAGCCGCCGACCAGCCAGAGGGAACCGTAACCCCACATACTGTTGAGCAATGTTCCTCCGTTGGAGTAGCCGATGATCAAGCCATAGCTCGATTGACCGCCGAATCCCCAGCCGATGGAACAGGCGAAGCAGATGATGGCAGCGCGTCGCCACCAGTCGGGCCGCATGGCACAGACGGCCAACGTGGCGCCCAGCATCGCCCCCGGCATCATCGCTCCACGCGAATGCCCGAAGGCGCCCCGGATACCCCAACCGGCGCCCATGATGAGAGTGGCGGCAACAATCAGGGCAATCGCCGTCCCCCAGGAAAAACGAGACGAAGACGACGCGGCAGGAAGCGGATCGGTAGACATGAATCAACAATCAGGCGGGAGGAGTGTGTGTGAGGGTGGGATCATTACCCGATAGGCCTGTTGATTATTGTGATGAAAAATAGATCAGAAATCCATTCCGCCGGATGTCAGGAGGTGGGTCAGAACAAAGGGCGAGTCGGTGGTGATTCATTCGGAACCACAGATGAACACCGATTTTCACAGATAAGATAAAGAAGCCTTCGAACGACTTCACGAATGACCGTTATTTGGACCACGGGATTACTCTGGAGTGCTTCCCATAGCATTTAACAATACTTCGACCCCATCTGTGTCGATCTGTGTTCATCTGTGGTTCAAAACGGATGAGCTCTTCGCCTCAAGCCGTGACGGGCGAGGGCATGTTCAGGAAGTTCGCCAGCAGTTGGACACCGGCTTCGGTGAGGAAACTTTCGGGGTGGAACTGGACTCCGTGGACCGGGTAGTCGCGATGCCTTAAGCCCATCAGTTCGGGGGCGTGGCCGGGTTCGCGGACCCAGGCGGTGGCGATGAGTTCCGGCGGCAACGTCTCTTCGGGGACGATCAGGCTGTGGTAACGGGTGGCGATGAAGGGGTTGGTCAGACCGGCGAAGACCCCTTCCCCGTCGTGTTCGATCTCGGAGATCTTGCCGTGCATCAACCGCGTATGCCGGACGACTTTGGCTCCGTAGACTTCGGCCATCGATTGATGTCCGAGGCAGACACCGAGGACGGGAACTTTCGGGCCGAAATGCTCGATCACCGCTTTGGACAGTCCCGCTTCGGAGGGGGTGCACGGGCCGGGCGATATCAGGATTCGTTCCGGGTTCAGTTCTTCAATCTCGGCGATCGACACCTGGTCGTTCCGGGCGACATGGATCTTGAGCGATGAATCGATCTCTCCAAAACGCTGGACGAGGTTGTAGGTGAACGAGTCGTAGTTATCGAGAACGAAGATCATCAGAATACGCCGGAAAAATACGGGAACGGTGGAGCGGGGGGAGTGTGCGGAGGCATTCTAACACGAGGCGGAACCCCGGGCCAGATCCGAGTCGGTGCGGGTTCAATTCGGAAATCAAACCGGTGACGGTTTTGCAACGGTGGGAGGGAAACGCTTATACTGACCTCGTCGCCAGCCGGACGGGTGGCTTCCCTTTTCCAACCGCTGTGAGAATAGATCGTTCAAGATGAAGAAGGTTCGTTGGGGCGTTCTCAGTACCGCCAAAATCGGCACGAAGAAGGTGATCCCCGCCATGCAGCAGGGAGAACTGACGGAAGTCACCGCAATAGCATCGCGCAACCTCGAATCGGCCAAATACGCCGCGACCGACCTCGGGATTCCCACGGCCTACGGATCCTATGAGGAACTGCTCGAAGACCCGGACGTCGACGCGATCTACAACCCGCTCCCCAACCACATGCACGTCGAGTGGTCGATCAAGGCCCTGGAGGCGGGCAAGCACGTCTTGTGTGAAAAGCCGATCGGTCTCACTTCCGAGGAAGGGGAACGGCTCGTCAAAGCGGGAGCCCGTTCGCCCCATCTCAAGCTGATGGAAGCGTTCATGTACCGGCATCACCCCCAATGGCAACAGGCGAAGGAGTGGGTGAAATCGGGAAAGATCGGCGAGTTGCGGACGATCATGACCGCCTTTTCCTATTTTAATGACGACGCCAATGATATCCGCAACCAGCCGGAAGCGGGCGGAGGCGGATTGATGGATATCGGTTGCTACCCGATCTCCCTTTCCCGGTTCATTTTCGACGAAGAGCCCAAACGGGTCTTTGGCCTGGTGGAACTCGATCCGAAATTCCAGACCGACCGGCTCGCCTCCGCGATTCTCCAGTTCCGCGGCGGTACATCGACCTTTACCTGCTCGACACAACTGGTTCCCTACCAGCGGGTTAATATCTTCGGGACCGAAGGGCGGATCGAGATCGAAATCCCCTTCAACGCGCCCCCCGACCAGCCCTGCAAAATCTGGCTGGAGACCCTGGAAGAGCTGCATCTGACCGAAATCCCCATTTGCGACCAGTACACGATTCAGGGGGATCTCTTTTCCCGGGCGATTCTCGAGGAGAAGGATGTCCCGACCCCGATTCGGGACGCCGTGCAGAATATGCGGGTGATCGAAGCGATTAAGGTCTCGAGCGCCAAGGAGCACTGGGTTCCCGTCGTCTGGGACTGAGAATAGGCCCGTCCGAGGCAGCTACCTGTTATACCGGCTGTCCCGTTCCAGCCGATTGCGGGTGAGTTCGGCAATTATTGCGGTTCTAAGCTGGACAAAAATATTCTGAAAGAAGGACGGACGGGTGGTCCGATGCTGATACAGATAATCCAAATATTGTGGAGAGTGCCTCGTTTCTCCAGTTGAGAACCGCTTTTCCAGCTTATATGATGTCTTTGCAGTTTCGTAATGGATTATGGCAACGCAATGGACGTGTTCCGCTTTTGATCCCCCAAATGCTGCTCGAACCCCATTGAAGAACGGGACTTGCTGTCCCGGAACCCCTCAATGCCGACTGGCTCCAGGCTATGAGATCATGACGATCGACTGGGCAGGGATCTCATTCGATTTAATTCCCGCAGGAGCAACTGTTTCCATGAGCGAAAGTCTTTCAGTCAATCTGACCAAACCCCAACTTGATTACCTGATGCGCGGTCTGCGCTATGTCCGCAGTTCCTACCTGATGGAACCGGAAGAGCCGTCCGAAAAAGTCCTCGCCGAACGCCGGGAACGCCTGGCCGAACTCGCCGAACTCAAAGACCGCCTCGAAAAAGCGATCCCCAGCGGCGAAGCCGCCAAAGTCTGATGTAATCCACAGGTATACCGCGGGTGGCCCAGACAATCACGAAGTGTTGTCTGGGTCGCGCAGCGACACACAAGTGTTGAAGATCGCTCGTTTGAATTGCTTCCCGACACTTTCGAGCTCGTGATGTATCAGCGCTCATGTGTGCCTTCGGCACCCAGACGACTCTGACGAGATCGTCTGGGCCACCCTTCTTCTTATTCGTGGCTCTCGGCCGCGACCGTTTTAAGACAGCGTCCGCGTAATGCGTTATCAACATGTTTGTATTGAAGCGCTCAGTTACACGCTGCCGCCCCACGTCGTGACTTCGGAAGAGATCGAAGCGCAGCTCGCGTCCGTCTACGAACGGATCGGTCTTCCGGAAGGTCGACTCGAACTGATGTCGGGGATTAAGGAACGCCGGTTCTATGACCCGGGCACGCTTCCCGGCCAGATCAGTTCCGTCACCGCCACGAAAGCCGTCGACGCCTCCGGCTTGGATCGCAACCTGTTCGGCTCGCTCATCCATGGGTCCGTCTGCCGCGATCAGATGGAACCCGCTACCGCCTGCAAGGTACATCACGCTGCCGGGCTGCCGCAGTCGGGTTACGTATTCGACATCAGCAACGCGTGCCTCGGTTTACTCAATGGCATGATTCTGATTGCCGATATGATTGAACTCGGGCGCATCGAAGCGGGGATCGTGGTCGGTACGGAGACAGGTCGCAACCTGGTCGAGGGGACGATCGATTCCCTGCTCAGGGATGACACCCTCACGCGGAAGTCGATCAAGTCCGCATTCGCATCACTTACGATCGGATCCGGTTCCGCCGCGATCGTGCTCTGTCACGAACGTCACAGCCAGAAGGGACATAAACTGCTCGGCGGACGCGTACTGCCGAATACCGAGAGTCATGCCCTGTGCGAGGGAGGTGTCGAGTCGAGTGTGCATGGCGACACTCGTCCGCGCATGAATACGGATTCCGAAGCGTTGCTGCACGCCGGCATTGAACTCGCTGCGAAGACCTGGGATGAGACCCGCCGCATTCTCGAATGGACGAATGCGGATGTCGATCAGGTCGTTACGCATCAGGTCGGTCGCGCGCATCGCAAGCTGTTGATGGAACGGCTCGACTTCCCCCCTGACCTCGACTACCCCACAGTCGAATGGCTGGGCAACACGGGTGCCGTCGCCCTACCGATGGCCGCCGCCCTCGCCGCGGAGAACGGGGCCATTCAGAAAGACCAGAATCTCGCCATGCTCGGAATCGGCAGCGGTCTCAACTGCATCATGCTCGGCGCCCGGTGGTAATAAGAACTCCAAGGTGGGGGAGACCAGATGATCTCATTCAGGGTCGTCTGGTTCGTGCAGCGACAAGCGCAATTAAGCGTGACCGAAGCCATCCATGTCTTTACCATCTCACGTCCGCCCGAAGTGAAGTCGATTGACCAGGCGCCCGCAATCCCGTGATCAGTATTGCGCACCGCTTGTGCCTTTGGCACCCAGACGACTCTGACGAGATCGTCTGGGCCACCCGCTTCAGATGCCTCCTGTCAAATCTCAGTCCCCGTTACACGCTGGCGTCGTTCTGCTATCATCTACGGACATCCTCTCCGTTCGTTTTCCTTGCGTGATCCGGTTGATCCATGTCCATTCCCTCCGCCGGGTTGCCCGGTATTGATTCCGAGTTCGGTACGATCCTCGCCGATCCTCCGTGGCAGTTCCAGAACCGGACGGGCAAAGTCGCTCCCGAACACGAACGCCTGAAGCGTTACCCGACGATGACGCTCCCCGAGATTTGCGAGATGCCGGTCGCCGCGCATGCTCTGAAGCAGTCGCATCTGTATCTGTGGGTGCCGAACGCCCTCCTCAAGGAGGGGCTCGAAGTGATGGAAGCGTGGGGGTTCAAGTACAAGACGAATCTCGTCTGGTACAAGGTCCGCAAAGATGGCGGGCCGGATGGTCGCGGCGTTGGTTTCTACTTCCGCAACGTCACCGAACTATTGCTCTTTGGTGTCCGCGGCAAACTGCGAACGCTTCCCCCCGGACGCCGCCAGGTCAACTTACTCGCCACCCGCAAACGCGAACACTCCCGCAAACCGGACGAGTTCTACGACCTCATCGAAGCCTGCAGCCCGGGCCCGTACCTCGAACTGTTCGCCCGCGAGAAAGTCGACGGCTGGCACCAATGGGGGAACGAGATCGAGACCTATCAGGAAACGAAACGGGTCGCGCCGGGTTATCGGGGGGAGTGACTGGGGTAGAGTTTTTTAGGTTTGGCCAATCAGTTCAGAGGTGGATTCAGCGATGATGTCGATGGGGGATCAGCCAGTTCAACAGTCCGAGCTTTGCTGGTTCTGCGGAGCATGGCGGCAGAATTACTGGAGAGGGTCTTCCGTCGGCGAGATGATCTATTCCTCCGAGATCAATATTTCGTCCGAACTGGCTTACGGGTGGGATGATACGATTCGGCCCTGTCATCATTCGGCTAAAGAATCGATATGCGTCATCTGCGAGAACTGTGCGAGACGATTTGCGGCGGGGGCCGGACTTGTCGAAGCGGAATACGTGCGCCAGGTCCAATCTCATGAACCTCACCAGTTCATTGAGGAAATGAACACGGACACCCTCCTCAATTGTCCGTCGCAACCGAAAGAGTATCCCTTCGGTTGCTGGATCATGCATTATCCCGATATCGGCATTCGCCTGAAATTCGAATCGCTGACGATGCTCGAACTGTTCCAGTTGGGCTATCGCTTTCGGGGGAAGATTCATCTCAACATCCCCGAATGTGAACTCTTCTTCGCGCGGTTTGATATCCCGGAATACAGTCGAGTCGATGTCCCCAAGGACTTCATTGACCACATTGATGAGACGATGGATGCTGATAATGTTTATTACGGGGTTACGAATATGCGGGATGGGTTCAGCACGCGTTTCGCGCAACTGCGGGCATGTGTCTATGACGTATCAGTCTGTGAGATCGTTGAAACGCTCGACCGGTCTGAAGACGAGATCATCGAATAAACCCGAGTTGTTCCGCTTCGATCCGCCAGCAGTCCCAGCCATAGGAAACGGCGTAGGCGTCATCCATGTGATCGTCGCCGATCGTAGCGAAGGGAATGGATTCGTTCAGGAGATAGTCCCGAATGGAAAACTGTCCGCTTCGGTCGAGACTGATCCGCAAGCATTTACGAACGTGATCGTCGGCGGGCATTTCTTTGAAAAAGAACGCTTCGTCTCCTTCAATTCGGACGAGTTCGAAATACGTGGGGTAGTCGAGAATGAATCCCGCGAAACACTCCGAGTAGCGTTGAGGGAGCGAGTAACGTCTAGATTTCACCGGATTCGTTTTTCTCACGCAGAACTCGGGCATCAACGCACTGATGACGAAAGTCGAGTCATCAAAATCCACCATCGTGCAGCCGTCGAAATTGTTGAGATAACCTCGGACGTAGGGTCTCTGCATAAACTGATCCAGCGAAGCATACTCCCTCGGGAACTTCAACGCCGGGAGCGTATCGCCGCCAATGACGAGTATTGACTCGTGCATCACGATGTCCGACAGGTAAACGATCGCGGGGCGTGAGTCACCTAAAGTTCTGAGCTGGTTGAAGGAATCGGCGTTCTTGACCCCGTACGAAAAAATCGCATGGTCGATAATGAGTGGCGGTTCCGAGAAGTGGCCTGCCGCCTCTTCGGCCCATCGACGAAAGAGTTTGCGACCCCGGTATGGGTGGTGGAAGTTAAAGGGACTTTCATACTTGCGAACGATCATCGATTGAAATCCTTCCTCCGATACCCGTCCAGATACCACCAGAACCATACTCGGCGGCCGCCGATGTTCATACAGAAGTCACCTTCGTTACGCAGGACTCCTTCGAGGGAGCGTTGCCAATCGGTCAGTACGACGTAACCGGCGCGAAACAGGATCATTGATTCAGGTTCGTCGACTTCGAACGAAATGCCGTGTTCATGCGGTAAAAGTTCGATGCGGAGTCGCTGGGGATAGTATAACCGGCGGCGAATCGAGCCGAGGACGCTGATAATCTTCGATGTCGGAGAAGATATTGTTAGTGTGCGATGCGAAAAACGGTGCAGGATTAACTCTTCGCAGATTTCGATGATACTGGAGTACGCGACTTCATCGGCCGTGATATTCCACTCCCGATAACGATCCAAGCGGTCATTAAATCGCCATAGGTAGAAACGTCCCTGTTGTTCGGTCGGTTTACTGAAAGCAGACATTCGCAGCGACCAGGTTGAATGCAGAGATAGAGAACCGGAATCAAGGACGGATCCAAGCATCAACAGGTTCGCGCGTACGCTGGTCTACTATCGACGGAGCACTTTGGCCGATATCGTGGTGAACTCATTTCCGTTTCACCCCATCAAAAACTGGTCGTCTTCCAGCAGGTCGTTTTCGGTGATGATTTTGAGGCCGCCTCGTTTGAGTGCCTTGAGGCCATCGTCGATGTCGTCGGTGTGGAGCGCGATGCCTCCCCGGCCCTGGCGACGGTACATCAGCGGGTAGGTGTAGTTGATGTTGATTTCGGCCTGCAGGAAGGCGTTGCAGATGTGGACGTAGGGTTGGTCCTCGTCCGGAAGTTCGACACCGATGATGTCGTTTTCGAAGATCGTGAAGTTCGAGAGTTCGAGTAACTCCCGGCTGCGGTCGTACTCGCTCATGATGATGCGGGCGAGGGCGAAGTCGACGGAGTCGGCGATGCTGAGGGCCATCACCTTGAGGTCATGTTTCTCGAGATGCCGGAGCAGGTCGTTCAGCAGTCCGACCTTGTTCTCGAGGAAGACGCAGAACTGACGCAGACAGGGCCAGTCGCGACCGCGCATGGTGGCCGGATCGCTCGGGATCTGCTCGCCGTAGTTAGTGGACATGACTCTCAAACCTTCCTGGTAGGAAACGGAGGCGGGTGGACGCCGGCTGACCCGGCCAAAGTCTCGGCCCCCCTGCAACGAGTGGTAAACTTAGGTAATATTAGGCGTTACGTCAACAAAAGTCTGCCACCCGGATGTCGCG
>PABD01000019.1 GCA_002702685.1 Planctomyces sp.
ACTTCAGGACCACGCCCACCACCCCCGCAGGATGTTTCGGTTTCCCGTTCTCTCCCAGCACGGGAACGAGAGAGACAACCTGCGTACCGGGAGAATAGATGAGGTGAGGCGATTGAGTGGGGCGCTGTGGCATGAGATTTTAAACCCGTTATGGTGTTAACTGATTCATTTCCAGAACTCCCACCAGCGCGGCAGGGGAGGGTCGTTCCAACCTAGAAAATCGGTTTCCTCAGGATACTCGTACGGCGCAGAAGCGTCGGTGCCCGGCATATTGAGTAAACTTCGGATTCGTCTCTCCCTATCGCGCTTTACGACGGTCGATTCGTAACCGCCAGGCGAGTCGGAGGCGGTGCGATAATTTTCGACTGTTCGCGCTGCCTCTTTAAAAAGGCCAATTTCCGTGTGCAGCCAGTCGAGATAGATATCGGCCAGATTGGCATCGGCGTCGCTCAGATGACCGTCGCAAGAACAATACACGATTTTACCGACCTTCTCGCCCGCCGTCACCATGCACGTCATGTGGCCACAACCCTCATGAATTACACCGACCAGACCTGTGATCTCATCGAAGTCGGCCTCGAAATACGGGTTAGCGGGATCGGCGTCGGGATGCTCTTCGAGATATCGCTGCCTGTGGTGGTCGGCGCCGTGATAGGGAATCGCCGGTTGGAATAATTGCCACTGATCGAGTGGCAGCAGTCCGTAGTGGGGACCGACCCCGCCGTTGCCGAGTTCGAGATAGACCTTCCGCAGTTCGTCCGGAATCTGAAACGCATGGTCTCTTTCAAATTCCTTGAGATGATCGGTAGAAAGAACGGGACGAAATGCGTAACGATGCTTAGCCGCGCCGAAGGCTTGACACTGCCGATCAAGGTCATTCAGTTGCAATATCTTTTCCGCAATCGTATTCCAAACCATAAGTGCTCTCCCGTGATCTAACTTTGAATCTATCGCTGAGTGGACGGGTAGCACGGCCCGAGGGTTCGGTCGTTAATGTCTACCGGCGGCAAAGTTAGAACCAGCGCGGAACTCCTGTTGCCGCCGCTGTCAAAATAGCGACAATAGTGGGCCCGTTCTGGTTCTCATCGAAAGGATGCGTTGATGTCATTTCCCACCCGGTTTCGCCGATTGTTGATGCTTTTCCTGATTGGACTTCTGCTGTCAGGCCAGACTGCGAGAGTTTTACTCGCGGAGTCGAATGAGGCCTCTCAGCCTGAGGACAACGAGAAAATCATCGAACAGTTCAAACAGCACCTTACGCAGCAATCCGATAAGACGGCAATGGCCTGATGATGGGTTCGCTCTATCGGGAGCCACTTCCCAAAGAAGACTTCTGTCGGCGTATAATGGGAATTCTTTGAGGCTCGTCTCCTTATCGTCAGTGACAATTAGATCGGTACACGCTAATGAAGAAAAAACTGCCAGATGGAATGTGGTACGAAAGTCGCGACTGTGAATCAACGTGGGTCTCGACGAAACATGGTCCTGGTGAGGTGTTGGTCACCCAAAGTGGAATATTTGTTTTAGAGTGCTTAATTGAGTGCGAAGAACAGGTCAAAGTTATCGACGAAGAAGAAGCTATCGAACTCGTGTGCAGGCAACTAGAGCCTCATTATTCAGATCCCTGTAGTGCGGTACCGCCAGCGTGTAATCTGGAAAAAGAGTTTTGTGCGAGATTATCAGATCGATTTCGAGAGGAAATTAAAAGGGTCGTTGACGCAAACTTTCCACCAGAGAATGAGCTGTGAGGTGAAAATTCTTGAGTTCCTTTTATGGGAAGCTGATAGTTGAGGTGACGCCTTTTGACGAGTCGCTGAATTCGGTGTTGACTTTCGGGTTTGTGCAACTCAAAGTCGCGAGCGCTATAAACCAGAGATGGATTCTCCTGCGGGAAAAATCCGTCGCTGGTTTTTTTGTCTTCACGCTCTTCAAGGTGGCTGTTGTGCCTGAAACGGATCCGAAACCGAAATCGATTCTGGTCAGTTAGACCGCCTGGTGGCATGGGATTGCGAACTCCAACATTCGCTACCCAATAATGACGTTAAAAGCGATACTTCAGAACAATGCTTCCCGGCGATTGGATTCGGACTTCTTCTCCACCCCCTACGGGAACAACTGCTCCAATCCTTTCACCGATTCTTCGACCAACACGTCGCCTCCTTCGGGGCCGATGACGTAGTTGTCGGCGCTGTAGCCGCCGCCGGCGATGGCGGGGCGGGTGGGGAGGTAACCGCAGAGACCGCTGGAGAGCTGGATCGTCATCGTCATTACGGCGGGGGAGCGGGACTGGATACGGATGCCGTAGTCGAGGTAGAGTTCGAACGGATTATTGACGAGGGCAACGTCTCCAATGCGGACGAGGTGGATGTCGACCTCGTCGGGATTGTCGGTCAGGTAGAACGGGGGTTCGACCTCCGCTTTCGGCATCGTGATGTGCGTCACCTCGTGCGCGAGCGGCAGTTTCGTCTGAATGCTGTCCTTCACATAGGGGAGCGTCTCATCGATCGCGTTGACAATGCGGTGGGCAATCTGTTCGCGACTCGAAATCCCTTTCCGCTTCAGCATGATTTCCTCCGGCTGTTGACGATAAATGTGGTGCGGTGAGATATCTCCCGCGGCGGCGCATTGCGGCAGAATAAAAACATCTTTCGAATGCCGCTTCCACAGTTCCTCCCTTACGTCGTGCCAGAAGTCGGCGGAGACGACGCGCAGGCCCTCGGTTTCCTGTGAAGGGCAGGCGATGTTCGCCACGATGCCGGTCAGCTCCTGTTGCTCATCCCAGAAGAAAAGCAATTGCACGGCGTGATCGGTGTAACCTTCGATCCGTTCGAACCCGGGATCGTTCGTGCGACCATACATCGTCGCGCGACCATCAAAATAAGTCGCCCGTCGATTAAACCCGACCGAGGCTTGAGCCAACCCCCAACTGAAACCACCCGGCGTCCGTTTGTTCCACGCATCGACCACGGCGTCGACGATTCTGTCTACGAGGAATTCGCGATACTGCGTCGCCGTCCAGACGCCTTCATCCTGGCTGACGTCATACAGACCGCGGAACGAATTCTCGATCTGCTGCGGCGCGGTGTGCGTATGCGTTGCATTGAGAAACACTTTGTTGGCATCAAGATCGGGGAGCCGTTCAGTGAGCTTCGCCTGGACCTCATCTTCCGTCTGCTTGCGAATACCAACGAGGTCACACGAAACAAAGACGACCTGTTCGGCCACGCCTTTATTATTAACCGATTCCAGCGCGAGGACCGTTGCGCGCAGTGGATCCATGACTCCTTCGGAAATGCGCTTATGCTTCTGACCGACGAGGGCCACTTTTTCGGGAGGAGTGATGTCGGTCATCGCCCAACCGACTTTCAACTGTCCCGCTTCCGCCGCGTGCGATGGCGCACCACTTGTCACGACGAATGCCATGCCGATCAGAATCGAAAAGCAGAGAAAAGACCCACGCAGTTTCATTCGCTTGTGCATTGTGAAATTTCCAGACGTGCAAGTTGAGTCGGTCGAGGGAATACGGTTCGCGGGCAGATTGACTTTAGTCGAGTCGATTCAATACCATCGAAGGGTTCCCGGATGTGATCTTCCGATCATGACACGGAACTGCGGCCTGTTCAAGGGAGTAAACTGTCCGTTCTTCCCACCTTTGAATGTGTTCGCACCTGCCTGCCACCGACGCACGCCTTATCCATTTCCATTCCCCAGACGAGATCTTATCCCGTGCACCAGATACACCCATTTCTGGAGACATTGCGGCGCCCGTTCTGTCTCTCCGTGGCATTCGCGATCACTGCCACGATCGTCCTCTTGTCATCCCCTTCAGCATTAAACGCCGCCGAGCCTGCCTTCGAATTTCAGCAGGGTGACCGCGTGCTCTTCCTGGGGAATACCATGATTGAGCGGGCACAGTTATACGGCACGCTCGAGACCTGCCTGACGATGGCGAACCCGGAAAAGGATCTCACCTTCCGCAACATGGGATGGAGTGGCGATACCGTCTGGGCGGAATCACGCGGTATCTTCGACGCCCCCGAGAAGGGTTACGAAAAAATGCTCGCGCAGGTGAAGTCGATCAACCCGACGGTGATCTTCCTGGGGTTCGGCGGCAATGAAGCCTGGTCGGGCCAGGAACGTCTCGCTCCCTTTGCTGAGCAATACCGTAAGTTGATCGCGGACCTGAAAGCCAATTCTGATGGCCCGCGCCTGGTTTTTCTCTCGCCGCTCCCGCAACCGGCATTCGGCGAACCGTATCCCGATCCGACCGCGTACAACGAACTCGTCGAATTGTATGCGGATGAAATCAAGGCGATCGCGCAGTCGGAAGATTCCCTGTATATCAATCTCCTGCCGCGATTCTCGGAGCCCGTCTTCCGGAATTCGGAACCGGGTAAGTATTTCGAGCGGAGCATGAACCTGACGGAGGTCGGTTATCTCGTCTGGGCCGACGAGGTGCTACATCAACTTGGCATTCACGACATCGACCTGACGCACGGACTGCCGGAAGCATGGGCCGAAGTGAACGCACAGATTCTCAAGAAGAACGAACTTTATTTTCACCACTGGCGACCGCAGAACATCACGTACCTGCTGTTGTTCCGCAAACACGAACAGGGCAACAACGCCGTCGAACTCGACCAACTCCTGGAACTCACCGCCGAGGTCGACAAAAAAATTCATCAATTGGCGAAGCAGTAGGCGAGGTGCGAAACACCTGAAAGGGTGGCCCAGACAATCGCGTCAGCGTTGTCTGGGTTGCGAAGCAACACAAAAGCGCTGAATCCACCCTCAACGGAAAGCGCTCCTTAAAACTATTCACATTGAACAAAGATCACCACTTATGTGTGCCTGCGGCACCCAGACAACTTTTCAAGATTGTCTGGGCCACTGACTTGAGTGGTTCTAATAAAATTGAGGACATCTCGTGAACCGATTCAGCGCATTCTTCACGCTTACACTTCTGCTCATCAGCTCGCCACTGTTCGCGCAGCGCGACCTGCAGAACATTCCCGATCCCGATCCGGAACTCGAACGCAAGGAACTTCAGGTCCATGAGGACTTTGAAGTCTCCCTGTTCGCCTCCGATCCCCGGTTGGCGAAACCGATCCAGATGAACTTCGACACGCGCGGCCGCTTGTGGATTGCGAGTTCGGAAACGTATCCGCATATCGTGCCGGGCGCGGAAGCGAATGACAAAATCTGGGTGCTGGAAGATACCGACGGCGACGGGCAGGTCGACAAGTCGACCATCTTCGCGGAAGGACTCCTGATCCCGACAGGCGTTGCGCCGACCGCCGATGGTAACGGGGCGTATGTCGCCAACAGCACGGACCTCTTGTACTTCGAAGACACTGACGGCGATGGTCATGCCGATAAACGGGAGATCGTGCTCACCGGTTTCGGCACGGAAGATACGCACCACATTCTGCACACGTTCCGCTGGGGGCCGGATGGCTGCCTCTATATGAACCAGTCCATCTACATCCATAGTCACCTCGAAACCCCCTACGGGGTCAAACGCCTCAACGGCAGCGGCATCTGGCGCTTTCGGCCTGAGACGATGGAGTTGGAAGTTGTTGCCCGCGGTATGGTGAACCCCTGGGGAAATGACTTCAACTACTGGGGCGCGCAATTCGCGACCGATGGCGCTGGGTCGGAGGGAATTCAATACATCTTCGACGGCGCGGCCTATCTGTCGGCCGTGGGGGTCCCTCGTTTGCTGACCGGAATGAATCCCGGCAGCCCGAAATACTGTGGCATGGAAATCATCGGCGGCAGCCAACTCCCGGAAGAATGGCAGGGGAGTATCATCACGAACGACTTCCGCGGACACCGCGTCTGCCGCTTCGAACTCAATGACTTCAAATCGGGATACAGTTCGCAGGAGAAAGCCGAACTGATCAAATCGCAACACGTTGCCTTCCGGCCGATCGATGTCCAGATGGGCCCGGATGGAGCGATCTACATTGCCGACTGGTATAACCCCATTATTCAACACGGCGAAGTCGACTTCCGCGACGAACGCCGCGACCATACGCATGGCCGCATCTGGCGCGTCAGTTATAAGAACAAACCATTACTGGAACGTCCCAATCTCGTTGACCTGTCGGATGAGGAGCTCATCTCGCAGCTCGCGAGTCGCGAACCCTGGGTTCGCGTCCAATCGAAGCGGTTGATTCAACATCGCGGCGGCAGCTTGAAACCGGTCCTCGAAGAATGGCTCTCCCGCCAGGATCCGAACGGCGAACAATTCGAACATCATCTGCTGGAAGCGTTGTGGACGTATCAGGCCTGGCGGGAACCGAATGCGGAACTGCTGAACCGGGTCCTCTCGTCGAAAGAACCCCACGCCCGCGCGGCCTCAGTGCTGGTGCTGAAGTACTGGATGGATGCCATTCCCAACGCGGCGGATCTGTTGGCTGACGCCGCCGAGGATGAGCATCCCCGCGTGCGACTGGAAGCAATTCGCGGGCTCGCCCGGATTCCCAAACCGGAATCGATGCTCGCGGCCCTCAAAGTGCTCGACCAGCCGATGGATGAATTTCTCGACTACGCTCTCTGGGTCACCGCTCGCGACCTGCAATCGAGCTGGCTCCCGGCAGTGCAGCAGGGAGATCCCCGGTTCCTGCAGGAAACGGACAAACTCCTCTTCCTGTTCAACGCCATGGGAGGCGACGCGGGCATTCAATCCCTGATTACGCTCGTCCAACAGAACAAAATTCCGGACGATCAATTGCCGGCCGTTTACCGACTCTTCGTGCAGCAACCGAATTCCGTCGCCTTGGGGCTCGTCTATCAGGCGGTCTTGAATAAAGACAACAACACCGGAGACCGCGCGCGCTGGTTGAATGAACTCGCCACTGTGGCGGCGTCGCGTAGTGTCGCCCCGTCTGGAGATCTCGCTCAAGTTGCCAGTCTCGCGAACGCGACCGAGGCTGAACTTCGCCTTGCGGCGATCCGCGCGATCGGAGCGTGGAAACTGGCCGGACAGGAAAAGGTCCTGTTCGATAAACTCAAACAGAAAAACCTTTCCGTCACTGAGCAGTCGGCACTCCTCGAAGCGATCGCACGGATCGGTTCCCCGTCGGGACTCGAACAGATTCGCGAATTCGCGGTCAACAGCCAGAATCCGAAACTGCAATCGGCCGCCGTCATCGCGCTCCTGCGTCAGAACGATCCGGCCGCCGCGGCGCTCTCCGCCGAGTTGCTCTCAAAACTGAAGAATACGGAACCCGTTGTCGATGTCATTCAACCGATCATCGCCAACGAGGAGCTGGCGAAAGTCTTTGTGAGCGAACTCGCCGCGCGGGAATTGCCGCGCGATGTCGCCGTACTTTCGCTTCGTCAGATTCAGCAATCGGGACGTCAACTTCCCGAGTTAACCAAAGCAATTACCGATTCCGCCCACATTCAGACCGGTCCCCGCAAGTTATCCGCCGAGGAAATGTCCGCCATGCTCGAACTGGTGCGCAATGAAGGGGACCCGGCAAACGGTGAAGAGATTTACCGCCGCAAAGAACTCGCGTGCCAGTCCTGCCATGCGATTGCCGGAGCGGGGGGCCGGGTTGGCCCGGATATTCTCAGCCTGGGTGCGAGTGCCCAACCGGATTACCTCGTGAATTCGCTTCTCGATCCCAACGATAAGGTGAAAGAAAACTATCACACGACCGTCGTCTTTACCGACGATGGCAAGATTTATTCCGGCATCAAGTTGCGCGAAACGGACAGCGACATTATCCTCCGCAATGCGGAAGACGAAGAGATCGCCATTCCGCTCGATACCGTCGATGAGGAAACGCAAGGAAAGTCGATGATGCCGACCGGTCTGACCGACACGCTGACCGAAAAAGAGTTCGTCGACCTGGTCGCGTTTCTGTCGGCGCTTGGACGCACGAACGAGTTCTCCATCAGTAAGAGCCTCACCGCTCGCTCGTGGGAATACCTGATTCCGACCGACGAAGCCATCCACCAGATGCTCCGAACGCGGATCAGCGCGGTCGCTACTCCGGATCCCGTTTTCCAGTGGGCTCCCATGTATTCCACCGTGAATGGAGAGCTGCCGCTCGAACAGGTTCCCGGAGCCCGCATCCGTCAGCCTCCGGAGAGCCCGGGATACGGTTTCGTCCGCGCCCAACTGATCGTCGAGCAGGCTACATCCGCCGAGCTCAAACTGGGTTCAACCGCTCACCTCGAAGCGTGGCTCGATGACCGTCCGCTCACAATGTCGGACAGCATTCCCGTGGAACTGGAACCGGGCACGCACTACCTGACGATCAAGATTGATCTCGGACCGCGGCAGGAACCGCTGGACGCCGAACTGATACTTCCCGCGGACCAACCGAACGCGGCGAAGTGGTACATCGGTAAGTAGAGCGTCAAGCCAGCAATCACAAATGGGGGGAGGGGAGGTTTCAGACCTCTTCCTCCTCCGTTTCTTCTTCGGCGTCACCTTCGCTGAGGGCGAGGACGTGGAACTGCTTGACGATCTTGTCGAAGAGGATCATTGAGAAATTGCTGACCCCGCCATCGAACCAGGGGGACCAGGCCTCATCGCAGATGACAACCTGTGCCTGCAGGTGACGATCCTCCACCGGGGCATCAATGAAGTCAGCCGATAACCGGCGGGCATCATCGACAGAACCGGGGAATTCCACGTACAGGCCACCGGCGGCGAGCAGGTTCGTGATCACACCTTCGGCGACAAACGGGCCGGACTCTTTCCACTCAATGGTGATCTGCCCCTCGCCGATCGACTCGATTTCCTCGAAGTTGACGCTCAAGGTTTCGAGCGCCTCGGCAATCTCTCCGGCGAACTTGGCGGTCATCTCCCGCTCGTCATGTTCGGTTGCTTCATAGTTCTCTTCGCCATCTTCTTCATCCGCTTCGTCGTCCTTCCAGTCTTCCCCGCCGCTTTGCTCCGCGAGTTTCGCTTCGTATTGATCCATGTAGTCGGACAACTCGCCGAAGGGATCGCACGATTCGATGATCGATTCATCGTTCATGAATTCTTCGACAACACCCATCGTCAGATCAGGCAGTTCCGGATCCTCAAAGATGGTTCCCGACGTATCCCCTTCAATCTGGAACGACCACATCCCTATCTTGCCCACTTCGTAAATCTCACGAAAAGCATCGAGCAGATTCTTGATACTGGGTTTATCGCAGTCAATCGGGGTGATCTGATATTCGGACATGAGGAGGGTAGGGCCTTCAGCTATTGGCGCGGCGGATAGAGGGAAACGTCAGTTAATAACCTGAAGCGGCTATCATACCATGCTCCTCCGATCAGACAAGCGTCCTGTTTCAGAAGGGGACATCGCGAAAGGCGCGTCGAACCAAGCGAGGCTGCTTGAATGCCGCAGAAAATCCATTGGCAGGGCGCTGCCCCGTCTCAGTTGGGAATAAATCATTCACCTACAACGTGGTCGCGATATCGTTTCCAAGCATCGAGGTCATCGGCAAGTATCATTCCCAATTCTTCGGGAGAGTTGCAAACAACCTTCGGCGGCATGCCCTCCGGTGCTTCATCGAAGCTGCTTTCTTTCGCTCCAACCATTACCAGGTCTTCAGACGGAAAACATAACAAGAGGTTTCCATCTTCCAATAACCGATAAAGAAAATTAAGTAGATTGGGCGAGAATCCACTGCGTATCACCAACATGAAGCCAAAATTAATATCACTGGCGTAAAGTTCGGCGTAACCACCATCCGGAAATCCAAGGTAGTCGCAACTGACTTCTTCATTTGATTTCACCCTCGCTGTTTGGATCAGCTCCTGAACTGCCGATATTTCGGCAGACGTCAACGGAAGGTTTTGACGAACACTTTGAACTTCTCCCGATACCTTATTCCTTTGCTCGGTGTACTCACTGGCGAAATGACTGGACATATAAAAAATATCGAAACTCATCGAATGTCCCTTTTTCTGATCTGCGTGGCAACTTCGGTTCTTCTTCGTAACGCGCCAATTGATCTACCTCTGAGTATGCCAGTCATGGCCGCACCATAGACATTGATGAGCCCGCGGGGTAGCAACGATTTTGTCACAGTCGGGGCACCTCAGTATCACCACTTCATCTGTATGCTCGAGACAAATTCGGTCGGCTGTTTTTTTTCGGAATAGCTCCCGGTCGTCGCGTAAAAGGATATGCGTTTCTTCCGACTCCCATTTCTTGATCTGTTCGCGCAAGGCGTGGGCCACAGGTGGCCTCGCAGTTCGCAGTTTGTCTTGGAGCAGAAGTGTACTGGCGGCCCTTGCTTCGGCGGTCGTCAGGAACTGCGAATAATTGCGCCAGATGTATTCCGTTAACTCAATTGTTTCATCGTATGCTTCGCACATGTGCCCCCCTCTCATCTTTCGGGTTCGCGAAGGGACACATCAAGTGAGGCGTTCCTACAGCAAGGGTTCGCAGGCATTCCCAGCGCCCAATAAAAAAAGCCCGTCATCAACGATGACGGGCTTTTTGAAGCGAGGCCGACGGGACTTGAACCCGCAACCCCCGGATCGACAGTCCGGTACCGAGGCTCCCGAACCACTGATGAGAGAAATACTTACGCGACAAGCGCATGGACGGTTGCACGAATGGTTGGTTGCATCAACTGATATCAAAGCGGCGTATGCATTCGTGGATATTTTGGTCACGCTGGAGGATGAGGAACTGATCGCCTTGAATAAGCTGCTGAGTAGGCGAACAATGTGAGTAAAGTCGTGTCAGGAGAGGAATGCCAGCAGCATCTTCTCCCAAACGTGTTAGATGAGTTAGGGCTTCAATCCGGGTTGATACAGACGATTTACAGCGTACCAATTCTTATGTGAGATTAAGCCTATGTCGCTTTTCGTCGGAATCCGAGGCGCGCTTCGCTCATCCGATTTCAGATCAAGAAAGCCGATTTCCAGAAGAATCCGAGCGAGATTTAAAGGCTGTTGCGTCCCTGATGTTGCCCAGTCCCAATCAAGTATCTCGTTCCGTTCCTCGCGAATGATTTGCATTGTCAACGCCACGTCCTCCAGTGCATGAAAATCGAACTGTTTTTCAGCAAGCGAAAAAAGCGACAGAAGCGTGCCTAGGCCAGGATACTTGAGTTCATGAAAACTGACCAACTCGGCGCGACGTTCACGCGAAAAGTTCTCGATCGCGCGGTCGATTTGCGATTCGGTTACTGAAGTCGTGCCTTCTGCCTGGGCGGTTTCAATCGCTTCGATTGCAACCCCAAGCATCTCACGAGGAAGGCGATTGGTATCCTTCAGGAAACGATCAAACGTGCCTGGCGGAAACAGCTTGGTCCACACCTCAGATTCGTCAGTGTTCAGGATCGTACTCATTCGACTTTGAATCATGTTCTTGAGGTCGCATTCCTCCCAACTAACGTGACTTATGAAGTCTCGAAATTTTCCGCGTTCCTCGATATAGCATTCGTCGAATATGTGAGTCCTAAGAGAGACAATAAACTTGATTTTGCGAGTTCCGCGGGACGGCTTGGAAAGCTTGCGAATACTGTAAAACAAGGCCCCCAAAAAAGCTCTTTGCAGTTCCGTTCCGGTCCAATGAACATCCAGATCATCGATCAAAATGTAATACTCACGTGAGATCGATGTTGATATTGTTTTCGCGATGGAGTTGATCAGATTGAGCAGCTCAAGATTTTCGGTTGAGGCCGCATTCGTTTCATGAAAATGCGCCTCCGCCGTGACTCCTGTGCCCTTAACATTGACGGACGTTTTAATGGCAGAGACAAGGGTGATCACCTTTTGCATGATACTCCGCTGATTGCCCTTGTCATCGAGCGTCAACTTCAACAGTTGTTGCTTTTTGTAAGTGTTGCCGGACCCGATCCATTTACTGGCTAACGACTCAATCGTTCCGATATTGGGTTCTTTCCGAAGGATCTCGAGGCATATGACATAGTCCCAGAGTGAAGTAAAAAGCCAACTCAATTCACTGGGGGACTCGAAGAATGGCGTTCTCGCATCAATGTTAGATAATGCGTTGTAGATTAGATCATCGGGAGACAACTCGATCAGTCGAGCTTCATCACCGAAGGTTTGTGCATGCGATCTAGTCATCTGCAAGATCGCAGATTTTCCAACGCCACGGGGACCAAGAAAAACGGACGCTGAATCATTACGCGACAACGCGCGTGCAACGTACCGTTCCTCGCGTACGTAGTAGAACGAAAGATTTGGGTCGTCCTCCGCGGTTAACCGCCGAAGATCCCCTAGGGCAAAATCCTTACGAAATGAAACGTAGACTTTCGTTTTACTTCCACGGGTCCCCATTCCAACAAAACTCCTTCAACGTCATGCAAGATCGTTCCGAAATTCGAGAATGCGGCTACGTAAAGATCGGAGTATCGTGTTGAGCGTGCCTGGTACGATATTCAGTCTCAGTGCCGTAGCGGCAACTTTGTCTAGGCATACAAACGAATATATCGAAATGAATCGCTAGCGACAATATTTGAGGTGTGCCTGCATTTGAATCGTACATCGAGGGATTAAGTTGCAATTTAGAATCCTGCCGGATTTGGTCGGAGCAGAAGGCTGCCAAAAGACGCGGCGAAGCCGACGACATAAATTCTGCATTCCGGGAGAGCTTTTCTGCCGTCTTCGTCCGTCACAGTGAGGCTGCGCCCCGACGAGCCTTGCTGTGACGGACGAAGACGGCAAAGCTGCGAGTGCTGACAAAATGCACGAAAACCATTTTAATAAATTTGCCCCGAAATATAAATATTGATATTTAATATTCTGCAAGTGAATGTAAACTGACTGAAACGCCAACCACACGAAAGGAGAATGGAAATGGCCGCAGAGAGAGGAAGACCTCGAGAATTTAAGGAAGAAACGCAAACAATTTCTCTGACCATTGCGAAGCCGACTTTGGAAGCCATGGACAGTTACGCAAAGGAAGCCGGGATTTCCAGAGCTCGCGTGATCAACGAGTTGCTTTGCATGGCCAATGTTCTCAAGGACATTGGCTTCATTGCGATTGACGATGAAGGAACCGAGTTCCATCAGTTGCCCAAGAAACAGACGATGGTTAAGTCGGACGGCAGCGTCCGTGAATGGCATGGTCTTCAAGGAGGAATGTCGTTCTACGTCAAGAGGGATCAGCTGGTTGAAAGGGAGGAGGATTAAAATCGAAAGAACGTTTTTCGCGTCTCAACAAAATTCCGGCCCGGCGTGAGCCGCCCGGAAGGCGAACGCCGCGACGGAATTTATGGACGCAGGGCGTAGTCTGTAACACGCCCTGGGCACTTTTCACATCCATCTGGAGAAGTTTCATGGACGAAACAAGTCTCTCATTGTTTGACGGATCAACAGAGCCAACTGACTCACTTCAGGGAAGCGACAACGCAAACTCCAATCAAATTACGTTCCTCTGCTGTGGCGTCGATTCGTTGGACGTGAGCCTGTATGTGGAATGGGACGATCACTGGAGAGACTTGTCCAAACGGCTTGACGAAGGAAAAGCGAAAGCGGCGGGGACGGAGGGAATCTTCTTCAAGGGAGAGGACTGCTTGATCCTGCCGTCCGGCAAGAGACCGAATTTTCGGTGGCATCTGAAGTGGCCGTTGTATGATCTCTTTATTGGAAAGAGTCAGCTCCCGCTGCGATCAACACCAAACGCCTACGCCTCCCTCAGCGCAGAATCCCTCTGGCACGAAGGAATCCGCGGGGCGGTAAACCGTGTCGTCAATCAGATTGAATCCTTCGGGGGTAAAGTCGTAAGAATCAAGCCGAGTCGCGCTGACCTCGCAGCGGACTTTCTGATCCCTGGCGGAATGGACCTCGAATTTCTCCTGGCACATCGCATCCCCCGAAACATGCTCAACAGCCACCACATGAATGGGGACAAACTGGAAACCTTTTACCTGGGAAGTCCAGACTCTCCTATACGCTTGCGGGTGTACGACAAGGCGGTTGAGACGCTTAAGCACAGCCACAAGTTATGGTTCCTCGACATCTGGCAAGTCGACGAATGCAGAGACATATGGCGAGTGGAATTTCAGCTGCGGCGCACTGCACTTAAAGAAATGTCCGTCGATTCCATCGACGACCTGGAAAGCCGGATCGGAGGAATGTGGAAGTACCTTACAGAAAACTGGTGTTCTCTGCGGCTTCCCGATAATGCCAATACAGCTCGCCGATCCGTCCATCCCCTGTGGCGTGAAGTTCAGAATGCCGCATCAATCTTCGGAAAAGCGGTGAATGTTGAACGCGCCAGAAGTGAAGCGGGAATGGACTCCGAATGGTATGTCTCCCATATTGCGGGCTGTCTGCCGGGCTTCGCCGTCGCTATCAAGAGCGACAATCTCGAAGATACGTTGAGCAAGTTGGTAACGAGAACGAAACAATACTGGGCAACGCGAGATTTCCGAGAACGTTGTCAAATCAAAGCGATCAAGAGCGGCCAGGAACCGCTGAAGAGAGCGGCGTAGGATGAGACAGGAAATGAAAGAGACGATTGAAAGAGAAAACCAGATTTCTCTTTCTGAAATGTCGGAGGATATCGTTTCCGAGGCCGCTGAACTGCTGACCGAACCCTGGCTGACCGAGACGATCATCGCCAATGCGGCCAACCTGGGAATCGCGGGAGAGAGGAAACTCATTCTAACGATTTATCTCGTGGGAACCTCTCGAATGCTGGAGAAACCACTTGCCGCCATCGTCCAAGGCCCGTCCTCATCGGGGAAATCCCATTTGATCGAAAAGGTAGGAAAGCTGTTCCCGCCGGAAACAGTTATTCATGCAACGCAAATGACGCCGCAGGCCCTGTATTACATGCTGCCGGGCGAGTTGTCGCATCGGTTCGTTATCGCTGGCGAAAGATCGCTGGCGAGCGATAGCGGGCAGGTGGAAGCGACGCGGGCGCTTAGAGAGATGCTTTCGGCGGGTTACCTGAGTAAACTGACTCCTGTCAAGACGGCGGAAGGAGTAATGGAGACGCAGAGGATTGAGCAACGCGGACCGATTGCATACGTGGAATCCACAACATCGTCGAACGTGTTCGACGAGGATGCCAATCGATGTGTCATGCTTCAGACTGACGAGCGTCCGGAGCAGACGCTCAAAATTTTGAAAAGCATTGCAGACAATCACAACAGCCGAACTTCCAGCGACGACCGCGACCGCATCATCTCCGTTCATCACGCGATACAGCGTCTCCTGGCTCCCTATGAAATCTCGATTCCTTTCGCATCGCAGCTAACGGAAATGATCCCATCTGATCGCGTCGAAATGCGGCGCGCGTTTCCGCAATTGCTGGGAATGATTCAAGCAAGCTGTTTACTACATCAAAAGCAGCGATCCATCGACGAGAGCGGTAGACTTCAAGCAACACAGGAAGACTACCAGATCGCAAGAACACTCCTGCAAGAGCCAATGACGAGGAGCTTTGGAAGAGGTTACTCTGAAGGCGCGGTCAGATGCTATGAACGGTTGCAGGTGTCGTTCGGTTTTGAAGAATTCACCACCCTTGAAGCCTCCCGCAAAGACAAGTTTTCAAGGCGGGCGGTTACTGGCTGGCTAAAAGAGCTTGAGACAGCGGGAATGGTGAATCAGGTCGAAGTCGGACGAGGGCGAACACCGAGTAAGTGGCAGCTGGTCAGGCAGGAATTGGAGGCGGACGAGCTCTTTGCCGAGAACTCGATTCTCCCATCTGTCTCGGCTGTCTTCGGAGCGAATGAAGATCAAGCAGAACTCGCGGCCTGATGAGTGGTTGCTGGCATTGCCAGCAAAACCAAGTCTGCGCATTTAACTTGTTTCCATGTAACGTTTTAAGGATGCTGGAAAGCTGGAAAGGAATCCAACCGTCTATGAACAGCAACGACAAACACGCAAACAATCAGTTACTTACCGTGAGGGAGATTGCGGATCAGTTTAAGATTGCAGTCAGAACTGTGTATCGATGGGTCGAATTGGGTAGATTGCCGAAACCGATCAGAATCGGAACGAGAACAATACGCTGGCGAAAATCGGAAATTGATTGCTACATCGAACAGCGATAACGCGGAGCAACGGACAGGATACAATTCGAGGGGGACAGAAAATGGCTTTATTCCGAAAAAGTGTGGTGCGATACGTCGATAGCAAGGGCAAACGAACCCGCAAGGGAGCGCCCGGTGCGATCAAAAAAACAGTGCGATTGAAGGCGTATTATGGCCGGTATCGTGACCAGAACGGGATCATACAAGAGGTTAAATTGTTCGGTGACAAGACCGCATCTCAAGTTCGCCTG
>PABD01000020.1 GCA_002702685.1 Planctomyces sp.
CCGGCGCGGAGTACGGCACCGGATCTTCCCGCGACTGGGCGGCCAAGGGAACGTTCCTGCTGGGCGTCAAAGCGGTGATCGCGGCGTCTTACGAGCGTATTCACCGATCGAACCTGGTCGGCATGGGCGTGCTGCCCCTGCAATTCCGCGAAGGGGAAACCCGCGAGAGCCTGGGGCTCGACGGCACCGAAACCTTCGACATCCAGCTCGACGACACGCTGAAACCGCTGCAGACGATCGAAGTGACGGCAACGAAAACCAACGGCGACGTCGTCCACTTCACCACCGTCTGCCGCATCGACACCCCGGTCGAAGTGCAGTACTACCGCAACGGCGGTATTCTGCACACCGTGCTGCGACAGTTGGCGAAGAATTGAGATTAAGGCACCTTATGAAAGCCCCGATGGCACAAGTCATCGGGGCTTTTTTCGTTTATTCAGTGGATTTCAGGGATCTTGACCAGAGTTAATTTCGTATGCTAACGATGTGGCAATCAGCTGAATCTGCGATCGCAGGTCGAATTGAGTTCAGAAGGACCTGAATTCCAAGAGAGTCCACTAACGACTTTCCTCCAACTTGCGATTCCAAAGCTACTCAGTGTTCAGCTTTTCATCGCGCCGCTATCGTTTATTTGTTTCAGTTAGAACGAACATAATTCTTTTGGTTAACGCAGAGTATGGCTGCATTCCCAAATGGGAAATTGATGAACGAAGACTCCTTGCTGCTCGAACCTCCTGAAAACTTCCTCTTTTCCGGTAAAATTGAAGAGGATGCCGATGGGACATTGCACGTACGGCGTGATTTGCGACTATCGACCGTGTCTTACTACCTGCTGGGGTTCAGTCCATTTGTGCTCTCAGGGGCATCGTTCCTCTTGGGTATTTTTAATCCGATCACATTCGACATCGAAGGTCTCATTGATGTTCTTGCCAGACTTATTCTGATCGGAGGCATGGCCGCATCCGTATTCTTCCTGCCCGTTTATGAGTGGTGGGGAATACTGCAGGCGAAGAAGCGCGGTCGAACATGCTTGACTTTGCGACCGAATGGCGAAGTTGAGTTCTTGGACCGCGACTTAAGACTGCACCGGGACGATCAAATAGTTCTGCAACTCGTCCAAGATCTCACGAGTGAACACGTATCGTTGCCGGAGGAGCACGTAAAACGATTGAGCGGTAATCAACCATATCGCCAGCCCATCTACATGATCGAATTGAACTACCTCACAGGGGCAGATGGAGAGCGCATTCGGCGTCCCTTATTCTGCGCCATGCAGGGAAGTGATCTCATCGAACTGGGAAAGCGTCTCTCGTCAGAAACCGGTTGGCCGATGCGAGTGGAAATCGGGGAAAGACTTCCAGGACAACTGGTCAACATAGAGTTACGCGAATTGAGGCACCAGCAGCAGGGTGATCACCACAATCCCTCAGAACTTGATTACACCGATGACTTGAGCGAGGACTATCGCCGGGAGAAACAGGAACGAGCTCAAAAATATTATCAGGAACACGTCACGACGACGCGCGAAACGCTGCAACAGAACCGGTTCATGTTTTGGCTTTGCAGCTTGATGTGTCTGGCAGGTGGAACCTGGGCTCTCTACACCTCGGTAGATTGTTATCAAAAGATCGCAGACAGCCAATCATGGCCATCTACTAAAGGCATAGTCGCCGCGGCTAAGGTCGTTGAGAGCGGGAGTGGCAGCGATATCGAATATACTCCTGAGGTGGAGTACGCGTACTCAGTACTTGGCAAGGATTATTTCAGCAGCCGCATCGAAATCTGTCCACATAACGAGGACACACGTACGGCCGCTGAGGCGGTCGTGGAAAACTTCCCTTCGGGTAGCCACGTCGAAGTCTACTATGACCCGACGCAACCGGAATTCGCTGTGCTTGTGCGTGGGAACCGGGAGGCACCTGCTTTTGATCGCGGTATGGGATTTATTCTGATCCTAATCGGAATTATTTCGAATCCTAAACTGCATGATGTCGTCGCAAGACTATGGCCAAACAAGAACAGTAGATCTATCGGCGGTGCGTCCCGCTGGTTTTCGTAAACTCGTTTCCTGCAATGCCAAGCTACATCCGTAACGAGCGCTCTCTATGAACACTTCCCCCCAATACAGCCTTAACGGTAATCGAATCATCGGATTGCCGTTTGCGCTGTTGATTATTGCAGCCAGCATGACTGGCTTTTGCTTCGCATGCTGGGCGTATCTTACAGCCCGGGAGACCCGCGATTGGCCAACAGTGCCAGGCAAATTCATCGACTATGGAGTGGAGTACGACACGTCCGGTTCGAGCACACGGTACTATCCGCTTGTAGGTTACGAATACACCGTTGAGGAAATACCGTTGTACGGGCACCGTTTGAGCTTCAACAAAAATAGTTTTTCGAGCGAGGCCGAGGCGATCGCCGTCTCGGAACAATTCGAAGTCGGCCAGACTGTCGAGGTCTATTATGTTCCCGAAGACCCACGAGAGTCGGTCATTGTACCCGGCGGCGAGAATGAGTTACTGATCCCCATGGGCGGAATGGCGCTCGCGCTGATCGTAGGCGTACTCCTCTTTTATCATTTCTGGCGGATGCCCCGTTACATTGAATTGAACTCGGAACCTGGCGTTTCAGAAGATTCATAGTGGCATGAACAACTGAGCAAAAAAATACGAGGCGAGGCGAACATTCGCTTTCTTCATCGAAGGCAAGCAGCGACGAGTCCGGTTGATAAAGGAATCCGAAAGAACGAACGATGCACAACTTCTTCAGATACATCTTCCTGCCGTCGTTCGTACTCTTTTCCGTTTCCTTGGGTCTCCTGGCACTTGTCGTTTCCGTCAATCAGTATACGGAAGCTCGGAGCAGCAATGACTGGCCAGCGGTGCCGGGGGAAATTCTATCTTCGGAAGTCTATCTGGATGACTCCGCTCGTGACCATGATCCGCTCCATCTTCCCGTGATTAAATATCAATACGAAGTTGACGGCGGAACTTATCAAAGCAAACAAATCCAGATCGTCAATATCCACTCTGCCGATCCACGCGATGCGAATCAACTGGTGGAGAAGTTTCCCGTGGGCGCCGCAGTGCAGGTCTTTCATGATCCGGAGGATCCCGCGAACGCGGTGTTACTGCCCGGACGAGAATCGAGTGCATTCTTTGGCATCATCATCGGTGGAGTCTTTGTCTTTATTACGCCACTCTTTGTCCTCGGCATTTACCTCCTGATGCGCAATCAACGAATGGCACTTTTCGACGGAATGTTCTGGGTGCGATTCTGGAGAATCGGTGTTCCTCTGATGTCGATCGGGTTCTTCACTGCTGGCAGCGGACTGCTTGCGTACTCAGTCGTCAAATATTACGAATCACTCAACAGTAAAACGTGGCCGTCGGTGCGGGGAACTATCGTTGAGTCTTATATCTATACACACAAAGACGATGGGGAGATATCGTACTCTGCGGAAATCGCCTATGCCTATCGCGTGGGAAAAACGCGTTACACCGGCGAACGGTTGACCGCGTTTTCAACGACCAGTTCGAGAAAAGAAGGAGCGGAAAAACTCGTTGAAACCTATCCCGTCGGTAAGCGATTGGACGTATTTTATAACCCCGATAAGCCCAAAGATTCCGTACTGATACCGGGCGAAGAGCAGGAACCAGTCGGTGGCATGTTCGCGGGAGGGTCCTTCATCCTCGCGGCCGCTATTGTCCCGATGATTCTCCTTATGATCCGGTACGTGATAAGAAAATTCCGTAAGGTTTTACCCCGTTTTTTCAGACCTCCGCCTGACTCGCCCGTAGCCGCAACGACCAACGCAAACGGAGAAAACCGTGAAGGCTTGTGACGACGAAGCACCCGTCGCCCCGCGGTCGCTGCTGCTGGAACCTGACGACGCACAACCATTTGCGGGGAGGGCATCTGAAGATGAAGTGGGTACGTTGCGGGTCATTCAGGAACATTCGGTTTCGATCATGCAGGCATTGCTCTCGTCACCCGTGACGATCGAGACGGAGACCGTTTTCCTTACTTGCTCGCGTGAGGGACTCGTCCATCTGCCCACGCAGGATCTCGTCTTCAACAAGGACGCGGACGTTCTCGTGGAACTCGTCCAGGACGTGACGAGTCGCTATGACGGGTTTACCGCCGAGGACGTGGGAGTATTGCGAAATTATTTGGGCAAACAGGCCGTGGACGTGCGCATTGAACTGAATCTGTTCGTCCGCGAGAGTGACCGATATCAACGCTACCCGGTGATCACGACGGACTCGGGTGAATTTCCCGTTACTGTCGGTCGACGTCTACAGCAGAAAACGGGCTGGCCAGTCAGAATCCGAATCGGCGAGAGAGTTCCGCCAATATCAGTCGATGACTCTCTGAGCGATATGCGCGAAGAGAACCCGGCTTATCGATTCGAAAATCATCCGATCGCATTCGATGACACCATCAGCGAAGAAGTCCGCGAGCGACAACGGGTTGCGGCAACTCTATTGCGAACGCGCGACATCGAGCGTCTGCGCCGAGCAGAATGGATATATCTGCTGTTATGGCTGCCGTTCGGCATGTTCTTGTCAGCGCTGGGTGTGGCGGGAGTCTTTTTCAATATACGGGAATACGTCGGGACCGGGAATGTCTCGAATCTCGTGTTTGGAATTCTCATCTTCGGTCTCGGTTTCGTCGTGTTTGGCGGCTTGGCGGCGGCAGGCTCACTCATCTCGAATCGCAAACTGCGTCGATGGCGGTTACAATATCAGCAGCGATTCCGAAATGAAGACGAGAACCAGATCACATGAACCGCCGTACGCTCCTGATTGAAGATGAACATCAGATTTACGCCAATCCGCCGGCCTGGGAGGTCGTGCGCGAGGCGGATGGCTCGATCGTCGTAAGAGAGACGAAGAAGTTTTATGTACGGCGGCAAGTGCTGTTGGTCCTGTCGATTCTGCTGTTCATTACGATCTGGTGCGCGGCGGTCTTCACCCCCCAGTTGGCGTTGCAGGCTCCGGTCTGGGGAATGACTCCGTTTATTATCGCGTTGACGTGTTCCATTCCATTTCTCGTTTTCTGGCACCGTTTTGTTCTGATAACAAAAGCCACTTATCGCGATCTTGGAAAAGCCGAACCCGTAATATTCGAACTGAATCGGGCGCGGGAATTGCGGTTTCCGCGTAAAAAGATCGACGTGCTTGCTCCGCGTCACGGAATTATTGAGATCGTTCACGACTATCGAGCCGAATACTTTCTCTATTCGCCGGATCAAGTGAACCATCTCGCTCCGCAGAGGATTCACCCTTGGGTCTATCCTGTCACGGAAGTCAACGTGATCGTGGAAGAAGAGGTGGGCAATTGGCGTCGATACCCGATTGCGGGGCAGATCAAGTCGGCGAAGGAGATATTTCCTCTGGCCGTACTTCTGCACCAGCGTCTCGGCTGGCCAGTTCGCCTCCGGATCGGCGATGCGATTGAAGAAAAAGACCGGCAACATCTGGAGACATTTGCCGAATCCAGAATTGTTCCCATCGAAACCCTCAATATGCCAGCGGCGGCGGACGTTGTCTCGCCCGGACACCGCAAATTGGAGGAACTCGCCGCACGGGAACGATACGGCACTCGGGTCGAAAACGAGCGGCAGGAATCGAAGAAAGCACGTATTCTTATCGGTATGATGGGTGTCCTTTTTCTGATAGCAGTAATCCTGACTTTAGATGAAGTCATCGAAACCATCCGGACTTTTCGGTGGCCGGTCGCACAGGGTACGGTTACGTTTTCGGCAGTCGACCCTCGGCTGGCTGGAAGCTTTGACCTGGATGTCCGTTACGAATTTCAGGTGCAAGCGAACAGACACACGGGGCACCGAGTAGCGGTTGTTGCTGAGGTATATGATACGAAACAAGAGGCGTTACAAAAGCTCCGGAAATATCCGATGCAGGGTCAGGTTACCGTCTACTTCGACCCTGATGACCCTTCTCAATCAGTATTGGAACGGGGGGGCGTCTGGGCGGCACTGGTGCACAACGCACAACCCATTCTGTTCTTTCTGTCCACCATCACGATGTGGTGGGCGATCTCACGTTCGCAGAAGCGATTCGTCGACAATCATTAATTGGACGAGGAACGACGAACATCTGGCGGGGAATCCGCCGAGTAGCATCCATCAGCCGATTTCTCACGGCATGCTACGAACCCGGTCCTTCCGCTTTCTGTCTATCGAAGTAAAGTGGCCCGGTGGTCTTCCAGCCTCTGAAAAATGAACGCGGATGGCCGTTTGCCCGCTGGTCCGCGGGGGAACGGTCGAGTACACTGGAAGCAGACTGGTAATTTACCTGCACGCATCCTTCAGAAAGAGCCAGCATGTTCGGACTCAGCTACCTCAAGACTCCGGCGACGAACTATGTCATTCATTTCAAAAATGGGGAGATCAAACAACACGGTCAGGGTCTGTCTTTTTTCTACTTCGCTCCCACCTCGATCATCAGTATCGTTCCCGTTTCCAGTGTCGATGTCCCCTTTGCGCTCACCGAGACCTCCAGCGATTTTCAGGATGTCACGGTGCAGGGCACGATGACCTACCGCATTGCCAATGCCATGCAACTGGCGACTCTGCTCAACTACACCATCGATCGCTACGGCCGCTACGAATCGGACGACCCCAACAAACTCGGGGAACGACTGGTGCAGACAGCGCTCACCGGGGCCCGCCAGTACATTCAGGCTCAGCCTCTTCGGCATGTCCTGCGGAGTGCCCGTGAACTGGAAACGGAAGTGACGGCGGCGATCCGCAATTCGGCGACGGTCACGCAACTGGGGGTCGAAATTCTCGAAGTGGCGATATCGTCGATCCGGGCCAACCCGGAAATGGCGAAGGCCCTGCAGGCCGAAGCCCGCGAAGAACTGTTGCGGCAGGCCGATGAAGCAATTTACGCCCGCCGCAACAAGTCGATCGAACTGGAACGGAGCGTCCGCGAACGGGAACTCGAAACTGAGAAGGTCGTGGCCGAGCGCGAACGGAAGATTAAAGAGACGAAGATGGACGGGCACATCGCCCTTGAGCAGCAGCGAAGTCAGCTCGTGACCACGCAGGTCGAAAACGAACGGATCGAAGCGGAAGCGAAGGGAGCCGCGCTCAATGCGGTGCTCAACCCCGTGCGGGATCTCGACTGGCGGATGTTGATGGCGCTTCAGGGAGGCGAAGGTTCGAACATGCTGATCTCTTCGGCCTTCGAAGAACTCGCCCGCAATGCCGAAAAGATCGGGCAGCTCAATATCACCCCCGATCTGCTCAACAGTCTGCTGAACCGGGACGACGTCTAGGAGGGGATCGCTCATGAAAGAAAAGAATCGACAACCCCGCATTGTGGTCGTCACCCGGAAGACGCGGATGGAGAATCTGCGTCAACGGTGGTCGACACGGGGCCAGATGCATTACATGTTCCGTCAGAACAAAGCGTACGCGGCGATGCAGGGGGGTGATCTTGAAGCCGCCGCCATGTTGTCTTCTGGAGAAGATGAAGACATCCTCGACTTCGAAGACGAATTCGAAACCTACCAGAATGCTGTTGGCGAACTGCAGAGCGAACTCAATCTCGGCTATCCCGTGCAGGTGATCGATCGTGAATATCTACCGACCGTCGGTTTCGATATGTGTTCGGTCGTCGTGGTGATCGGGCAGGACGGGCTCGTCGCCAATACGGCGAAGTATGTCGGCGATGTACCGATTGTCGCCGTGAATCCCGACCCCGGCCGGTTTGACGGCGTGCTTCTTCCCTGGCAACTGCCGCAGGTTCGCCAGGTGGTTCAGCGGGTGATCAAGGGAACCTATCGGACGCGGGACATCACTCTCGCCGAGGTGCAATTGCAGGACGACCAACGATTACTCGCCTTCAATGACTTCTATATCGGAGCGAGTTCGCATGTCTCCTCCCGGTATGAATTGACTGTGGGGGGGATGACGGAAGAACAATCCTCCAGCGGCATTCTGGTCTCCACCGGCGCGGGTTCGACCGGCTGGATTTCTTCCGTCCTCAACATGACCCGGGGCGTCTGTCGCTATTTGCAGAGCGACGTCCGTCCCGATAAGTCACTGCAGATGGACTGGGACGAGCGACGGCTGTTATGGGTCGTGCGGGAACCCTTTCGCTCTCGGACAACAGGGGTGGACCTCGTCTGCGGAGAACTTCGGGCAGGAGAAGAACTGCTGATCGAATCGCGAATGGATTCAGGAGGCGTGATTTTCTCCGACGGGGTCGAATCCGACTTCCTCGAATTCAACGGCGGCGCGATTGCCCGAGTCGGCGTGGCCTCGCAACAGGCGCGGCTGGTGGTGGATTAGGACCGGGGGAGAAAGGGACTTGACGTTGTCACGCTGCCCCTTCGTCTCTCTTTGACCCCGCGAACCCTACCGATGCGCCACTGAATTCTGCATCAGGTTTTCGTGGAAGCGGGTGCCGGGGATGTGGCCCTGGCGGGCGTAGACGTAGAGCGCGGCCTGGAAGATGGATTGCAGGCAGGTCTGAATGACACCCAGCAGCAGGAGCAGCACCACGCCAATCGCGATGAGGGCCACGCCGAGAACCAGTAACTCCATCGCGAAGTAGAGATACAAACCGCCGCCGATCAGCAGGAAGCTGGGTAAATTCAGGAAGAAGAAAATCACGCCGAAGCTGAAGTTACTGACAATCTGTTCGCCCCAGGTTTTCTTCAGCATCTTTGTGGATTTCGTGAGAGCCGTAATCGGACCGACGCCTTCCACGACGAGAATCGGGATGACGAGAAAGCTGGTCAATGTCCAGACGGCGCCCAGCAACCCCGCGACGAAAGCTCCAACTTTTTCGGACCGGTCCTCGATCATGCGGAGGATCAACCCCACCGTCGCACTGACGACGGCCCACCCGGCGATCTGGGGAAGCCGGCGATTGGCAAATCGGATTCCATCGCCAAAGGTGGGATCGCCCCCACGCATCCGTTTGATCGCCGCGCCAATGACCGCCGCGTTGAAATAGGTCATCACGAAGTAGTTGACGACATAAAACAGGAACAGCACTCCGTAGTAGAGCACCTGTTCCTGAACAGGAGCATCCTGCGCGGGGGGGACGAGGTTTTCATTCACGAGCCAGAAGGGGACCAGGAACGAAGCAGAGACCAGCAGGCAGCAGATCGACGAGAGGATCGGAAAGAAGAGCAGTTCCTTATCCTTTTTGAGCAGGTCCCAACTGGCGCCCATCAATTCCCACGTATTACCAATGCGACTGACGAAGAACATGGAGAGGTGACCTTTTTACAGAGGGGTCGTCGAAAACGATCGTTATCCGGATAGAGAGGCGGCCCGTCACAGAGACGAACGACAGGGGAACGATATCAGATCCCAGGTTTTCCGCAAAATCTCGAAGAAAACGGGAATCATCGTCAGGCCAACTGGGCGGCTGATTCGCATTCAGGATCGAAATGAACTCCCTCGGGGAGGAGCGCGTTCAGTTGAGAGATGATGAATTCAAGGTCTTCGTTGGCCAGGCGGAATCCCGATTCAATCCTATCCGGTTCGTCCAACCTGAAACCAAATACGCCAGGACTAAAACGCACCTCCTCTATAGCCACAACAGAAGCCCAGGGAACAAAAAGGGGTCCCCAGAAAAGCGAAGCGGGGCGCATAAATCCTTTCCGCGTAATTGCGATTTTACCGAAATATGCCCATTGAAAAAGCATCATCAATGTTGGTATCCAACACGCCGAGACCAGGAGGGTCATCGGGGGCATACGGGAGAGACGGGATGATTCGTAGGAGGCGTCTTTCACAAGGAAGGCCATCGTCACCACCAGCGAAAAAATGATGAGCCCCAGATTGACAATTGCCAGATGATGGGCGATTGGTGCGCCCCCATTCTCATTGATGTAGAAGATGATATGTCCAGACTGTTTGCGACATTGCCAGGTCCGCCAGACGGCGCGCAGAGTCAGAACCATGAGGATTAGATCTAGAACGTACACACTGAAGTAAGGGACCCACATTTCTATTGGACTCCACATGGAGAAGTCGATTCATGATAGCCTGACAGTTTGCTGAGACTGTAGCTATGTTAACAGATGAGATGCCGTAAACTCATTCTGAATCTGGAATACCGCCAGCGAAATGAACAAACAAACCCCGCCCGGAATCCGGCTTGGCCTGTTTTCGGGGAATCGTTAATATGCCCGGCCTCTGAATTCCCCGATCACTCTCCGTTCGTTCAGAAGTATGATGCGCAGGATGCCGTTATTCTTTGATCGACAATCAGTTACGCCGCGTCTACGGATGCTGGCCCTTGCGTTCTTCGCCTGTTTCCTGGTGACAGCGGGCAGCGGTTGCGCGAGTGTATTCCGTCGCATCACGATCGAGTCCGATCCCCCCGGAGCGCTCGTTAAGGTGGATGGCAAGGAAGTTGGCTATACGCCGGCCTCACTCTCGTTCACGTATTACGGCACGCACGAGATCACGCTGATCAAGGATGGCTACCAGACATTGACCGTGATGCAGAAGGTGCAGGCGCCGTGGTACCAGTGGCCGGGAATCGAGTTCTTCGCAGACAACTTCTCACCGCAGAAAATCACCGACCGACACGTCTTCCGGTATTCGATGCAGCGACAACAGATTCCGCCGTCGAATGAACTGCTGCAACGGGGCCGATCCTTCCGCTCGCAGGCGACCTTCGGACAATAGGCGGCTCGCTCCAAGCAATGATCGCAGACCGGAATGCGGCGCTCGCCAGCTGAGGGAGCAATTCTTCGCCCTCACTTCACATGCTCCCTCAATGCCGGGTTAATCTGGCCACGCTACCCAGCCGATGAACAACGGGCTGCGCGCAAAGATCCCGCTGCAACCAACGGGGCAATGCAATTTTGCGGCGCGACTATTCGACGTTAACGACGCTGGAGGACGACATGAATTCCTCGATGGGATTCACGGATTCCGTCTTGTCCTCGACAGAAAACATCGCGGAACTCGACGGCGGTGATTGCCGGTTCATGCGATGAAGTCGATGGGGCTGAAGGTTATGCAACAGCGAGCACCCCGTGCTGGTCGAAACCCAGGCGGCGATGGCAAGTGCAGTGAGGAGAAAGCGTACCTTGGTCATATCCGGACGTCCCTGCCGGTAGTGAGCGATGACATAGATGAGAGAGAGTAGAGCGGGCGAATATTATCAAACCGAAGCAATCTCTCCAAGAGGATTTTCGGGCAGGGCCGCAGCCCGGCGACAAGGGTGGCCCAGACAATCTCGTGAGAGTTGTCTGGGTTGCGTCAGCAACACATAAGCAATGAATGCGATTTGGTGGAAGAGTCGCATGGACCTTACCATTGAATGCGTTTCACGCCTTTGTGTGCCTGCGGCACCCAGACAACGCTGGCGCGATTGTCTGGGCCACCCTTTGCTGGTGACTGCGTCACCTTTTTCGTGCTCCCCACTCACCTGCCCGAAATCAGCGTGAGAAGAGTTTGTTGAGTTGTTTGTCGAACTCGTTCTGCAGGTAGTTCTGTGCGGCGGAACCGGCGAGTTGGCTGGCGAAGACGGCGAGCGCCTGCTGATCAACCTGAGGTTGCTGGAGTGTTCCAGAGATGGGCACACGAATGATCTGGCCACGCATCTGTTGCAGTAACCGGTTGTTGCCGAGCCATTTTTCCTGCAGCGGGATTTCGGCCACGAGATTGAGTGAGTTGTCAAAGCCAACGGAGCCGGTCGTGAAGACAACGGCGTCGTCTACCTGAAACTCGAGTCGTTTGTGATAAACCCGTCCACCCGTCACCCGGAATTCGCTTTCCTGCTGCGGCATCATGACCCAGGTGCTGCCACCGGAGGCATTTCCGGGGGCGGTGTTCTTCTGGAGGATCGCTTTCACCTGACGGACGAGCGCCATCATCTGGTTCGCCATCTGTCCCGAACGAACCTCGGCCTTTTCAACCTGCAGCTTACCGGTGATATCCGAGTTTGTCGGTGACAGGATCGGTATCTGCGCGCTGCTGAGGTCCATCGAAAAGTGGCCTTCAATCTGCGTGACATTCGACAGCATGGGAGCGACATACTGCAGGAATTGCTGGCAGAGCTCGGGGGTCAGGCGAATGTTATCGGCAACGCGGCTGGGGTCGAGATGCAGTGTCGGCGACGATTGATCAAATCGGACGTGCGGTGACAGATTCACACGGCCTTCGGCAACCTGAAGTGAGATCGGTTCGACACGGACGATTTTGTCATCCAACTGCAGCGAGAGTTCCGCAGGACCAACCGGAAGACCATACAGCTTCGCCGTATCCCATGCGAAGGAAGCCTGACCGGTCAGCTTACCGTTATCGATGCTCACATTCTGAACGGGTACAGGAGTGCTGTAGGTCCCATCCGGCTGAAGCGTCGGCGCGGGAGTATTCGCGGCCCAGGTGGTGAGCGGCCCGGAGAGCACAAACGATTTCTTATGATGCCCCGTCAGCTGGATGGCCGGATTCGGAGATTGCTGCACAATGCGGAGCAGGTTTTCGAGGTCGTATTCGACGTTCCCCATCAGCTCGACATTACGGACCGTGCTGAGCTCGGACACTTTACCGTAAGTATGCAGTTTGAGCAGTTTGGAATCGACAGTCAGTTGCTCCAGATCGAGCTGTTCCGCCTGCCGAGATGTTTTCCACGTCAGCTGCAGCGCGTCTTCCGCCCAGAGTGTCGTCGGTGTCGCGGGAGCCGGCGCGGCGGTGGCCCCGAACGCCGTTCGATTGCCGGTAGAGGGACTCGGCTTTAATGAGGCAACGGAGAATTTGTCGAGCGTCAATTGCCCGACAGTTCGGGCAACTTCGGCTCCTCGATCGAACTGTAACTGGAATTTCGCCAGACCTCCGAGTCGCAATTGATTGAGCAGCGGATGTTCGGCGAACCAGCTGGAAACCCGATGCAGGTCCGCTTTCATCGCGAGATTACCGGACAACTGCGGAGTGGAGTTTGCGACTGGCTTCACCTGGAAACCAACGGTCCGCACGCCCACACTCGAGCTGGCGATCGTCATGTCTTCCATCGTGAGATCCCCTGTGCGACGATCATATTCACCCACGGTCTGCACGCGAACTTTGGGTTCCTGAATCGCGACACCCGGTTTGAGCATCGCGAAGGAATTGATATCGACGTTTGTATCCACGAAGCGGACGATATCCGGCGAAATGGTTGTTTGCGAAGTGAGGTTGATATCTCCGCGGAGCTGCCACGGATCGAGGGTTGTGAATGGTCGCAGTCGATGCTGCCAATTGGTGAGACTTCCCTGTAATGTGGTGGCGACGGAGTAGGGGGGCTGGCCGGGTATAACGGGGGCGGTGAGCATCGACTGCAGGCGATCATTGCCACTCGTGACGACGAGTCGCGCGGCGTCAATCCGCTCCAGCTGACGGTCAACGAGTACGCCTTGCGTATTTCCGTCGATCACCAGTCGCTCTTCCTGCCAGGGAACGCTGCCGGGCCAATTGACGGCGAAGGACTGGACGACCAACCGGCTTTCGGCGGTCCACTCGGTGCCGTTCTGCAGACGGGTGCGCAGCTGTGCGTTGAGTGTTCCCTTGAGTTGTTCGAAGCCGGGATCGATGAAGTGGACGAGCTGAGCAGCAAGTTTTTCGAGGTCGGCAGTCAACTGAAACTTCGCCGCTTCGATGGAACCTTCACCCTGGAATTCCATGAACTCGGAAGAGCCGCGCATCCGGTCCACAACGGGCCAACCATCCTGGAGATGGATCTGACAATCGACTTTGAGCGGTTCTTTCCACGCAATCGATTTTCCGTTCTGTTCGGCAAGCAAGTCGGTCGTTCCGAGACGCGCCTGGAGGACGCGCTGGCCGTTTTCTTCCAGAGTCAACAGGGACAGATCGGCCTGACCGGCGACGATCTTCATCCCTTCACGAATGGATAGCGCCTGCGGGAAGAGCGCGGCCAGTTCGGCGAGATCGACGTATCCCTGCACCGCCAGATCGGAGTTCAGGACGGTTGCCAGCTGCTGTTGCCAGTTCTCTTCCGCGCGGATTTCGTCGAGATTCATGCTGCCGACGAGGCGCATATGACCGAGTCCCGATTCGAACGTCGCGCTGTCAAACTGCAACTGCCGTGACGAGACCTGTAACGCTCCACCCGTCTTGAGCTCCTTCATTCGAACGGGCTCGGGGCCCATCTGTTCGGGAAGATGCAGTTCCAGGTCGTGGACTTCGAGCGGTCCACTGAGCGCCACGGAGGGAAAAGGTTGTTCCTGCTTCCAGATGCTCGTCTGGTCGGCCGTCACCTGTCCCGAGATTTTCGCGGCGGGCTGCCAGCGACGGAGCAACGCTTGCCAACTGGCCAGTTCGAGCTGCTCTGTCTTCCAGTTGAGAGAACCGGACTGGAACAGGGGATCGAATTCACCGACAACATGCAGCGGCGCCTCGTTCACGGTTCCATTCATATCCAGGTGTGTTTTATCTGCCGCCTGATCGACCGTCAGCTGGTCGACTTTCGTCGTGTTAACGAGATTATTTTCGGTGTCGTAAATCTCGACCGTCGCCTCGTTCACGATAAGTTTCAGCAGCGACGATTCCGCCTCGGGGTCCAGCGCCGCCAGAATCGGGTTCACCAGATCCTCGACGTTACTGCCGTCTTTGCGAAGCTTCACTTTGACCACAGGTGACATCAGTTCGATCGTCCCCAGATCGGAAGATTGGAAGACGAGCCCGAACAACGTCTGATGCGTGCGCAGCTCTCTGATGGTGACGATCGGTTGATCGGCTTTATCGGAGACCGTCACTTCGTGCATCACCACGGGGGACATCCAGTCGAGCGACGCGAATTTAACGTCGAGCTTCTGATCGAATCCGCTGATCAATCGGGTGAGTACCGGATTGCGCAAGTCCGTATTGGCGATGATCATAGGGGCGACCCATGCTGCCGTCAGCAGGATGATCGGTCCCGCCAGCCAACCGACGCCAAACCCCTTTTTCTTCTTACGCTCCGGTTTCGCGGACTTGGTTTCCGGGGAGGGCTGTTCGAGCTCTTCGGTTGCGGTTTGCTCTGCCATGGTTATCTACTCACACTCTCTATCAGCTGTTTCGAGACGGGAATCTCCGTACGCAATGCTCCTCTTGCAAGGTGCATTCCGTAATTCTAAAGATCGTCCGAAACGCGGATAGATCGCTTTCAGACCGGCAGATTCTGCCGGCTTGAGCTGAAAAAGACTCCCCACGCCTGCGAGCCCAGCCCGGTTTACCCGATCGTCAAACGGAACCCGACCTGGTTGGATGCCTCAGTTGGTAGAATCTGCACGCCTCACGATGCGTGAAGGGAACGCAGCCGCGCGGTCCCCTGAGAACTTTGTAAATTTTCCAAAGATCGGGCCGTTAGAAGCCAAACTCGCATTGCCATAACCTCCGTTTTTTTCATAAAACGCCGCCACCTGTTGAATTGAACCCGCGAGCTACGGGGAAAATCCATTCTCCCCACTATCTCCCTGCCCACAGGGCAATTGAGAGCTCGCTGTGACTGGGATGTCAGGTTTCAACTGCTCCACGGATGGAATCAAAGGTGAATTTAATGCGATTGCTACCCTCTCTCTCCGCTGTTCCCGCTTTAGGTGTCGCCAGTCTGGCGGCCGCACTGCTCGTTGGTTGCGGCGGCTCTGACTCCGGCACGGAAACATCCAATGCCGCCCCGGCGAACGCCGGTTCTACAGCGACGGCGGAGACCCGAACCGCCGAGGTGACCCTGCCGACGGCCTCTATCGGAAATACCGCTCAACCCGCGGCTGAGGCGGAACCGGCAGCGACCGGAACCCAGGGAGTCATTGAACAGATCACAACACTGATGCGCCAACCGCTGGCGGGGGCCGAGGGAGCCGATGATCCCAAACGGATTCCGCAACTGATCAAACAACGCAATAAAACCATTGTGGATATGGCCTCGCGCGGAGTGCTGCTGGCTCATAAAAACAACGAAAGCGATGAAGTCATGCACCAACTGGTGCAGCGACTTTCCGAAGCTCGACTGCAACTCGCACTGCAGGGGGATCAGGACGAAGCCGAATCCCTGTATTCTGATGCCGACGTCCTGCAGGAACAGCATCCCGGGTCCAAAGCGGCCATGGAAGCTTCTTATGCAGTCGTCCGCTTTGCCAACACGAACGCCATGCGTTACAGCCAGAACAACACTGAGTGGATCACCGAGTTCGCCCGTCGGGCTCGTACCTTCTGTGAAGCCTTTCCCTCGGAGCAAGCGAAAACGCTGCCACTCCTGCTCGCCGCAGGTAAGAGCTGCGAGGGCTACAACCTGACCGAAGAAGCGAAGCTTTGCTACGCTCAGATTCTTGAGCAATACCCGGACACTCCGCAAGGAGAGCAGGCGAAGGGCGTCTTGCGACGTTTGAGCCTGACAGGGCAGACACTCAAATTCGGTGGTGCGACTTATGGGGGTGAGTTCTTCAATATCAACCAGAATCGCGGAAAGGTCACCGCGATCGTCTACTGGAACTCCCATATCGGCGGCATCCAGGAGACCCTCAAGAAGATTGATACCATCACCAGCAAATACGAGGACTCACAACTGCAGGTCATCGGCGTGAGTCTCGATGACGAGGAATTACAGCTTGAGGTGGCAGTCGGTGACGCCGGAATCAGCTGGCCGCAGCTCTTCGACCCGGACGCATCGAAACGTGGCTGGCAGCATCCGGTCGTCAAATATTACGGCGTGCTGAACGTTCCCAGCATCTGGCTGGTGGACGCGAATGGGACAGTCGTCAGTACCAATACCAGCGAAGCCGATCTCGAAACCAAGCTGGCTGAACTGATCAAATAGTCGCCGCGACTCAAAGTTTTGATCGCCCCCGAGAACCATACAGTTTTTATGCTAACTAAATGGTTACCCCTTGCGAGGGGGTAAATAGCACGCTAATCTTTATTTGCCCATGGCCACCCGCTCAGTCCCGGGTGGCTTTTTTTTCGTACCTGCATCAATCGAGCCAGAAAAACGAGGGCAATACTGCACTAAATTACACATTTCTGGTGGATTCAGGTGCATTTTCGGCGGAATCATATTGCATTCTGTACAGTGTGCCTTACCCTTGAACGGGTACACTTTTTTTGTTGCTTAATTGTTATACATTTATTTGGCCGAAATATGTTCAGTCCCCCATTAGATGTATAAAATGGCAGTTATCTGACATCGATCCGCCACAGTCGGTTTTCAGTATCACACATTTCACCATGAGGCACGAAGAGGAATGGAGCGGGCTGTCTGTTCAACAGCTCCTCGCAGGTTCCTTTTCAAACACAAAAGCTGAGGAGTTTTTAATGGTTGATTTAGGCTCAAAAAGGCCGTCCCTGACGACACGTCAGAAAGAAATCTACGATTTCGTACGGGACAAGATTCTGAACCGAGGATACGGACCGACGGTCCGGGAAATCGGCGCTCAGTTTGGCATCCGCTCCCCCAACGGGGTGATGTGCCACCTGAAAGCACTGGAAAAGAAAGGGCTAATCACCCGCGAATCTCACATGTCACGTGCGATTCAGCTCTCTGATTCGCCCAAAAACCGAATGACTCTGCCGCTCGCCGGCACAATCGCCGCCGGTCAGCCCGTGCTGGCGGTTGAAGATTCAGATCGCATTGACTTCTCGCCGATGCTGGACAACGAAGATCACTTCTGCCTCCGCGTCAAAGGCGATTCGATGATTGAAGATCAGATTGCTCAAGGCGACTACGTCGTTGTCCGCAAGCAATCGACGGCACGCGATGGCGATATCGTGGTTGCCCTCGTCGGAAATGACGATGCCACGCTGAAACGCTTCTACAAAGAACCGAATCGCGTTCGCCTCGAACCGGCCAACAGCACGATGAGCCCGATCTACTCGGATCAGGTCGAAATTCTCGGCGTTGTTGTCGGTGTGATTCGCCAGTACTAGGCGAAACCGATCACGCAAAAAAACAAACCCCTCCGAAA
>PABD01000021.1 GCA_002702685.1 Planctomyces sp.
GCAGAGAAGATCAAACCACACAACAGACCAGGCAGCAGCGAACGCAGAACTTCAGACATGAGAGGCCCCTTGATGAGAGTTGGAGAGAAAAGCAGGGCGAGGTGCGACAATGGCTATTATATTAGCACTTGTGGCTCTGCTGCTACGCCCGCAATTCAACTTTCTTTTAATTGAACGAAAGAAGCGAAACAGGGAGACCACCCGTTTCGCTTTCGTTTGATTCCTGGACCGCGACAGGCCTACAGCTTGAAGATATCTCCCGACTGCATCACCGTCCCTTTTGCATCGGTCTCTGCTTCCACTCGTTTGACCCAGGCGTCGGCATCCTGCGCGATGGGGGGCCAGGTATTGAAATGACAGGGAATCACGCGTTTCGGCTTGAGGAATTTGACCGCCCGCAATGCGTCCTCGGGCCCCATGGTGAAGTTGTCGCCGATCGGCAGGATCGCGAGATCAATACCCGCTTCACCAATCAACTGCATGTCGGAAAACAGGGCGGTGTCGCCCGCGATGTAAATGGTCGCCTCGGGGAAGGTGAAGAGCAGCCCGCACGGGTTGCCGCCGTTGCTGCCGTCGGGCAACATCGAACCGTGATGCGCCACCGTCAGCTTCAGGTGTCCGAACGGATGTTGAAATCCGCCCCCCTGATGCTGTCCGTGCACGTTCTTGACCCCCTGTTTACCAAGCCAGGTCACGATTTCGAAATTGGCGATCACCAGTGCGCCGGTCCGCTTCGCCAGCGATACCGCGTCGGCGACATGATCAAAGTGACCATGAGTCAACACGATGGCGGTCGGGTTCAACTCATCGGCGGTCATTTCGGTTAAGGGATTATCCCCGAGGAACGGATCGATCAGTATTCGATGTTCGCCCGTCCGCAGTTCGAAGGTGCTGTGTCCGAAGTATTCGATCTCGACAGTCATGATGCCTCTCTCTTCAAGTAGTTTCAAAACCCGCTGACGGGTGGCCTCAAATCTGGCATTGTCGATGCGAGAACAACCACAACCGGGTTTTGAAATGGCCACTAATTCGACCGTGGGGTATTACTATTTGCCATACAGGATCTCGCCCATGTTCTGTTTATACGCTTCGACGCCGGGTTGCCCGTAAGGATTAATACCGATCAACCGCCCTTCCACGACGGTCGCCAGCATGAACATCTGCAGCGCCTGCCCGAGCGTGTAGGCATCCAGTTTCGGAAAGACGAGATCAGCGGTCGGCCGCTCGACTTCCAGGTACGCTTTGTTCGTCCCTTTGATCGCGGCGTCGAGCAACTCAGGAAGCGCCTTGCCATCGAGTCGGTTCAGTTGATCCTGATCACGATCCGCGGCGACCTTGGGGACAACGAGGGGAGATGTGGACGGGGTTTCGACGATGACGTTGGTGATCAGTTTGTCGCGCACGCCTTCCTGATGTTGTTGTCCGCGACTGTGAAGGTCGCGTGTGTTCACGACGGTCAGGGGGAGCGCCCCTTTCTCTTCCTTCCCGATGCTCTCGGCAAGGAGCTGATCGTACCAGAGTCCAAAGGCTTCCAGTCTGCCGCCCCAGGTAGAGAGAATGCGAGTGGTGAGTCCCTTGTTCTTTTCGAGCAGATGACAGACACCGGTGTAGTCGAGCACCGGGTTCTCGCCGATGGGGGCCGTGCGGAAACGCTCGGTCAAATCCGCCGCCCCTTGCAGCAGCGCGTCGATGTCGATTCCCATGACGGCCGCGGGAAAAAGGCCGACCGCGGTGAAGACGGAAAAGCGTCCGCCGACGCCATCGGGAATCGGGAAAATCGCCGGGTATCCGGTTGCGTTCGAAAGATCACGGAGCTTGCCCGTTTCACCCGTGACGGGCACGACGAGGTTGGTCGCCTCTTTGGAGTCGGCCCCGTAACATTTTTCGAGCGCCTCGCGGAAGAGGCGAAAGGCGACGGCCGTTTCGAGCGTTCCCCCCGATTTACTGATGACCGTCATCCCCCAGCGATTCGCCAGTTGCGAGTAATCGGACGCAGAGGTAAGCACTTCGAGCAGGCCGGAGGTGACATCATTGTCGATATTGTTGCCGGAAAAATACAACCGGGGAACATCACCCCGTTCGGCGCGGGGAAGCTCATTGTGGTAGGGATGGCAGAGCGCTTCGAAAAGAGCCCGCATTCCCATGTAAGAGCCCCCGATCCCGAGCACGACAAATCGGTCGACCGAATCCTTCATGTTGGTCGCGGCCAGTTTCATCTGACCCAGAAGGCTGCTCTCCCCTTTCGCTTCCTGCTCATCGAGCAGATTGGCGGGAAGCATAATGAACCCGGAGTCGAGTGGCTGTTTGGTTTTCGGGATCGCACCGCCAGACGTAAGCAGGTCGACATCGGCCAGGGTCTCGTCGCGGGCCGCTTCGAGTCTCGATTTCAGCCCCGCCCAGTCAGCGGCGGGAATATGAGAAAAAGCCGGTTCAACTTTGTATTCGAGCGAGGAGCCCATCGATTCCATCCCATTCTGAGTGAAGCCAGTGCTGATTGAAGATGACGCCAACACAGACCGGCGGCATCGCCACCGGAGCGCCGACTTCATCTTACAGAACCGGGACTCGGGGATGAAGGTACGCCTCGCGTGAAATTAATTTCACTCATTTGTCGGCGAAGAGGTGTACATCCGCCGCGAGAAACCCAATAGCGGGAGCAGAAACGTACTGAAACGACGACGCAGGAAATCCCTCCCGAGCACCCGGATCAGCCGCCAGTAAGAGAGGGCGAGAAATAATCCGCAAAATACTCCCAGAAAATTCGCGAGCATGTCAAACGGATCGCACGTCCGATTCGGCACCGGAATCTGCAATATCTCTGTAATAATTGCAAAACAGGCCGAGGCTTTGAAACCGGTCGCCAGCTGCTGCGCCGGGCGCAGGCAGATGATAAAGAAGCTCACCATGGTGAATACACTCAGGTGAATAAGCAGATCGCCGCGCAAGGCGCGGATTTCGATTGTGTGCAGATCCCCCGGCGGATTGGGAGTCAGCAGGCACCACGTCACCATCAGGAGCAGGAGAACACAGGAGACCCGCGCCCAGGGAGCACGCAGTTCAGGGAGTGAGGTATCTTGTTGCATAAAACTCTCGACCATAGTTAAAGCGGGGGGCATGGGCAGCAAACGCCGCCGTGTGAATATGCAAAAAGCTTGCCGAACAGCCAAGCTGTGCCATCTGATCTGGTCGTCCGATGTCATTCCGGGAGCTTTCGCCGTTTGAGCAAATTTGCCATCAGGTTCTATGCCGAGAATAACAGACAGCGAATGGGTGTGCGGACGAAATATATTCTTCGCGCGCCGACTTAAGTGGATCTCATTCGTCCGAATCTACTTCTGACGGTCGCGTCAAGTTTATCGCACTCACGAGTTAACGATCGATACGAGGCTGATGTGCCCCATACGCAGTTGACGATCAGCCGACCTGAAACTGGAGCCTTTCGGGATGCCCAACCCCACTGACAATACTTCATTCTCTATGGATGAGAGTGATGTACTTCTGGTACTGATGCCCGTCGACCGGACATCCGCAGTACCCGCGCTCGCGGTTCGCCGCGGGGTCTCGACCATTGGCAGCACGGATGACAATACCCTCGTCCTGAGCGCCAAAGGGATCGAACCTTATCACTGCTCTATCTCGGTGGAAGATGATGCCACCGTCATGATCGAAGCCCATGGCTCTCATACGCTCATCAACGACAACAGTATCGAAAACGCCGAGCTGAAAGTCGGCGACATGCTGACGCTCGGATCGATTGAATTCACGATTGTCTCCACGGACGCGTTCCTGGAATCCGGTGATGTCAGCTCGATTGTAGTCAATTCCGCAGAGACCCCGTTTGATTATGCCTCCGCGCTCAGCGACGATGGCGAATCTACCGAAACCGAATTGAATTTCGACGATCTACCGAGCCCCGACGAGCTCTTCGGCAATCATGAAGACGACGACATCGACAGCCTCCCCGAACCGTCGCTCGAAGAGATTCTTGGCGAGTCTCCCGTCGACGAAACCGAAGAAGAAGACGATGCAAACGTCGTGCCCCAACCCGCAGACGAAAGCGAATTCGACATCGAGATGCTGACTGACATGGACGACGAGGCATCGTTCAACGCGGAAGCAGAGGCGGAGCCGGACGACATCCAGGAAGTCGAGATGGAATTACCGCAGGAAGAGCTTGTCGCGGAACTTCCCGAGAAAAGCGGTGACGACGAAGCCGATCTCGATGATGAAATGGCAGCGCTGCTGGCTTCGATCGAAGGACAATCCTCCGCCGGCGCGACCCCTGCCAAAGAGCAGGACGAAGTCTCCGCAGACGAGATCCATCAGCTCTACATGAACAAGGAGTCGAAACTCAACGCGGCGCGCGAGAAAGCCATTCAGGAACAACTCGCCAATCTCCAGAGCGACGACGAGGAAACCCCCGAACGGGAGAGCGAAGAGCTCCATAGCGAAGAAGAATTCGAAGCTGACGATGAGCCGCGCATCGATCTTGATTCCGTAGAGGAACCAGATGACACGCCGTCGGCAGAAATGACGACTGAAACGGAAACCGAAACAGAGGAAGAAGTCACGAGCGAACTGGAAGAGCCCGTTGCGGAAACAGTAGACGACATCGCCGCCGCTATTTCGGCAGCGGATGAAGCGCTCGAACTGTCGCAAACGCTGCCGTCACTCGACGATCTCGACGACGATGATGATCTGGAGAATCATCTTCTGGATGAAGCCACTGCCCTCGGTGCCGAGGTCGAAGAGGCACTTGCATCGGAAGAAGACTGCGACGAATTCGCTGATCTCGAAGCACCGAGCGACGAACCCGAAGCCGAGATGGCCCTCTCGCCGCTGGGAGGACTCGACCTCACCGCCGAAGTGGAATCCGAATCGCTTTCTTCGTCGTCCATCTTCGGATCCCTGGGCGACAGCGATGAAGGTGAGAGTGCCGACGGCGGTAACAGCAGCGATGACGATCACTCTCTCGACATGCTCGCCGGAGACGAACCGTCGTACGGAAATCGTGAGCCGCAGTTTGACGCCGATGATGACTATTCCGATCTCGAACAGGGATTCGATGCGCCCATCTCCGTGAAAACTGCGGGCGGCCACGATGAGCTTTCCGACATGCCGTCGCATAAACTTCGTGGCGGCGATGGGGAATTCACGCTCAACCTCCTCAAAGGGGAACTCGAAAAGCAGCTGCAGTCGCTCCAGCAACAACTGGAAGCGCAGCAGTCGAAGATTGAAGAGAACCTGCAGCAGCAGTCGGAACGGGTCAACGCTGTCGCCATGTGGCAACAACGTTCCGCCGAGGCGGCCTCGCGTGTTTATGAAGCCGACGAAAAAGAAAAGCTGATCCAGGAACAACTCGCCGCGCTGCAACAGGAAGCGGAGAAATCACTCACTCGACGTCGTGAGATGGAGCGGGAACTTCAGCAGGAACAGGAGCAACTGGCCCGCGTCCGCAATCAGGCTACGATGGAAGAGGCCCTCGTCCGCGATCGCCTCAAATTGATCCAGACCGAAGACCTGCGGTTGCAGTCGCTGCAGAAAGAGCTCGAAGCGAATCAGCACGCCATCCGCCAGCAGCAGGAGCGGGCCGAGCAGATGCAGGGGGAACTGAAAGATCGTGAGCGTGATCTTTCCGTTCGTCGATCGGACATGGAGCGACTGCAGCAGGAGCTCAGGTCGCGCGAGGCCGAGTTGGCTCAGCAGGAAGCCGATCTCCGCGCGAAGCATGAAGAACATAAAGCTGCGCAAGATCGCTGGGAGGCGGAGCGAAACCAGAAGAACGAGGAAATCAAGGCCCGTATGCAGGGCGCCGCGCACTGGGAACAGGCGCTCTCCGCTCGCGAGGAAGAGATCGAAGCCCGCTCGGTCAGCATTGATGAATCGATCGCGAAAGAAAAAGCCCGCCTGCAGGCGACCCAGAAAGAACTGCATCAACTTCGCGAAGAACTGAAAGAACTCGAGTCACAGAAAACGGACTTCCTCAGTTGGGAATCCCGGCTGAAAAAACAAGCCGACAGCTTCGAAGCAAAGAACGAGGAGCTGACTGCGCGCGAAGAAAAGCTCGATGCCCGCGACGCGAAACTGCAACAGAAAAAAGCAGAGCTCGAGGAATTTCGTAACTCGCTGGAAGAACGCCAGTCGGGCATGAAAGGGAAATCGGAACAGGAACTCTCTCGGCTCGAATCGCAGCGTAAGGAACTGCAGGAACTTGAAAAGCAGATCAAATCGCAGCGCGAGGAACTGAGCTCGCTGCAGGACGACTTCGCCGACGAACGCAAACAGTTCGAACGCGAGCAGACGGCGCTGGAAACAGCGCAAGAAGAACTTGAGGTTGAGAAAGAGCGCCTCGACGAGGAACGCTTGCGGTTACAGAAATGGGAAGCCTCGATCGACAGTCACATCGCCGATGAACTGACGCGACGACTGGACACCGACCGCGCTTCGCTCGAAGAGGATCGGGAGCAATTTGGCCTCAGCGCGAGCGAGCTGTCGGATAAGGAACAGCAGATCGCCGCCGCCGAACGCAAACTTTCCGAGGCGATGATCAAACTCGAAAAACTCGAGAAAGACAACGCGCGACTTCGTGAAGAAAAATCCCGCCTGGAGGAAGAGCTCAAGAGTTCCGAGGCCCGCCGTGAACAGATTCAGTCGATGCTGGATCAGAATCTCGATCAGCTGGATGAACTCAAGGAAAAAATCGAGCTCGAACGGAGCGCGCTGCTCGAAGCGGAAATGAAGCATGTCGAGACCCAGAACCAGCATTCGGGCCAGCTCGATGACCTATCCGCGGAGTTGGACAAAGCGACGGAAGCCCTGCGCGAGTTGGAGAACAGCTATCGCGATCTGGAAGAACAGCATGAGTTGCTCTCTGGCGAAAAAGACAAACTGCAACTGGCGCACGACGAGCTCCTCGACCAGCAGGAAGATCTGGTGGAACGTCTGCAGGAACTGGAAGCGGAACATGCCGAGTTGAAAGCCGACCGCAGCGAAGTCGCTCTTGCGAGCACAAACGCGGATGAGGAACTGGAGGCGGCCCGCGCCGAACTCGAGAACCTGCAGCAGGAACTCGTCGCGGAACGGGATCAACTCGAAGCACAGCAGGCTGCGCTGGAAACCGAACGGACCCGAATCGAATCCGAACGCGAAGGGCTGACCGGAAACCGCGAGGCGTTGGATGCGGAACGGGCCGAGCTCGAAGAGATGCGCGCGGCCTTACTTCGTCAGCAACAGCAGTTGGAAGACTTCGAAGCGGAAGCCCGCGAACGATTAGCGGAGCGGGAAGCCGAACTTGCCGCCGCCACCGCCGAAGCCGCGCAACGAAAAGCTCACGCTGACGAAGAAGACGAGCCAACACCGGAACTGACGGCAGAACCTCAAGTTGAGGACGACCTCGCGATTATCGCCGGACTCGAAGGATCGAACCTGCTGGACCGAACCTATGAGGACGAAACCGTTCCGTTGATGAACTCGGAAATCGAAGAAGCTGAAGCGCCGAACGAGATCGTCCAAGATCACGAAGCCGATCTCAAAACCCAGCATGAAGACGACGATGCTCCCGCCGTTCGTGAAGCCAACAGCGAACAGCTGAATTCGCTGCGCTCGCAGCTGGCGGATCTCTTTGACCTGCACGAGACACAGCAGCAGGGTGCGCCCCCCGCCAAAGAAGAAGCGTTCGATCCGCTGACCGCCATCGGACAGGAAATGGACCACTTCGAGGACTCCCTCAACTCTCCCGTTGCTGAAGTCGAAGATTCGCAGGCCGCACCGGAAGATAAGTCCGGCGACGAGGAAATGTCCGCCGCTGAATCCGCATCGGAAGACGAAGAGGATGGCAACGACTCGATCGAAGCGTATATGAAACGCCTGATCGCCCGGACCCAGCGAGGGACTTCCGGAGACGAAACGGTCGGGTCGTCCAAGCCGGCCAAGTTTCTCGACAAACCGCTGAAAGAGAAGAAGGAAGACACAGCGGCAGTGGCCCCTGCAATGGCCGATCCGGAACCGGCTCTCGCATCACGCCTCACACGCGAACGCACGAAGGCCAACCCGGACGAGATTCGCGCCAACCTCAACACACTCCGCGAAGTCGCCAATGCAAACGCCCGCACGGCGCTCGCCACGCATTCATCAAAACAGCTTCGCGAAACATTGATGTTGAAACTGATTGTCAGCGTGGTTGCGGTCGTGATTACCTGTATTTTTGCGTTCAGCGGTCTCTGGAGCGACCAGTCCTACACCTGGCAAACGATTGCCGCTGCGACGATCGCGTGTGGAATGCTGTACGAATACGCTCGTTCTTTCATGCGAATCAAACAGGCCGAGAGCATGAAGACGATTCAGTCTAACCTCGAAGAGGGGCGTGACCTGACAATTGAAACGGCGGAGGAAGAAGAGGCACGTCGCCGAGCCGTTGCCGAACGCTACGTCCGCGAGCAGGCGGAACTTGCCGCAGCGGAGGCTGAGCTTGCACAGCTTAAAGTAGACGAAGAGTAAAATCGTCGTTCGCGATGGACGCGGAGTGATGCCCGAATCGGCATTCAGCCTCTGGAGGTACTCAGCAGCTCCGGGTAGCGATCGTAGACCATCTCGCACTCGGGAAGGCTTTCAATAAACAGGCGACCGTAATGACGGCCCCGGACCCTCGGGTCGAGAATCACCACCTGCCCGAAGTCCTGCTGCGTGCGGATCAAGCGGCCGAATCCCTGTTTGAGTTTGATGATCGCCTCCGGGATCTGGTACTCCATGAACGGATTCTGTCCATTCGCCTTGAGCGATTCGATGCGGGCCTCGAGCAGCGGATGATCGGGAACGCTGAAGGGCAGCTTGGCAATGATCACGTTCTGCAGCGCCTCGCCCGGAACATCGACTCCCTGCCAGAAACTGTCTGTTCCGAACAGCACTCCCCGCGGTTCCCGTTTGAACTTCTCCAGCATCGCCGAGCGGGGCAGGCCTTCTCCCTGACAGTAAAGCGTCAGCCGATTGGAGATGAGAAAATTCTGCACCAGTTGAGCGCACCGCTGCAGCATCCGGTAACTGGTAAAGAGCACAAAGGCCCGTCCTTCCGTCTGCGCCACATAATGTTCGATACACCGCGCGACGGCCGTTTCGTATTCGCGTGAATTCGGATCGGGCATCTCGTCGAGCAACACCAACCGGGCCTGTTCCTTGTAGTTGAACGGACTTCCCAGCTGTTTTTCCAGAGCGGAGGTCAACCCGAGTCTGCTCTTGGCATAGTGAAAGTCGTTCTTGCCGACGGCGATCGTCGCGCTCGTCAGAATGACGCTGACTTCCTTGTTGAACAGTTCATCCCGCAATTGCGGTCCGACATTGATCGGGGCGCTGACCAGGCGCGTATTCTGTTGACGACTGCCGCTGCGTTCCATCCAGTACACGGCGTCCTCCAGATTCTGCGTCATCCACGCTTCCAGCGCTTCCGCCTGCCCGTCGCAGCGTTCCGCGGCCGCGATGATTTCAATCCGCTCTTCGTCGTCCAGATGCTCCGTTTGAATGACCAGTCTGCCGGCCAGCTGTTTGAGGTGATGACTCAACTGTTCCTGCATCGGCGGCGCGGAGCGAATACGGCCATTGTCTTTACCCGTCTGCTCCTGCCAGACGCGCAGATCGTAGAAGAACTCCTTAGCCTCGTGGCGAATGGCACCCACCAGCTGCTTGAGCTCCTGCAACTGGTACTGTTCAAGCAGTCCCTTCTGCGAACGTTCGTTATAGAGCCGGTTCAACAGGTAGTCGACCTGCCCACTCGAGAATGTCACCCCCAGGTATTCACTCGCGACCTGCTCGATCGTGTGCGCTTCGTCGAAGATCACGACGTCATAGTCCGGCAGCAGGCTCGCCCCTTCCCGGCGAATGGCAAGGTCCGAAAAGAAGAGTGCGTGGTTCACCACCAGGAGGTCCGCATTCCAGATGCGGCGACGATCCTTGTAGTAAAAACATTTTTCGTAGGTCGGACATTTCTTGCCGAGGCAGTTGCCATGTTCGCTCTGCACCTCGGACCAGACCTGCATGTTCGGCGCGAAGGGGAGGTCCGAACGACTACCGTCATGCGTATCGTCCGACCATTCGAGGATGCTTTGCAGATCCTGAAGCTGGGCGGCATCGTTAAACAGCGAAGAGGCCTTTTCGAACGCCCCTTTCAAGCGGCGGAGGGAGAGGTAATTCGGCCGCCCCTTGACGAGCACCGCGGAAAATTCCAGCGGCAACACCGCGTTCAGGAAGGGGAGGTCGCGCTGAATGAGTTGTTCCTGCAGGCTGATCGTATGCGTGGAGACAACGATCCGTTTGCGTTTGCTCCCTTCCTTGCGGCGACCGTAGGCGGCAAGAATGGCGGGGACGAGATAGGCAAAACTCTTACCGACCCCCGTACCGGCTTCGATGAGCGCATGGCGTTGTTGGGAAATCGCCCGGGCGACTTCTTCGGCCATTTCGAGCTGTTCAGGACGCGCTTCGTATTGCTGCAGTCTCCGCGCAATCGGCCCCGAATCACCCAACACGTCTCGTGGAGTCATTTCCACTCTGATCACATTCCCTTATTGAATATTAAAACTCGCTACGGCCCCACCCGTCGTCACTTCGTCTACAGGATCACGAATTTATCGATCCCGACGAAACGCCACGAGGCACATGTCATCGCTTTGAGATAGTTTGTCCGCAAACCGGTCGACGTCCCGCACGACATGTTGAATCAGTTCGTCCATGTTGGCGAAAGGATGACGAAGTGACGCAAATAATCGTATCGAACCAAAAAGTTCGCGATCGGAGTTGAGTGTCTCGGTGATCCCGTCGGTATACAGCACAATCGCTTCACCCGGTTTCATCTCGAAGACAACTTCCTCGAACTTCTGATCGGCATGCACGCCGAGCGGCATCCCGGACAGGCCTTTGCCCATCGCCTGAATCTCACCGTCACTGCTGACCCGGAGCGGCGGCATGTGCCCCGCGTTGACGAGACTGATTTTATTCGTTTTGAGATCCAGCACCAGCAGCACGAGGGTAATAAACCGGAATCCAATGTCACTCGTCGACAATTCCGCGTTCATCGCATGCAGGGCCGCGGCGGCGGAAGGCTCCGTCATCAGATGATTGCGCGTCGAGGAAAGCAGCCGCGCCATAAAGAGCGCCGCCGGCACCCCTTTCCCCGCGACATCCCCGAGCACAATCGCCAACCGGTCGTTGGGCAACTTGATGTAGTCGAAGTAATCGCCGCCAACGTGCTTGGCCGCTTCGTAGTAATCACTGAAATCATACCCCGGCACCTGAGGCCGTTCGGAAGGGAGAAACCCGATCTGCACGCGCATCGCAAATTCCAGTTCGCGTTCGAGTTCGTGCTGCTTCAGCAGAAGCTCGTGTTGATACGCATTCTGAATCGCGAGGCTGACCTGCGACGCCACGCTGAGCAGGACATCGAGATCTTCTTCCGTATAACTCTGGCGCAAGTCCCGCGTCGTCAACTGCAGCGCGCCGAGAACGGTCCCCGAGGCCTCCACCAGGGGGACGCAGATTGTGGAACTGGCATCCATATCGTGAACCGACTCACTGGAGCTGAAACGGCTGTCTTCCAGTGAGTTCTGGCTGAGGATCGCTTCGCGGGAACTCATCGCGAGTTCGACGATCGTACGACTGGCGCGGGCGGATTTGGGATCGACATGCGATTGATGTTTGCTGGCGGGAATCGTCAACTCCCCCGTCTGACGATCCTTCATGATCAAAAACACCGAATCGCTCTGTGGGAACAGGGCGAATGCCTGCTGCATGATCGTCTGCATCACCGGTTGCAGTTTGAGCGTCGCTCCCAGCGCCTTGCTGATTTCCAGGATGGCCTTCAGTTTGGTCTCCGCTCGGGCCGGATCGTTCTTCGGACCTTCCCCTCGTCGTTTCATTCTCAATGTTTGAATGACGGCGGTATCGTTCTCGAACTTTCCCTCGCTCTGGAGTGCCTCCTGGATCAGTTCCGCGGAAGGAAACTCTTTCCCCGCGGGAAAGCCCCCATCGAACGTACGCGTTTCCGGATTGGAAAGTCCCCCCGAGGCCGGAAGCAAAGAGGCGCTCCCTTCCGACCGCATGAAACGGAACGAGAACCCACAGATGGCGATCCGGTCCTGATTGCGCAAGCGGACCTTCCCCTGGATCGCCTGACCATTGAGCATGGTGTGGTTCCGGCTGTGGAGGTCTTCGAGGTAATAGTGCTCCTGCTGCCGGACGATGCGGGCATGCTGACGACTGACAGAGACGTCGTTCAGACGGATGGTGCAGTCCGGGTGCCGACCGAACAGAATGAGATCGGAATCTATATCGATCCGATCTGGATCGGATAGTCCCTCGTCGAAAATCAGATACGGCACCCTGCACCTCCAGCCCGCCGGGCTGTGCCTGTTGGAGAGAACCCGTGCGAACGCGATATCGGTCCCTGACCGAGCGACGGGCAGTATTTCTCGCTTACGGAAATCTTCCCGCAAGAGAGCTGTCTAATCTGGAAAAATTTTACGTAATACCATTATCGAGACTTCCGATCGACTTGAAAGGGTCTCCCCTTTCGGATTCATCCTTTTTTGTGTTTGGATAGCTATCGGGACAGACGTACCGGCGAATTGCCGTCCGTTCTGGGTCCTCGATCCCATCTCCAGCCGATTTTTCAGGCCACTTCATTTCTCCACTGCCTGATTTCTCGCAGAATCCCGGCTCCTCCCGGAACCCTTCACCTCCGCCCGTCCGGCACAATTCACGGTGAGCCGTTCTAGGAAGAGCCCTGTCGATAGGGTATGATTACCGTGCGTGCATTTGACTCAACAGTTCCGACACTTCAGCCGCCCGACAAGTCCGCATCCGTGGTCAATCAAACGACGCCCAATAATTCCTCGCAATCATCCGCCAGTCGCCTGATTGGCCTGGAGCTGGGAGACTTCCATCTACTGCGCCATCTCGGCACGGGAGGCATGTCGTCCGTATTCCTGGCGCAGCAGAAATCGTTGCATCGGCAGGTCGCTCTCAAGCTGCTCAAACCGGAATTGCTCGAAAACGAAGAGGACGAAACCTACCTCAAACGGTTTTCACAGGAAGCCGCCGCGGCAGCCGCGCTGAATCATCCCAATATCGTCCAGGTCTACAGCATCGGCGAGGAACAGGGATACCACTACATCGCCCAGGAATACGTCCAGGGGGTGAACGTGCGGCAGTTCATCGACAAACATGGACCGCTCGATCTGAAACTCGCGATATCCCTGTTGCGGCAGACCGCTTCCGCGTTGCAGAAGGCAGGTGAGATCGGCATTGTCCACCGTGATATCAAACCGGACAACATTCTGCTCAACCGCAAAGGGCAGGTAAAGGTCGCCGATTTCGGACTCGCGCGGGTCGTCCGTCAGGGGAACAAAATGAACCTGACGCAGGCGGGCACCACGCTGGGAACGCCCCTGTACATGAGCCCCGAGCAGGTCCATGGCGAAGATCTGGACCAGCGGTCGGACATCTACTCGCTCGGCGTCACTTGTTACTGCATGCTGGCGGGCAAACCTCCCTTTGAGGGAGATAACGCAGTCACCATCGCGATGAAGCACATCAACGACAAGCCGGTGCCACTCTCGAAGCATCGGCCCGATCTCCCCGCCGAACTCGCGCGGATGATCGACAAGATGATGGCCAAAGACCGCCGCAAGCGATACACCGACTGCCAGGAAATCCTGAACGAACTGAAACGCCTCTTTCCCAAGGCGATTCCCTCGACCGAACCGATCGTTAAAGACTGGGAGACCAACTACGAGCTCCCGGCGACGCAGCCTTTCCAATGGTCGTTCGCCAAGATGGCCGGCATGCTGATTCTGAGCGCGGTCGTGGTGGCGGGCCTCGCGGGCGCGCTCGCCTGGAGTCAACGCCCGGGCGATGTCTTCGTCGAAACCGTCTCCAAGCCGGCTCAGAAGACGCCGGACGACCAATACATCCTCGCACTCAATCAGGGTGAAGACGGCGAAGAGGCGCTACGATCCCTGATTGAAAACCCGGCCGATTTTCAGGCGTTCCCGGATCAATACCGCAAGTACAAGAAACATGCCCAATTGCGACTTGCGCACATCTATCTCGTGAAAGGACTGTACGCGGAAGCGCTCCGGCTTTTCACCGATGTAACCGAAACGAATTTCCCGAACGAAGAAAAAGTCTTCAACAGCCAGGCGCAAGCGGGTGAAATCATTGCCCACGCGCTGTTGGGACATTACGAGGAAGTCGATCGTCTGCAGGAAGTCTATCAGTTGAAGAACCTGCTCCCACAATTAAACGCAGACGAAATCGATCTCATTTCGACCAGCCTCGAGAAAACAGGCCTCGCCCTGCCCGCGAAGCAGAAACTGTATGCGGAACGTTACCCCAGCCTGAGCCTCGTCTTCGAATAGACTTGGTTGCTCAAAAAAAGGGACTGCAGAAAACCGCTTGCCCGTGGCGCCCCGCGACGCGAAAATGGACGTGGTTCCGGCGGAGCAAACTCTTCGCAGCCGCCAAGAACACGCGCAAACCTCCCTGTTTGCCTCTACGGGCTGATCAGAACATCCGCACCACAGATGGTGCTGGATTTGAATTCAGCCGTTTTTTTCCTGCGGGAGAAATCTGTCAAGACGCTAGACTCTCGGTTCTCGTAACAGCAGCGATTCGGCCGCGCTTGATTGCGTGCGTTCCGGCAATGCCGGTCCCGGTCGACTCGCACCGTATGCCTTTGGTGTATGTTTCGCGTACTCCACACCTTCTGCTTTCCCTGCAATGAGGTGTTGATGGGCCCCTGTTGACTTCTCCAGAAATACTGGTGGAACCGATGGCGAATCCAATTTCTCTGAACCGTCTTGTCCTGGCGATTTCGTTCTCTCTGGCATTTCCGCTGTTGGCGGCGGCGCAGTTGAGCGGACCGATCCTGCTCCCTCCATCCGTTTCCGCGCCGGAACCGGCCACTCCTGAGACGTTGCCGCAGTACGACAATACGCCCGCGCCGGCCTCGCAGGCGAAACCGGAAGGAGAAGTCGATCCGGAAATCGTCATCACGCCGAAGATCCAGGTTCCAACGTACAGGACACCCCCATCGCAACCGGACCGCACCTCGCCGAAGCCGCAAATTCAGTCGGGCCCCCAGATCGATATGCGCACGCTGAAACCGGAAGTGCCGCCGACTTACAAACAGCCTGGTTCCGTGACACCACAGCTTCAGCCGGATCCCATTCCTCCTCAGCCAGCCCGCGGCACCCAACCTACGGCTTCGACGAACTCGGAAAGCTCGGTCGGAGGAACCTGGGCCGAACCCGACTACTGGATCGTCAGCAGTCGCCAGTTGCCGCAATCTCCCGGCGAAGAATGGAAATTCAACGGCCAACCTCCGGAGCTGGATTACATCCACTTCGACAAGGATCGCACGTTCCGCCGTTATACACGTGAGAAATATCAGCAATGGTTCTCCGCCGGCACGCCGACCTGCATGGTCGTGCATGGCAGCTTCACTTCGTGGGAAAGCCTGCGGTTTGAAAGCGGTCACCTTTACCACTGGTTCAAAAAGTCAGCGAAAGACCAGCCATTGCAGGTCGTCTTCTTCACCTGGCCGAGTTCCACCCAGCTCACCGGTTTGCTGGTTACCGATGTCGAACTGCTCGGCAATCGGGCGAGCTACAACGCTCGATACCTGCAAAGCGCGATCATGGACATGCCGCCGACATCGCCGGTCACCCTGTTCGGCCATTCCCACGGCGCGCGGATGTTGGCGCAGACGGTGCAGAATCTGGCGCTTTCCTCGGAATGGACGTCACGCGAAAATCAGGCTGACTTGCAACTCATCTTTGTGGCGGCGGCGTTCGATCACTTCTGGTTGCAACCGGGACAGAGAAACGATCGCGTGGTTCAGGAAGCGGATCGCATTCTGAACATGAAAAATGGCAGCGACCTCGCGCTCGCGTTCTATTCGATTCAGGGTTCAACCGGCGCCGAACCTCTGGGAAGGATCGGCTTCACGCCGCAGGACCGCCAGTTGATCGGAGCCCCGATGAACAAAGTGCAGGAACTTGATCTCGCCCCGTTCATCGGCACCGCGCATCTCTGGTCGCACTTTTATCAGCGGGCGGATCTCGGAAAGTATGTTTCAGATTTCGTGTTACTCCCCGCTCAGCAGGCAGCGTCGGCGCGCCCCAAGTCGCCCGCTCCCACGCCCGTGAACCCCTCCGATGCCGGGGAAGATGTTGCGACGCACCCCGTGATCCCGCGCACGCAAATCACCAACGTCCACTCCCTCAAGCCAGTAGATGCGGAGCCGACGGAAACAGTCTCCCCCGAGCGGTCCCGTTTGAAACCATTTGCGGCAGGTCTCCCGATGATTCGTGGTCGGCGTCCACTCACTCCGGCAGCGAATCCGAATATCCCCAGAAAGTGGTGATAACTGATGCCGATTCTCCTCCGCCAACCGGGAGCTACCCTGGCACTCGTTGTGCCGCTGCTGCTCCTCTCCTGGCTGGGGATGATGATCGTGCATGAGAGTGGCCATATTGTTCTGGCTTGGATGACGGGAGGGACGGTCGAAAAGGTCGTTCTGCATCCGCTCGCCATTTCGCGAACCGACGTCTCTCCCAATCCGCGTCCGCTTGCCGTCGTCTGGGGCGGCCCGGTCATGGGAGTGCTGGTACCACTCGCGAGCTGGGGAATCGCGAGTTGGTCCGTTCCCGGGATCGCTTACCTGCTGCGATTTTTCGCCGGATTCTGTCTCGTCGCGAACGGACTGTATCTGGGTATCGCGCCGCTCGATGCCGTCGGCGACAGCCGGGAGCTGCTCCGTCTCGGCGCATCGATCTGGTCACTCGTGCTCTTCGGCGCGATCTCGACCGGAGCCGGGTTTCTGCTCTGGAATCGTCAGGGGGAGCACTTCGGCCTGGGAGAGTCGCCGCGTCCGATTCCTCGCGCGCACATCTGGGGGGTGGCGAGCCTGCTCGCGGTCGTGTTTGTGGCGGAAATGCTTTTGTCTTCAAGCGTTTAGGAAGAAGAGTCCCATTCCGGCAGGGACGTGCCCTTTCTTTCGCCAGCCCCGCTGACATATGATAGGCGTTCCCGCCAGCGGAGATCTTCAGCCTGAAAAACGGTCTCGCTTTGCCGCAGGTGGGTTCTATAATGTCAGGACTCTCACCAGAGTTTCTGAGGAAAAATGGATTCCCTTCCTTCCCCTTTCGATGCCTTCCCTACCGCGGAGTGATTGTAGAAACATGGGACTCGAAAACCGTGGTTACATGCAGGACGAACCGAGCTTTTTCGGCGGACGATATTCCGGTTCCGCCGATCAGTTGATCACGATCATCATCGCGATCAACGTGGTCGTTTTCATCGTGCAGAATATGGGCATGGCGGGGGGAGCGGTCACGCAATGGTTGATGCTCAGCCAGGACACGCTGCTGCAGGGCCAGATCTGGCGCGTCGTGACCTACGGTTTCTGCCATGCCGGCATCTTCCATATCTTCTTCAACATGATCAACCTGTTCTTCTTCGGTCGCATGCTCAGCCAGGCGATGCGGCAGGGAGAATTCCTCGCCTTCTATCTCACCGCGATTGTCGTCGGCGGGTTGACCCAGATTGTGTGGAATCTTGGCGATGCCGCCATCATCGTGGGCGCCTCGGCGGGTGTCTCCGGGCTGTTGCTGCTGGCGGCGATGCGTTACCCGCGGATGCAGGTCCACATCATGGGGATTTTCCCGCTGGAATTGCGCTGGCTCGCGATCATCTTCTTTATCTTTTCGTTCGCGTATGTGGGCAGTCGAGGCCCGACCGCCCACGCTGCGCACCTCGGGGGAGCCCTGTTTGGAATCGCCTATCAGTACTTCCAATGGAACCTGACCGGCATGTTCACGAGATCCTCTTCCGATGGTGAAACCCGCTGGAAGAATCCGTTCCGCCGCAAGCCGAAGCTCAAAATCCACAACCCGACCGAAACCCGAGCCGCGCGAAAGCAGCAGGAACTCAAGGACGAGGTCGATCGCATTCTGGCCAAGATCCACGAAGAGGGCGAAGCCTCTCTCACGAACAAGGAACGCAAGACCCTTGAAAAAGCGAGCAAGCAGTACCGCCAACTGAACAAGTAATGGCATACGCTCCTCGCCGTTCCGTGCTGTCCCAGTTGAAGGCACGGTAGATCACATCTTCGGGTTCCTGCCGCCGATTTCCTTCGGTGCATTGACGTTGGTCCACGACCGTGTGAGTACTTTTTCCTCCGTCTCTTTTTCCGGACGCGAAGGACAGTGTTCGAGAAAACTGACTGCCTCTTCGACGGAATCGGTGACGAAGAAGCGGGCGTAGTCGTCGGCGTCGATGGTTTTGCCTCGCACCATATCTTCCCGGATGAAGCGGAGCAGCGGTCCCCAGTAGTCGGTCCCCATGAAGATGATCGGGAAGTCGTAAATCTTGCCGGTCTGAATCAGAGTCGCGGCTTCAAAGGCCTCATCGAGCGTGCCGAAACCGCCCGGCATAATGAAGAACGCCTGCGAGTACTTGACGAGCATCACCTTACGGACGAAGAAGTAGTTGAACGAGACCATCTTGTCGACGTACGGGTTCGGCTCCTGCTCCATCGGCAGAATGATATTACAGCCGACCGAGCGACCGCCGCTTTCAAATGCCCCGCGGTTTGCCGCTTCCATAATGCCCGGGCCGCCACCCGTAAGTACAGTAAAACCCTCTTCCGCAACCGCTTTGCCAACGTCGCGGGCCAGCTGATAGTACGGGTGATCTTCCTTGTACCGGGCCGAACCAAAGACGGTCACACAAGGTCCGAGAAAGTGCAATGCCCGAAAGCCCCGGATCAACTCTTTGGCGATGCGCATCACGCGGAAAAACTCTTCCGTTCGCGAGCGGGGACCTTCCAGAAAGGTCCGATCGGCCGTGGGCTGGCTTGCCAGTTCCTCGGGCGGAATATCCTCTTTGATATCATCACTCATCGCGAAAACCTGTTCGTAGGGGGAAGGACTCTCCCACGGAGTTCGGACCTGTCGAATTGCCGGCGCAGCAGTTATACTGTCGGCAGTCACGGTCCGTATCTTAGCAAGTCCGCCACTTTCCCAAAGTCGAATTCAACGCTATGGCATCTTCCGCATCACGCAAGCAACCGAACTCCGGTCAACAGACGGTCGAGATCGAGGGAATCACCCTGTACCTGGGGCATCCCGATGATTCCGCCACGGACTGGATCGGCCAGACCGAGGTCCTCAAGCAGTTGCTCGCCTGCTGGATTATCGTCGATCCCCGCGACCTTCCCCTCGCTCCCCGACTGGTCGGTTCCCCTGGTATCGGCAAGACGACCCTCGCCATCTCGGCCGCCAAGCGTCGGGAGCAGGACCTCTACGTCTACCAGTGCACTGCCGACACGCGTCCCGAAGACCTGCTGATCACGCCGGTGCTCGGTGACCAGGGGAAGATCCTCTACCACGCCTCTCCACTCGTCACGGCCATGATCAAGGGGGGAATCTGTCTCCTGGATGAAGGCAACAGGATGAACGAGAAATCGTGGGCAAGTCTCGCTCCGCTGCTCGACCATCGCCGCTACGTGGAATCGATCATCGCCGGAATCACGATTCACGCGCACCCCGACTTTCGCTGCGCCGTGACCATGAACGAGGATGAATCGACATTTGAAATTCCCGACTACATCCTCAGTCGTCTGCAACCGACACTCACGCTCACTCACCCCTCGCGCGACGACGAACTGGCGATCCTGCAATATCACCTGCCATTTGTCGATGCGGCTATGCTCGACCTGACGGTCGAATTCCTGCAGAAGGCACACGAACTCAAACTCGATTTTTCCACGCGCGATGGCATCAACATGCTGCGTTACGCTCAGAAGCGGATCGCCGCCGACCCGGACAATCCGCTGAGCCAGGATGAAGCGTGGCATGAAGCGCTGGAGCGGTGCCTCGGTCCCGAAGCGCTCGATCTCGAATCGATGGCCGACCAGCGCAAACAGAACCTCGGCGGCAACTTTCTGCCGATGGGGCTCGGTGACTTCTTCTTCAACACCAACGATCCACTGCATCCCGACTTCGATGAAGATGGTGATGACGACGACGACATCGACGAAGAAGACGATCGCTACTAGACCGAATCCCCTGTTCTCTTCGTGGTGTGAATGTGCGGGTGCGGTTCCAGATGCACGAGCACGTCGCGGATCGATTTGAACTCCTCCATGATCCGGTCTTTCACCCGGTGTCCAATCAGGTGCCCCTCTTCCACCGTCAGGCGGGCGTCGACTTCTATGTGAATGTCGGCGAAGTATTCGAGGCCGGATTTTCGAACCCAGAGCGTTTCGATCTCCTTGACCCCTTCGACCCTGGCGGCGACGTCGCGGACCTGGTCGACGAACTGATCATTCGCCTGCACATCCATCAGTTCGCTCGCGCTCTTCTGGAAGAGTTGATATCCATTCCACAGGATAAAGAGCGCGACGAGGAGGGCGGCCCCTTCATCGACCCAGAGAAATTGCGGACCGCCCCAGCGCACGACACTCAATCCAGCGAAGACGGCGAGCGAACAGAGTGCGTCGCTGCGATGGTCCCACGCATTGGCGATAATTGCCGTGGAACCGGTCCGCTTGCCTACGTTTACCTTGTACCGGTAGAGCCCTTCTTTGATGAACACATTGATGCCGGCGATCCACAGTGTCCAGGCAGCGGGGATCTCGTGCACCACATTTAATCGCTGGATCGCGCCCCAGCCGACATAAAAGGCAGAGATTATGATGACCAGCGCGACATTCGACGCGGCAATGGCTTCCGCGCGGGTATGGCCATAAGGATGTTCCTGGTCCGCGGGGCGCTGGGCGATGAACAGGGCAAACGTGACCACAATTGATGTCAGTGAATCGCCGATCGAATTCACCGCGTCGGAGATCAACGCATAAGAGTTTCCCACAAGACCCGCCACCAGCTTCACCACTCCGAGGAGAACATTCACGATCAGACCGAGCAGAGAAGCCCGGATCGCTTCGCGATAAAGACTGGCGCGGGATGCGTCCATAGAGATACTCCCCCGGTATTCCAGAACCCGGGAAACAGTGGCATAGAGATATTTGTTGACGGAAAAAAGACACGTCCCCGCCGACCTGTGCTGGCCAAAGCGGGGACGTGTCAGTATAGCCTGCTGCTGGTGAAATTTCGCTCGCAGTTAATAATTATGGTTTCAGATTCGGTTCACCATGACCGACCTTGTTGTGACAGTCGTTACAACTCTTCAGCATCTCCTTGTAGCTGCTGACGGCCTTGTCGTAATTTTTGTCGTGCGCCGCATGATAAACTTCGGCAGCCAGATCGCGAACGTGGACGGCGTGCGAATTCCACTCGTCCGCCTTCTCATCCGGCGTCCGCATTAACAGCAAATTGCCCCCTTCGGACAGAATCAACGCGCCCGATTTGACATCGTACCACCCTTTACCATCGGTGGGTTCGGATGCGAGGGCCGCTTTCAGCTTTTTGTAGTTCGGCTGGAACACGTATTCCATGAACTCGTGAGGATCGCTTTCGATCGGCTTCAATTCCGCTTTGCTGTCGCCCGACGAATCAGCCAGTACAGCATCCGGCTGACTGAGAAGTTGAAAACCGGCGAATCCCGCAATCAGAAATGCGAGACAACCGGCCTGCAAGTACGTACGTTTCTGAAAGGTCATGTTGTGACTCCTTTTCCATTTCCCTGTTGATGATTGAAATACAGCAGTTTCATTGGGAGATTCAACTATGAAAATCTCTCGCCAGAGGGGCTGTCGAATTCAAAATACAAACGGAACGGAGGAGTGACATGATGAATCAACAGCTACAGCCTAACGGCGAGATGCGAAGCCGTCAAATTTTGCCCGGCGACGCCCCCTATCCGGCCGCGACAGAATTTTCCTTCAGCTCTTATTAATCTGGCAGGTTTTAATCATCGCGATAGAATAAAACGCTATGTCAGCGACCTTCTTCTGCAGTCTTACTTATTTGCGAAAGTTGACGTCCGATGTCGATCACCTCTCCAGAACGTGTCGATCTCCCTCAGGTGGGGGAAACATTTCTCACCGAAGCGGGGCTGGAAACAGACCTGATCTTTCATCACGGGATCGAACTTCCTCTCTTCTGCACGGCCGTACTGCTTGATCAACCTGGCGGGCGCAGTCGCTTGCGGCGGTATTATCGCGAGTTCGTCACATTGGCTCAGCGCTACGGTTGCGGCATCCTTGTGGAGACACCGACCTGGCGGCTCAATCGCGACTGGGCGGAAAAACTCGGATTCGATGCCGCAGAACGTCGGCGACTCAATTTCGCCGCTGTCCAGATGCTTCAGGATCTGCGACATGAATCGAACATGATTCATGGACGATTTATCGTCAGCGGGAATCTCGGACCGCGCTCGGATGGCTACAAACCCGATCAGTTGATGCAGGCCAACGAAGCCGCCGATTATCATTCCGAGCAGATCGAATCGCTCCGGGACGCCGGGGCCGATTGTATTTGTGCGATGACAATGACCAATGTCGGAGAAGCGAGCGGGATCGCGCAAGCGGCACACGCTGCTGATATTCCGGCCGTCATTTCGTTCACCGTCGAAACAGACGGGCGTTTGCCTTCCGGCCAGCCACTCGGTGAAGCGATCGCACAAGTCGACGAAGAGGCCCCCGACGCGGTCGCCTATTTCGGTATCAACTGCGCTCACCCGACCCATTTCGATGAGCAATTGCAGGCGAAGTCCCCCTGGCTGGATCGCATCGGCACACTGCGCGCAAATGCCTCTACCATGAGCCACGAAGAACTCGACAACGCACCGGAACTCGACGCGGGGGATCCGGAAGATCTCGGAGAGCGGTACTCCCAACTCCGCGAACGCCTGCCCGGACTTCGCGTCTTCGGCGGGTGCTGCGGCACCGACATCCGGCATATCGCCAGCATCTGCGAAAGCTGTCTGAAATAATCCCGGTTGGTGATCCAGCCGCATGAAGAATGCGTTCGCAAACATTCGATTGTTTGTGAAGTATCGCACATACGGAAGTCGGCGCGACGTTCGATAATCAATGCTGATGGAATTGTCGCCACTCGTCTCTTCGCAATGCCGCGATTGAATCAATGCTCATGTTGAACGTCTACATTAGTTTCTGTTCCGTTATTACGTGCTTCCTGTGGATCACATCTCATTCCGTGATGGGCGCCGAGACGGAGACCGCTGTCCCCGCAGAATACCCGCCGGGGAAACTGGGGGACGTTGTTCGTCTCGGTGAAGAGATCGTGCTGAATACGAATGAGCATCCGTTGTCCAGAGAGTACGTCGGGAACGCGCTGCAATGCACGTCCTGCCATCTCGATGGGGGTAAGCATCCCGAGGCGGGAAGTTTTCTGGGCGTGGCAACAGCGTATCCGGCCTGGTCGCCTCGCGAAGAACGTGTCATCACCCTCGAGGACCGGATCCTCAACTGCTTCATGCGCAGCCAGAATGGAACACGGCCCCCGCTCGGCAGCGATGTTTCCTTAGCGATCGCCACCTATATCACCTGGCTCTCCACCGGC
>PABD01000022.1 GCA_002702685.1 Planctomyces sp.
CCTGCTGGAACAGGAAGTTCCCAGCCTCTTCTCTCTCCTGAAAGAGACCTGGGTCATCAATCAACTGGCGCGGCAACCCGGCCTGACTTTGATGCCGTTCCAGATCAACATCCAGTAATGATTCTCCCCGGGACTGATCCACGCCGATCAGTCCCGTTTTTGTTTTTCAGCCCCGAACGGCGATTTTCGCGGCTGACGACAACTTCTCCGCTAACGTGATTTGAACGCAGAAAGTTTCCAGGATGGTTCCCCGCTCAATGCTGTTGTGTAGCACGCTGGTGCTGATCGGTCTCTTTTCGACGCTACCGACATCCAGTCAGGCCGAGAGTCCGTCCCTGGCGGCGTATTATGGTTTCGAGCCGGTGGAACTGTTCAAGCTCGAACGCCGGTCACGCAACATGCTCGCGGGAGACTTGAACGGGGATGGCCGGAACGATCTGATCGTCGTCGACAACAGCCACAGCCGACTCGACCTGCTGCTGCAGAAAGCAGACGCGAAGACAGACGAAGAGGCCGACTTCGACGTGAACGAGATTGCCAACTCGTCGCTGTTCGAACACGAAAAGTTGGGCGTCGAGAAAGAAGTTCTCTCGATGATTTTGGGGGATTTCAACCACGATGGCAAAACGGACATCGCCTATCTCGGTCGCCCCGATACCCTCGTGGTGCTGTATCAGTCGGCAGAAGAAAATTGGACGGAGACCCGCAAATTCCGACTACCCGATCTCGAGGAGATTGCGTGGACCATGGCGGCGGGTGATTTGAATCAGGACGATCACGACGACCTGGTGGTGCTCGGCAAAAATACCACCTTCGTCTTTTATCAGGAGGCGGAAAAAGGACTGGTTTCTCCGCTCGAGATTCTGAATACCTCCGAAAAACTGAGCATCGCCCAGATCGCGGATGTGAACGGTGACGGACTGAATGACCTCTGCTATTCGGCCGGGAACGACCGGACCCGATTCCTCGCCGCGCGACTTCAGGATCCGGGTGGCAAGCTCGGTCCGGAATTGCAGTTCGACCTGCAACGCCCCCGGGCGATCTCCGTTTCGAACATCGACGGCAAACCGGGTAAGGAAATCGTCTCCATCGACAGCCAGTCAGGACGGATCAAGATCCTGAAACTCGAAATGGAGGCCGAGGAAGAAGCGGAAGGAACCCGGCTCGCCAACCGCTTGATTCAATTCGGTTTCGGGGCACTGACGAAAGGTTCCGATCGGGAGATGGTCGTGGGCGATCTTAATGGAGATGGTCGGCAGGATGTACTCGTGACCGATCCCGGCGCCGCCCGCCTGTTCGCGTTCATTCAGAATGAGAACAACCAGTTGAGCCTGGGTGAAAGTTTCCCGAGCCTGATGGAAATCAGCCAGTTGCGGATGTGCGATGTCGACCAGAATGGAACGGGCGAAGTCCTGGTGCTCAGCAACCAGGAAAAGACACTCGGTGTCAGCGAGTTCATCGATGGACGCCTCGCTTTCCCGGAAACATTGCCGTTGCCGCTGGAAGAAGCGCCGCATGTCATTGATGTGCTCCCCGCCAGCGAAGGCAAACTGCCGACCGTAATTTATCTCAGCGGAAAAGGTTCGACCTACGAACTGCATTCCTTCCAGCTGAAGAAAGGGGAGAACGGATTCGAGATGATCGAACCGAAGCTGGTGCAGAAGCTCGATTTCAAATCGGTTCCGGAGAAAATGACACACTGCGACGCGAATGCCGACGGGATTCTTGACCTGCTGGTCCTTCCCGGTCGCGGCAAACCGCCGGTGGTCCTGCTCGGCGGCGAGGCGGAAGGTTATACGATCAGCCCCGACTATCCCGGTATCGGATTGACCGCGGCCAAACTGGGCGAGATGTTCATCCCCGAAGCTGGCCATCCGATCTACAACGCGCAGTCCAAGTTCGCCCGATCGCTCGTACTCGAAAAGAATGGACGATGGCAGGTCGAAGACCAGTTCAACGCCAATGAGACCAACGCGCGAGTCGAAGGGGTCGCGGCCGTAGACCTCAATTCCAATGGCGAACGCGAAGTCGTGCTGATCGACAGTGGCGTCGACAAACTGCGGATCATGCAGAAAAATGAGAACGGTAATTACCGCTTGTGGAAAGAAGTCGAGCTCAGCGGATTTGCGTACATCAACAACATGGTGGCTGACTTGAATGGAGACGGTAACAAAGACCTTATCCTGCTGGGTAAATCCAGCTTCGCGGTGCTGTTCGCTGATGCCCATTACCCCGACCTCAAAGAGCTCGCCTCGTTCGAGTCGGAATTGAAAAACAGCTTTTTCTCGGATGTGCTGTGCGGCGACGTTAATAACGACGGGCATGTCGACGTCATCGGTATCGACACGCGATCGCAACGGGTAGAGATTCTCGACTACAACCCGCCCAAAGGATTGCGGACGACGTTGAACTTCAACGTCTTCGAAGAAAAAGGCTTCTCACGGGATGATGACGGACGGGGAAGCGAACCCCGCGAGGGGCTGGTGGTCGACGTCACCGGCGATGGCCTGGCGGACATGGTCCTGCTTGCCCACGACCGCGTGCTTGTCTATCCGCAGGATGGCCCGACAGAGACCGCCGTGACGAAATCCGAGTAGAGATCGACGTCGCTCTCGTCAGGGACGCTGCACTCTGCTTTCGCTGCGGTCGAAGAGATGAGGTCGCGGGATCACGAACTGTTGCAACTTTTCCGTGTGCTCGGCGTCTTCGACCTCAGACCATTCCGGACGAAGACTGGCGGGGATATTTTCCGGACAGTCCTGCACGCGGCGAATGTCGGCACCGAGATGCTGCAGCTTTCGTTCGAGTTGCTCGTAGCCCCGGTCGAGGTGATAGATCCGGCGGATGGCCGATTCCCCTTCCCCTGCCAGTGCGGCAATGACGAGTGCGGCACTCGCGCGCAAGTCCGAGGCCATCACGTTCGCGCCGCTGAGTCGGGAGACCCCGCTGATGATGGCCGAAGGTCCTTCGCGACGAATGCGGGCTCCCATGCGGACGAGTTCGGCGGCGTGCATGAAGCGGTCGGGGAAGACCTTGTCCGTAATCACGCTCATCCCTTCCGCCATCGTCAACAGGGCCATCAATTGCGCCTGCACGTCGGTGGGGATACCGGGATAGGGTAACGTACAGCAGTCGGTCGGTCGCAGCGCGCCTTGCCGTGAAACATGGACCCGGTTACCCATCGCCCTGATCGTCACGCCCACCTCGCGCAGCTTTTCGACCACGGCCGTGAGCGGACGGAGATCGACGTTTTCGAGGTCGATGTCGCCGCCGGTCATCGCGACCGCCATCATGAGTGTCGCTGCCTCAATGCGATCGGGAATGATCCGGTAGTCGTCGCCGGCCGCGTTCAAGGAGGGGACCCCTTCAATTCGCAGAAAGGGTGTGCCGAGTCCTTCAATACGCGCGCCGAGCTGGTTGAGGAAGTTCCCGAGATCAACGACCTCCGGTTCGCATGCTGCAGACTCGATCGTGGTCGTTCCTTCCGCGAGTGCTCCCGCGACCATCAGGTTGCAGGTCCCGGTGACGGTGCTGCCGAACGGGCCACCGAGAAAGATATGTGCGCCGCGCAACTGCCGGGCCTCGGCAAAAATGTAACCCCGTTCAATCTGAATCTCGGCGCCGAGCGCACGGAGTCCTTTAAGGTGCAGATCGATCGGGCGATCACCGATGTTGCAACCACCGGGGAGAGAAACGCACGCCCTCCCCCGTCGCGCCAGCAGCGGTCCGAGGACACAGATGCTCGCGCGCATTTTGCGGACCAGGTCGTATTCCGCGAGGCAGAGAGTCGTGTCGACGACTTCCAGCTCCAGCGTCTGATCCGCTTCGCTCCGGGAATGTTGCAGACCAAGACGCGTCAGCAGATCGAGCAGGGTGCGGACATCGACGAGATGGGGGACATCGTGCAGTCGGACAGGGCCATCCACCGCGAGCATTGCCGCCATGATGGGGAGAGCGGCATTCTTCGAGCCACTCACGCGCACGTGACCGGCGAGAGGTTGCCCTCCTCTGACAACAAACATATCCATCCGTGGAAACTCCCTGGTTTGAGCGCATCAATGATCCCGCATTGATCTCGATTGTACCGACTCGGACTCGTCGGAGCTATCCGCATTTAAGGTTCGCTCGTGTTCGAACTCCTCCCCTGCTTCTCCCTCTTCCGCAGACGGAATTTCGTCGAACTCCTCCGACAGATTGAGTTCCGTCGCGGGGGGATCGAGCCAGGAGGCGTGAAAGACGCGCGGGCGACCAGCACTGTCCTTGATGAACCGGGCTGTCTTGAAGTCGGTTTCCGCACGCACGAAAGCCAGAGTCGCCTCGACCTGCGCGGGATCCATCTCAATATACAGATGCCCGTCGGACTTCAGATAACGGCGGGCATCACGAATAATCGTGCGCACGAGATCGAGCCCGTCCTCTCCCCCATCGAGCGCGAGATGCGGTTCGTATTGCCGGACATCCGGATCGAGAGTCTGTAGTTCCGCCGTGGTCACATAGGGTGGGTTACTGAGGATCAGGTCGAATTTTTCCGTCGATCCCCCAAGCGCCCCCAAGAGACTGCCTTCCCGAAATTGAATTCGGTCGGCGACTTTGTGCCTGGCCGCGTTCTCGCTGGCGATGGCAAGTGCCGCAGGGCTGATATCGGTGGCTGTTACCTGTGCTTTCAGATGATTGGCCGCGAAAGCAATCGCGATGGCTCCGGAACCGGTGCAGAGATCGAGCACGCGCGGTTCCCTCAGAGGCCGCGCGACGTCGAGCGCTTCCATCACCAGGGTTTCCGTATCCGGACGCGGAATCAGTACGTCGGGCGTTACCTTGAATTTCAAGCTGTAGAACTCACGGTAACCGACGAGGTACGCGACCGGCTCGCGCTTCGAGCGACGGGTGACGAGGTCGCGCATGATGGCGCGCTCCGGGTCGGTCAGTTCTTCCTCGTAGCGGGTGTAAAGCTGAATCCGTTCGCAACGCCGGGCATGCGCGAGCAGGATTTCCGCTTCGAGGCGCGGACTTTCGCTCCCATGCTTTTCCAGATGGGCGGTCGTCCATTCCAGAATGCGCTTAACGGTCCAGACTTCGGTATTCGACACAGGCAGTCATCCATGAAAAAAGAATCCAGTCGACAGGCAGTCAAATGGTAGGTGACCCGAGAGGGACAAATCAACAGTAATCTCAGATCGGTTTAGTGGATTGCCCCGGTTCCCGCCGGACGAACTAGGGATTTGAACGAGAACTCGCGCACGCACCCTGCACAACGCTGTCGCGATTGTACGGGGCTACCCTTGAATTCAGGTTCTATCCAGGCGGGTGGCACTGTCTGGCTTTTTTCAGCAGTCGGGTCTCGATGTTCGTCTCTGGTTCGGTAGTCAAGTCAGGCGAAACAGCCTGTGCGTTGAGAGCCCCTTGATGATCAAGCCATTGGGAAATCTGATTATTTCGCCACCAGTGATTTTCTCCTGCTGAGAAAACCCCGTTGCACACGATTCGCCGGGTTGTACGCTGCAGGAAGCTGCCATGATCGATCCTGCGTTCGCACTGCTGGGCGAGCCAGACAGTGGTACCCGGAAGAGTGCAAGCCGCAAGTTGTATGGTCAGGGAAGCACAAATGAATCCGGAAACCTCATCACGAAAGACCTTACTCTTATCTGTGCCAATCCGTGTTTATCTGTGGTTCGAAAAGGACAACACGCCCCCCCGCACAACGCTGGCGCGATTGTACGGGGCTACCCGCAATTAGATGACTGTAATCGGCTACCCCTTAATTCTGAGACTGAATTCGACAGGCTTACGCAGGTTCCGGGTTGTTCAGGCGTTCCTGGCGGTCGAATTCGAGGAGGCCGTCGATCAGTTCGTCCATCTCGCCCAGCATGATGCGGTCGAGTTTGTACAAGGTCAGGTTGATGCGGTGGTCGGTGACGCGGCCCTGCGGGAAGTTGTAGGTGCGAATGCGCTGGCTGCGGTCGCCGGAACCGATGAGCGTCCGACGTTGCGTGGCGCGTTTTTCTTCTTCCTCGCGCTGTTTGGCTTCGAGCACACGACCACGCAGCACGCGGAGTGCTTTCGCCCGGTTCTTGTGCTGGCTTTTCTCATCCTGGCATTGCACTACGATACCGGTCGGAAGGTGCGTGATGCGAATCGCGCTCTCGGTCTTGTTGACCTTCTGTCCCCCCGGGCCGCTGGCATGGAAGGTATCGATACGGAGGTCATCCGGTTTGATGTCGAGTTCCACCTCGGTTGCTTCCGGCAAGACGGCGACGGTCGCTGCGGAGGTATGGATACGGCCCTGTGTTTCGGTATCGGGAACACGCTGCACCCGGTGACCGCCACTTTCGAACTGCAGCTGGTGAAATGCCCCTTCGCCGGAGATCGAAAAGATGATCTCTTTGTAACCACCCAGTTCGGTCGATTGGGCTTCAATGACTTCGTAGTTCCAACCGCGACGTTCGATCAGGCGGATATACATGTCGAACAGGTTTCCGGCGAAGAGCGCGGCTTCGTCGCCACCGGTGCCGGCGCGAATCTCCATGATCAGGCCACCACGAGTGATCGAGTCGCCCGCCGTAGCGAGTTCTTCGAGTTCCTCTTCCAGCTTTTCGAGTTGCTCATTGAGCTCGTCGAGTTCCTGCTGAGCATATTCGCGCGACTCCCGGTCGGTCTCTTCGTCGACCATTTCTTCGGCCGCGGCGATGTTCTCTTTCATCGTTTTCCAGGCGCGCATCGCTTTGGCGATTTTGGCGAGCCCTCCCTGTTCGCGTTGCAGGGGAATGAACAGTTCCGGATTCGACATCGTGTTCGGATCCATCATCTGCTGTTCGATTTCTTCGTAACGCTTCAGTTTGGATTCCAGGCTGGGAAACATGACGACTTCACTTTTGCAGAAACTGCGGTAAAACGGGAGACAAATCAGAGAACGGCCGTGTGTTAAATAACACGGCGTAAAAAAACAGAGCTGCCGAATATCTCCGGCAACTCTGTTGCTTGTTGGTGCAGTTCGGTGAAACAAATTGCTTCACGCCGGATCGAACTGTTGCCCGGCGACGAAGTGATTACCACTCCGGTATCAACCGGGCAAAGCCGAACGGACGCTACTTCTTGTTGCCACCCCAACCGTATTTCTTCTGGAACTTCTCGACGCGACCGGCGGAGTCGACGTATTTCATCTGGCCGGTGAAGAAGGGATGCGAGTACGCACTGATGTCGACCCTTACGAGCGGGTAGGTCTGGCCATCTTCCCACTCCATGGTTTCGTTGGATTTCATGGTCGAGCTGATCAGCACCTTCTCACCAGAGGCGGTGTCGAGGAAGATCACGGGGTGATAATCGGGATGGATGTCGGTTTTCATGTTTCTGTTTACCTTTTGTCCGGGCCTTGCTCGTTACCGAAGAGCAGGAGCACCCGCATGGACAACCCGCCTCGAAACCTCTGGAGTGGGTTGGAGACGGAAAATCTGATGTTTTATTGGTTCTTGAAGCCGTACACGGCGATTTTTGTTCGCAGCGGCCGCGCGTACGACGACCCTCGTTGTGGGGCGAAGGAATCGGCACAGTTTAAGGATCCCCCCGCCGATCGACAAGATATAGACCCTCGAAATCCCTCTGAGAGCCCAAGAATACAGCGTGAACGGAGCTTTCCCTCCCGCCCGAGCAGTATCCCCGCAGAGAAACCTCTGCCTCCGCAAGTGGCAGCCCCTTAAACCGTTGGCAATGCGAGGGTTAGCCTCGTCCCCCCTCGCGAGAGGCCGTGGGAGGGTTAAACGGGGGCAATTTTGTGGATTCTACCGTGAAAAACGCCGATTTTTATAAGGAGAGTGTGCGGATTTTTCGAGAGGAGGATCCGCTGGGGGGATTACAAACGCTCCAGTGCGCGTGATGGACTGATGCCGAATTTTACCAGACAACATTTCGATCAGGTGGCGACGCAGGCTCAGGCCCAGGTCGAGACCATCGCCAGTGGCCTGAAGCAGTGCTTCGACCATACGTACACGGTCGAAGTCGGCGAAGCGGTTCCCCTTCCGCCTGCCCCGGAACGGGCCGGTCTCGATGAGCCGGGGCTGATGGTTGGAATTCGCGTGGGAGACTCGGGGGCGATTGTCATCCTGCCAGAGTCGTTTCCGCTGCCGAAGTGGTACCGGACCCCTGACGAATCGCAGAAGTCCCGTCTGGGAACCCTGGGGATGGAGTGGTCAATCGCTCTCTTCCCGGAAGAACTGATGGCCGAGGAATTCAGTTCGTACGCCTTCGAAGATTTGAACTCGGGCGTCGATGCGACGGAACCGGTTGCCGACGCACAGTGGATTCCGCTCAAGGTAACCAAGGAGGGCGCGGCGGCTCCATTCACGCTGTACATCGCCGGCCCCATGATGACTCCCTGCTTTAATCCGGCACTCGCCGCGGAAGCGGAAAAACAGGAAGCGACCGAACAGGCGGGGATGGAGAGCGCGTCATACGCCGATCCTTCCGGAAGCATGTCGGAGGAAGAACGCCGCGCGCGCATGATGCGGATCATGAATCTGCGCGTCGATGTCTCTGTCCGCCTTGCTGAAAAACGGATCGAGCTGAGTCAGCTCGTCGCCATGGCTCCCGGCTCCCTGATCCTCTTCGAGAAAAGCTGCGAAGAACTGCTCGACATGTACGTCAACGACGTTCCGTACTGTCGTGGTGAAGTCGTCAAAGTCGGCGAGCACTTCGGCCTCAAGGTGAATGAGGTCGGTTATCACATCGAACGTCGCCCGCGTATTATCTGACGGCTCGTCAGTTCCTTAAGTACGCGATCACTTCTCTGCCGGTTCGATACCGCGCAATACCTTATCGAAAAAATCCGCGATCAGGACAACTTCCTCATGGATCGTCGGCCAGGGATGCCCGCCCCCTTCTTTGACGACGAGTTCCACGGGAACGTTCTTCGCTTCGAGCGCATCCCGCATCAGACCCGACTGTTGCAGCGGTACGACAAAGTCGGCGTTGCCATGAATCAGGAGAAACGGAGGCGTTGATTCCGTAACCTGCCTCGCTGGCGAGTAGGCAATCAATGTCTCGTCGACTTCCTCTTTGGTAACGGACTGATAGTTGTGCCGAAAGAACAGATTCCGCGCGGCTTTGCTGATCGGGTCTTCGTTCTGCACATTGACCTTGAAGGGCCCGTACTGAGTGAAGTCGGTCGGGGGAAAGAAAACGCCCACGGCTTTCAGGTTCCTGGTCTCGGGATACTCTGCGCTTTTGACGGCCGTCATGCAGGTGAGATAACCTCCCGCTGAGGCGCCGAGCATGCCGAGGTCGGGTGAGGTCACTCCATACTCAGCCGCGTTCGCGTTCACCCATGCGAAGCCTTCGCGAAGATGCTCGAGCATTTCGACCGCGGTGAACTTGGTCACGGAACCGGGACGGATGGCGAAGACCACGTACCCGCGCGAACACATGATGTCGAACATCTTCGCTTTTTCGTGGTCGCGTAATTTTCCCCGATCGGAATAGAAAGCGCCGGAGACCGCATCGACGAGCCCGTAACCATTCTTCTCTCCTTTGGGCTCGAAGATATCCATCACCAGGGCGACGCCATGTTTTTCCGAATAGACGATGTTCTTGTGCTGCGTGTAGATCTCACTCGCCGAAGAGACCGACGAAAACAGGATCGCAGCCAGCAGGAAGGCCGCCACTGCGATAGAAGTTCTGAGCGTGTGGGTAACCATTTGAATCAGGAGAGTACGTCGCATTTTTTTCTCCGAGAGAACATCGGCGAGGACAGAATCGGCTTTCGACACGTTCGTATAAGATTACTTCCGCGGACCAGCCGCTGTAAATCTTTTCCGTGGCGAGTTTTACCGATGTCGGCTTTTTCACGGATCCGATTGATTCCGATCAATCTTCCCTGATATGATGTGACGCCACAGAATGGCTCCCCGCTGATTCCAGCCGAATTCCCCCCAATTGTTTCCCCTGCCGCTCGCCCCTCCGGATTGCCGAATCTGCTTTGGAGTATTTGATGTTACGTATCAACGGCGCGTCCAGGAAGTTTTGCGATGGCATCGATCGCCGCAAGTTCATAGAGATCGGTGGACTGAGCGTTCTTGGGATGAGTCTGCCTTCCCTGCTGAAGTCGGAAGCGCAGGCGGCGCCGTCGGAAGACGCGAAAAGGCGATCCCGTCGATCGGTCATTCTGATCTGGCAGCACGGTGGACCGTCGCAACTCGATACCTTCGACATGAAACCGGAGGCCCCTTCCGAATACCGTGGTCCGTATTCTTCGATTGCCTCGACCTTGCCCGGACTCGATGTCGGGGAATTACTGCCCGAGCACGCGAAGATCATGGATAAATGCACTGTCGTTCGCAGTTTCTCACATGGCAATGGCGATCACTGGGCGGCCGCCCACTGGATGTTGACGGGCCGCCTCGGCGCCAACGGATCCGACCGGGCTCCCCGTTATCCGTCGATGGGCGCCGTGGCGTCGCACCTCCTCGGGCCACGTAAAACGGGGGCGTTGGCTTCGGTCAATATCAACGATGGCGGGTTCGGATTTCATGGCGCCGCCTGGTTGGGCGTGGCGCACAATCCATTCCGCTATGGTGAATTCAGCTACGGTAATGAAGCGGGTCGTCTGCCGACGGGTGACCATAAGAGCTTTGCCCTCGTCGATGGTCTTTCGAACAGCCGCCTGATGGATCGACTCGCCCTGCAGAACCAGTTCGACAGAATGCGGTCGGGTGTCGATACCTCCGGTACGTTCGACAACATGGACTCGATCAATCAGCAGGCCCTCGACATTATTACTTCGGGACGCGTGCGGGACGCATTCAACATCGAGAAAGAAGATCAGAAAACGCGCGACTTGTACGGTCCCGGTTGGGGCGAACAGGCATTGCTCGCGCGGCGACTTGTCGAAGCGGGTGTCCGTTATGTTTCCCTCAACACGGGTTACTGGGACGATCACAGCAATATCGAGCGCAACCTCAACAACAAACTTCCCCGCCATGACCGCGCAGTGGGCGCGCTGATTCAGGATCTCGCGCAGCGCGGGATGCTGGAAGACACCCTTGTCGTCAGTGCCGGAGAGTTCGGAAGGACTCCCAAGATCAACGGCGATGCTGGACGAGATCACTGGCCGCAGGCGCAGTCGATCCTGTTCGCGGGTGGAGGACTCCGGCACGGTCAGATCATCGGCAGCACGAATGCGAAAGCGGAATATCCGACGTCAAAACCGATGTCGGTGGAAGACTTCTGCGCGACGATCTACTACAGCCTCGGCCTGAAACCCGACGACGTCATCTTCGACCACAGCGACCGTCCGACGCACATCCTCCCCGCGGGTTCGGTGCCGAGTGAGATGATGTGATTGCAATGGAACGACGACTCAAGCCATCATCCATTAAGTTCGGGTTGCTCGCAGCCATTGTTATTCTCACCTTCTATTGCGACCGGTCTCTTTTCGCCAAAACGGGCCTCACCTATCGGCTCCAGTGCCGCGTCGTCACGCCACTTGAATACCCGAACACGCCACTTGATCCGCTGATTGATTTCAGCAAGTGGATCTCGACGGACGACTCATCGCCTCTGCTCGATCCGGCGTCTATTGAGGTGATTGATGTAACTACCGGCATGGAAATTCCGCATTCACTCTCTGCCGAATTCCACTACGGTAATTCCGGAAGAGTTCGCTGGGTCGCAAAAGGTCCAGAGGCGACCGAGTACGAAATTCGCTTTCGCACGACGGAGAAGCGAGCGGCGACATTGCAGCGGGAGAGTATTCCGCGCGTAGGCATCGGGGACCTGCTGCACTACAACGCGACCACTCCGCGACCCGTTACCACCTTCTATGCGGCCACTCTCGTTGATCTGAACAACGACGGGAAATCCGATCTCGCCGGTTGCTGGAATTATGCTTATGCGCCCGAGGAAACCTGGAACGGGGTGATCGCCCACCTGCGCCGCGATCAAGCGACGGGGATCACCGTTGGGGAACGTATACAATTGCGATTCCAGCACGAGGATGACGAAACATCGTTTCATTTCTTTGATGGCACCTATCAGTCGTGCGACTTCGCGGACCTGAATGGTGATGATCTTATCGATCTAGTGCAGACCGAACGCACCACTCGACAGGCTCGGTTCTTTCTCAATACAGGCAAGTTCGAGCCAACTGGGCTGCCGGTTTATCAATTGGCGGGTTCTGTCCCCATCGATGGGTGGAATGCGTGCCGCATCGTCGACCTCGATAACAACGGGACGCTCGACCTGATTATTGATGGTCAGTTTATTTCAAATTCGAACCCCGATGGCTGGCCCTTCGAAGCGAGCGCGGCCGTTCCTCTCGATGCTGGCAAAGAACCCGACTTCCTCGACCTGAACGGTGACCACAAAATCGATGCGGTCATCCTGGTCCCCAACCACGAGGACAGCCCCGATGGCCATCATCTCGCCTGGTGTGCGAACTTTGGCGACAACCAACCCAAGTTCGGCCCGCCCCAGTCCATTGATGAGATCTCCGCGGACTACATCACCGGAATCTCCGCAACAGCAGATGGAGAGACTCGCGGATTACTGGTACAGCACGACGTTTACCAACGCCTCACGTTTTTTCCTCTTACGGACGGTACGGATCGCAACCGATTTGGAACACCGCGCAACATCGTCTCACCGGTTGCGCCGCTGTCGCTCAGCGATCAGGCCTGGCCATGTTTCTGCGACTGGGACGACGATGGCGACCTCGATCTCCTCGTGGGAGGGGGTTACGGCTGGCCCCGGATCATTATCAACGAGGGATCCAGTTCCGCGCCAAGTTACAGTGAACCGCAGTTGATTCTTGCCGAGGGGAAACCAATTCGTTTCGTGAGAAACGAATTGCTGGGTGATCCGCCCAGTTCTCATAACATGGGGTATACGTACCCTTCATTCGTGGACTGGAACGGTGACGATCTTCCCGACCTGATGTTGCCCAACGAGACGAACCGGATTTTCTGGTATGCCAACATCGGCTCCCGCGAAGCCCCCGACTTCGGTCCGCCGCAACAACTGCTGGTCGACGGTTTTCCGGATTCAACTGAACTCCGGAAACTTTCCGCAAACCGGGCTATCGAAAAGAACCCGAATGGTGTTTATCCGCAGGAGCCGGAACGCCCCTTTTACTGGCGAACAGGGGCTGCGTTTGCGGACTGGAATGACGACGGCCTGATGGATTTTATTACCGCTTCCAGCATGGACCGCCGGGCGACGCTATTCGTTCAATACCGCACCGCTGCTGACGAACTTAAACTTCGGAAAGAAATGGAAGTGACGTTGACGGATGGGCGTCCTGTCGACGATCGTCTCGTCAAACGCCGCTCGCACTGGACCGAAAGTTATCGCGCAGTCGACTGGAATCGGGATGGCAAACTCGACCTCCTCTACAGTCTGGCGGGGGCACACGGCGGAATTCAGGATGGCGGCAGTATGTATCTGCTGATCAATTCGGGGACCAAAGCCCGCCCCCGATTTGAACCACCCGTCACGATGAAATGTTTCGGTGAACCGATCAGGATCACCAATCATGGCCCGCACCCGTGGGTGGGCGATCTCGATCACGACGGTTTCGCCGACCTCGTCCCCTGTGTGGAATGGAGCGTATATCCGTTCTACTCGCACGCGGCTCTGCGCATGACGGAACGACCTCGAGTCGAGATCAAAAACATCGTCGACTGAATCTCGTTGCCTATTCCATCACCACGAGTGCATCGGGGAGTTCATTCGTCGTCTGAGATGTCGCCGGAAGGTCGGTCGCGAGGCGTTCGCCGACATGTTTAATCGTTCCACACAGCGCGTCGATCATCGGTTCCGTCTGCAACCTGCGGGAGAACTCGGCACAGATCCCATCGACACCCGCCTGATCGATTTTATCGAGTACCTGTTGATCTGCGACGACTGTGGCGAGATGCTCGTAACAGGAGATATACAGTAACACCCCGCTCGCCCCGGTTGTGTGATGGACCCGGTTATCGTAGAAGATCTGCCGCGCGCGGAGGTCAACCTCTTCCCGCATTTGCGCGGCAGGCGTGAAAAGTCGACGCAGCGGAAGACAATACATGCCGAGCACAACCCCCAAGATAAAACCGACCAGCCCCGCCAACAGAATCGCGACCAGTTGCCAGATCGGATGCGCTCCGGACCAGTCTCCGGGAATATTTTCAGGAAGTGGATAGAAGAACCAGGCGAGCACGATCAACAACCCCGCGAGCCAGAGTCCGACGATGTCCTCCGCGCGATCATATCGGCCCGAACTCCCGGCGATGACAGGCACAATCTCCGCGGCCGTCATCGACTCCGCATGCTGGACGGCCTGATTAACGCGTTCATGCTCTTCAGCGCTGAATCTGCTGGCAACATTTCCCATGACGACATTCCTGTTTTGTTATCTGATTCGGATTCCAGTTTGACCGACCCACCACAGCATGCTTACCACGACCCCGTCGCTCCGCCCCCTCCGGAGAATCCTCCCCCGAACGAGCCTCCCGAGTAACCGCCGCCACTCCCCCTGTTCGTTGCCATGTGATACAGCACCGCGCCGATAATGGCGAAGACGGCCCCCCAGAAGAGCCAGGCCCAGCCACTCGAACCGCGACGAATCAGTGAGACGACCGTGAAGATCAACAGACCCACGAAAACGAATCCGATGATGTAAGTCGATGTCGGTATCGGCGCGTGCGGCAGTTCCAGGTCGCGGGCCATCTTGTCGAGCCCTTCGACTCCCGCCAGGATTCCGGTGGAAAAGTTCCCCGCCTTGAATTGCGGAATGATGAGCTCGTCCATGATCTGCTGAGCCTGCGCATCCTTGTCCCGTTTCCACCCGGCGCCGAGCTCAATTCGCGCCTTGCGATCCTCGCGTGAAACGAGCAGCAGGATGCCATAGTTCCACGGATCCTTACCCAGCGTCGCTGGCCCGATTCCCCACTTGTCGAACAGCAGTCGCGCAAAGGTTTCGATGCGTAACCCCTCTCCTCCATGCTCGGCCATGGAATTGATCGTCACGACAATAATCGGGGCCGCCTTGTCTTTCAGCATCGCCGCGGAAAGCTCGGTGATCTTCGCCCGGTCCGCGTCCGAGATCATCCCGGCGTAATCAACCACAAACTCCCCCTCGGGCGGACGGGGAATCGTGATCTCAATCTGCGCGAGCGCATCAGCAGAAAGCGAGATCAGTATCGACAGGGTGAGAAGCGGAATCCAGAGTCCGCGACATCGTGCATAGCGAGAGGAAGAGGTACATCTCATGGGCTTCAAAGTTCTTTGCCGGAAACGAGAGGAGAAAGCATTCCATCAGAAACCATCTGCGCCTGCAGAATAGCAGAACACTTTTACCATTCACAACGATGAATGCACTGGAATGGATCACCACTATTCAGCGAGAGACCGTTTGCAATCCGTGATCAGATATTTCTTTCCCCGGTGGACAATGGGGAATCCCAGGCTGGTTGACTGATGCGACTCGGCGGAATTCGGGTAGCATAGAGCGTCGTGTCAGTTTCTCTTCAAGCAGTTCTTTGGCGGCGGAACTACATCCATGGAACCGATCTCGGCCTCTCTCTGGTTTGACAGCGAGACGGAAGCGGCGGCGGAGAGTTAGTTGTTGTCGGTCTTGATGACCGGGACGTGAACCGGTGCTTCGATGGGTTCGTCGGCGATATGGCGGGTGCAGAATTTGTAGAGACCGAGCGCGGGAAGACTGGCGACGGCCTGCACGATGACGAGTTCGACGTTGTAAATCGACGCTCGATGCGACGTGTAAAAGTAGACGGCGAGCACACTCAAAGGTCCGGCGAGGAGTCCGCAGATACCGCCCCAGAACTTCGATTTCTTGCTGAGCAGCGAACCCCCGAGCAATCCGCCGCCGAGGGAAATCAGAATCGCCGTCTGCAGCGTGATCGGCAAGCCGAATCCGAACCCGGACAGTTCCAGACCGGGAAAACCGCAACAGAAAATGAGCACACCCATTCCCAGTTGCTGAAAACCGCTGAGCTGTTTGTCCGCTTCGGGCGATGTGATCGGGTCGTCGTTCAGAAATTCATCGGACTGTGGTTGTTCCGGCATCTCAATTCATCCTCAGTTCCAGAAAGAGAATCATAACAATGGCGAACCGGGCTCGGGGCTGGTCCTCCCTGTCCTTATTAGAGCAATCCGGATGGCGATTCTCGAAAGAAAACAGGGGTGAGGGGCAGATTTTTTGACAGACTTTCAGGTTGAGTTCGATGCCGCGTTGTGACATTTCACCTTAAGATGGTGGTGCTGCTATCACAGATAACAAAACAAGACCTTTCCAATTAGAAACTGAGCAGGCGTGCTTATGAACATCATTGTCGCCAATCGACGCAGTAAACCCGAGAACCTGCGAAAGAAGTATGGGGCTGACATCGCCATCCTGGATGTTACCTCCAAGGGGGAAGAACCCTGGATTCGATTCAGCCCATTCTGGCCGCATGGGAATATCCCCGTGCCCCTCTCGGATGAAATCGTCGGCGTTTCCGTCGAGGGAATCTGGCAGGCGCTGAAAGTCTTCGAAACGGAAGACGTCGATCTTTCGAAACTTCATATCACGAATATGAAAGGCTTGAAACGAACGGTACGGCGATTGGGTGAAGTGAAAGGGCACCGTGCAGGAGTCGCGGGGAAGCGACTGCTTCCATACCGTGAAGCCCGTGAAATGATCTACCTGCCCTGTTATCAGTGGATCCTCGACAATCGCCTCCAGCGCGAATTATCGGAACTCAGACAGATCGCGCTGGAAAAGACGCTTGTTCTGCTCGACTATCAGACGAACGGCGATATCGGTAATTTGACGACGCCTCTGTCTCACGCAGCCTTAATCAAATCTTATCTGGAGATCTGATCATGATACCCGCCAAAGATGTAACTGCCATTCTAGTCAATCTGAAAATCGCCGATGACCAAGCGTTGTTCGTCATACTCGGGGCCGACGGGACCGTCAATCGGAAAGGGACTGGCGCTGAGGATAATGACGAGCACGACTTGTTCATTGGAAAGTCCTCTTCCAAAATGTTCGCCGCCTTGAAGAAACAGATAAAACCTGGCGTCGCAAAGTGGAACGGTGTTTACAAGGCCCGTGCCCCGAAAGGAAAACCGTGCCTGCTTACCGTCGGCTTCCGGGACGCATCGGGAAAGGAGTCGATCTGCAAATTCAGTTATGGCTCCGACTCACAAGGCCCTCCGCCCGAGATCTGCGATCTGGTAATCGCGGCGGTAGAGATCACCGACCCTTGGTATGAAAAGCAGAAGAAGATGGCCGGCAAGTAAAGAGGTACCGACACGGGCAGGACGGCCCCTATCATACCGTGTTCGCAGTCGTGTAGTGCTTTGTCTACCGCTAAATGTCTGCCTTTTGTTATACTGATGTAGGTTATTCATTACGAATGGAATTCAGGGATAACAGGAGGTTGGCATGGCGAACTCGAATGCAAAACGGAAAGTATACTTAGAAAACGCCACGAGAAAGGAACTGAACTCGTTGGTTCGATCTGGTTCCGTCTCTGCGAGAGAGGTCCGGCAAGCTCGGATCCTGTTGCTCGCCGATGAGAATTCACGGGAGGGGCAGCGCCCGGACTCCTACATCGCCGAATGTGTTGGTGTTTGCGAGCGTCAGGTAAGTCGAGTCCGACAACGCTTCGTGGAACACGGCCTGGAAACGACTCTTCAACGACAAACGCGGTCTGACGCAGGTGTTCCGCAAAAAGTCGATGGCGCCGTTGAAGCCCAGCTGGTTCGACTCTGTTGTAGTGAGCCTCCTGCGGGGCAGCAGCGCTGGACATTGCAATTGCTGGTCGACGAACTGGGCAAACTGACTGTGGGAGCCCAGGTCTGCCGAGAGACGGTGCGACGGACGTTAAAAAAAATCGCCTCAAACCCTGGAAAACAAAACGCTTCTGCATTCCGGAAGCCGACCGCGCCCGCTTCGTTGCACATATGGAGCGAGTAATCGACGTGTATCACGAGACTTACGATGAAACGCATCCCCTGATCTGCATGGACGAAGCCTCGAAACAAGTGATCGCAGACGTCGAACCTGCGCTGCCGATGTCTCCCGGCCAACCCCGTCGTGAAGATCATCACTACTGCCGGAAAGATGTGCGGGCTCTGTTTCTCTTCTTTGATCCTGTCCTGGGGTGGCGACGTGTTTCCAATCGGGAAAGTCGCAAACGAGCAGATTGGGCGGAGGAGATCAAGACGTTACTGGATGAGGACTATCCTGACGCTGATCAAGTAACATTGATTTGTGACAACCTTAACACGCACGACATTGCCAGTTTGTACTGGAGATATCCATCAGCAGAAGCCCATCGTCTGGCATCACGTCTGCGCTTGATTCATACTCCTCGCAACGGCAGCTGGCTCAACATGGCCGAAATGGAACTGAGTGTTCTGGGTCGACAATGTATTAATCGCCGATTCGCAAGTAGCGCGGCCATGACGCGGTCCATCGCCAGTTGGGAACAATTCCGTAACGAATCGCACCTCGGGGCACGCTGGCAATTCACAACCCGCCGAGCGCGCATCAAACTCAAATCACTTTACCCACATCCCGACATTTAGCAGTAGACAAAGCACTACTTACGACTTATCAATATCGTACCGAAGTTCCACAAACACACCGTACCTTCGCACATCCGTTAACTTCATCGGAGGGATGGCGATGCGGCGGGGGAAGAGGGGTTGTCCCTTGCCCAGGGTCACCGGGCAAACCTGGACGATGATTTCATCGAGCAGGCCGGCGTCGTGGAAGGAACCGGCGAGTTCACCTCCACCGACCACCCAGATGTTTTTGCCATTCGCCGCAGCGGCCATTTCGGCGTGAACCTTACGGATATCACCGCTCGCAAACCGGATATCGGCACCGGGAATTTCCGGGAGCCGATTCGACGTCATCACCCAGCAGGGTTGCGCATACGGCCACGGTGCCGGTTCCCCTGCCTCAGGGAAGATCGCATGCTTCAGCATCCACTCGTACGTCCGCGCCCCCATCACCAGCGCACCGACTTCGGCGAAGAACTCCGGATAACGCGTCTCCTCGGGATCACCCAGTTGCATCAGCCAGTCGAGCGAATGATCTTCCGTAGCAATAAACCCATCGAGACTGCTGGCGGTGTAGTATTGGGTTTTCATCGTGAGGGCTTACCATGTTCGGAAGGATCTGTTTGACACGAAGGCGCGAAGACACGAAGGTGTTGAAAAGTATGTGCCGACTGGCACAAGCGGAGAGTGATGCGGAATGCAGAATAATCCGTGAAGCGACCTTAACGAATGATAATTCGGCGGATCGCGTTGCGACCCGACTGGTGTTATTTCGTGCGTTTCGTGGTCAACCCCGCATTACATATCCCGTGCTTTGTCTGCGATGTCTTTGCGGCACCAGGCGCCTTCCCAGCGGATTTGTTTGACGGCCTGGTAGGCGCGGAGTTTGGCGTTCGTGAGGTCATCGCCAATCGCGGTGACACCGAGGACGCGTCCGCCGTCGTTGAGGACCTGGTCTCCCTGCAGGACGGTACCGGCGTGGAAGACTTTGACCCCTTCGACTTCGTTGGCGGCGTCGATGCCGGTGATGACTTTTCCTTTTTCGTAGTCACCCGGGTAACCCGCCGAGGCCATCACCACGCAGAGGGTCGGGCGGTCGTCCCATTCGAGTTCGTCGAGTTCACTTAAACGCTGTTCGGCGGCGAGGTACAGTAGCGTGGCGAGATCCGTTTTCAGTCGCATCAGCACCGGCTGTGCTTCCGGGTCACCAAAGCGCACGTTGAATTCGAGCACTTTCGGTCCCTGTCTGGTAATCATCAAACCGGCGTAGAGCACGCCGCAGAAGTCCGCCTTTTCGCGACGGAGCATGTGGACGGTCGGCACGAGAATCTTCTCGACGATCACGTCCATCATTTCCGCGGTAACGATCGGCGCGGGGGAGTACGCCCCCATGCCGCCGGTGTTCGGCCCCTTGTCGCCATCGTACGCGGCCTTGTGGTCCTGCGAGGTTTCGAGCGGGATGATCGTGTTTCCGTCGACGAGTGCAAGAATACTGGCTTCCTGACCGACGAGCCGTTCTTCGATGACGATCTTGTCGGATGCCGTACCAAACTGGCGTCCCGCGAGCATACTTCTGACCGCCTCCGTCGCTTCGAATTGCGTATCGCACACCACAACCCCCTTGCCGGCCGCCAGACCATCGGCCTTCACGACGAGTTTCATCGCTGACCGGTCTTCGATGTAACTGAGCGCGGCGTCGAGGTTATCGAACGCCTGGTAGTCGGCGGTGGGAACCTGCGCGAGTTTCATGATTCGCTTCGCGAATGCCTTGCTCCCCTCGAGCTGCGCGGCGGTCTTGCTCGGACCGAAGACGCGGATCCCCGCCTTCTGCAGGTCGTCCGTCAAACCGGCGACGAGCGGGGCCTCGGGTCCAATAACGACCAGATCGATTTTTTCCTCTTTCGCGAACTGCACCAGACGGCGGTTATCGGTCGCGGAGATGTCGACATTCATCACATCGAGGGCCGTTCCGGCATTGCCCGGAGCACAATAAACACGGCTCACATGGGGCGACTGGCTCAGTTTCCAGCAAAGCACATGTTCACGGCCACCTTGACCAACAACGAGAATACGCAGGTTATCAGGAATCATGGATCACTTGTCGCGGATGAATGAGGATAAACAATGATCAAAAGAACAAATGGTCGCCTCTGTCCGCGCGAACACGGGCAATGGGAGACCGTCTGGAAGTATAGCAAGCCGGAACAAAGCCTCCCAACCACGCGGTTTGGCTCTGCCGAGAAAAGCGTGAATTTATGGCAAACCGTTCTCCAGTAGCGGCCAACGGGGGAATCGAGCACCGGTTTGTCCCTCAAAAACAGGGGGATCCGGCCCGGCGAATTGCATCCCGCCCCCCTCTCCTTATATAGTGTTACCGTTTCCACTGTCCGGATCGCCGCATAATGACGTCGATCGAGCTGTATGCCGCCCGGTTTCCGAACGCCAGCGAGAAGTGCCTGATACCACTGGCAATCGCCTCGCTGACGCGTCGAAGTGAACCTGCAACCACGTCGTGACTCCTACCCCAGAGACGTGGTCCGTGAGCGCAACCGCTTGAGCTTTCCCCCGCGGGAAAGTCCCCGTGCCGAGTTAATGTGCCGGATCCGTTGTACAGTTTACTCATTCTATTCTCATCCTGAGACAGGAGTTATTACGTGTTCGATACCGTCGCTGTTGTCGGTGCCTCCGGTGCTGTCGGTCAGATTATTCGCCAATTGCTCGAAGAACGGAACTTCCCCGCGAAGACCTTCCGCTTCCTCGCTTCCAAACGGTCCGCCGGGCAGAAACTGACGTTCAAAGGGACGGAATATACGTACGAAGAACTGACACTCGACTGCTTCAAGGGAATCGACCTCGTCATCGCCAGCACGCCCGATGACATCGCGGCCGAATACCTCCCCGCCGCCGTCGAAGCCGGTTGCAAAGTGATCGACGAGTCGGGCTTCTTTCGCATGAAAGACGATGTCGCCCTCGTCATCCCGGAGATTAACCCGCAGGATGCGATCAACGCTAAAGGGATCATCGCGAGCCCCAACTGTTCCACCACGCAGATGGTCGTCGCGCTCAAACCGCTGCACGACTACAGCCCGATCAAACGGGTGATCGTCAGCACCTACCAGGCGACAAGCGGCGCGGGCGTGCAGGGAACAGCCGACCTGCATCAGGGAAGCATGGCGTTCCTCAAAAACGAGTCGTACGAGTACAAAGCCTTCAAATACCCGATCGCCTTCAACGCCATCCCGCAGATCGGCAGCGAGAAAGCGGATGGATACACCAGCGAAGAACTGAAGATGGTCTACGAG